>JAGCTY010000029.1 GCA_017963105.1 Lentisphaeria bacterium
CCGGTGTTGCGGCAGGCCATCACGTCGGAGTGGTCGCCGAAAATCGCGAGGGACTGGCAGGCGAGCGAACGGGCCGTGACATGGAAGACGGTCGGGAGGAGTTCGCCGGCGATCTTGTACATGTTCGGGATCATCAGGAGGAGGCCCTGGGAAGCCGTGTAGGTGGTCGTGAGGGACCCGGCGGCAAGACAGCCGTGGACGGCGCCGGCGGCGCCCGCTTCGGACTGCATCTCGACGACCGAGACCTGCTTGCCCCAGATGTTTCTCTTGTCTTCGGCGGCCCACTGGTCAACCCATTCGCCCATGGTGGAGGAAGGAGTGATCGGGTAGATCGCGGCGGTTTCGCTCAACGCATAAGCAACGTACGCGGCCGCGTAGTTGCCGTCCTGAGTGTTGATTTTGCCCGGCATTTGAGTTTTCCTTTGCTGGTTAGGTTAAGTGCAGCTTTTTTGCTGTGTTTGATTTGGGAGAATTATATTCTTTTAATATACTACGGAATCCCCGCATTGTCAAGATTCTTTTTGCAAAAAAGCACGCCCGCGCGCGAAAACACATGCGCGCAAACAGCGTCGACAGGGGCTTCCCGCCTTCCATGCGGACGGCGGTGCGGAAAAAGACGTGCGCGGGGCGGCGGGCGGCTCTCCGGCATCATGCATTCGGTCGTCGGAGAGAAAAAGAAACGTGCGCGTCACCATGGTTTATCTCCGGACAATTCCGGAAAAACGGCGACGGCGCACGTTCAGCGTATGGAACGGAAAAGAGCTCCGTTCCCAAATTATTTGGCGGTTTTCTTTCCCTTGGCCGCGGGTTTCGCCTCCGCTTTCTTCGCAGGGGCCGGAGCGGGCTTCGCAGCGGGTTTCGCCTCCGCTTTCTTCGCAGGGGCCGGAGCAGGCTTCGCAGCGGGTTTCGCCTCCGCTTTCTTCGCAGGGGCCGGAGCGGGCTTCGCAGCGGGTTTCGCCTCCGCTTTCTTCGCAGGGGCCGGAGCGGGCTTCGCAGCGGGTTTCGCCTCCGCTTTCTTCGCAGGAGCCGGAGCGGGTTTCGCAGCGGGTTTCGCCTCCGCTTTCTTCGCAGGGGCCGGAGCGGGTTTCGCAGCGGGCTTGGCCTCCGCTTTCTTCGCGGGGGCGGGTTTGGCGTCTTTCTTCCCGGGCTTCTTTCCGGCGACAGGCTCCGCGGCCTTCTCCGCCGGTTCGGGCTCGGACGGAGTGACGGTGACAACGCCGGCCTCGATCAGATGCCTCAGGACATTGTCACCAGTCTGGACCAATCCGAAGAAACCTTTCAACGTCAGGGGAAGCGTGAGACGGAGGAAGGGCACCTGCTCGTGATGCCCGGCCGCATCGGGGATAAGATGGTAAAAATCAAGGTAAGCCAGACCGCGTGCAACATAGATGTCGAAAAGGCCGTCGCTGTAAATCTCTTTCATATCCGTTTTCTGCTCCAATTCATAGTTGAAGTTATAGGCCCGTAACGCCGGAGGAACGCAACGCCGTTCGAACCGGATGGTTCCGGTCCGGGGCTTCCGCGCCGATCCGACGAACCATTCTGATTTCAAACATCTTGCGACCGCATTCCAACCGGGATGCCGTATCCGGAGCCCGAATTCAACGATACTATAGCCCGCATCCATGCAAAAATCAACAGGCAAACAGGACTTTTTTTGAGTTTTTTTCGGAAAAACCGAAACAATCCGAGGAAATGAACTTATTCGCGGGAAAACCATTCCGTGAACATCTCGGCCACGATGGGCGCGGTGGTGCCGCCGCCGGAATCGCCGTGCTCGACCACGGCGGCGAAGCTCAGAAGCTCGCCCGTGCGCGGATGTTTCACGAAACCGCTGAACCAGGTATTTTTCGTGGCGTTCGCGCCGCGTCCGACGTCCGCTGTTCCGGTTTTCGCGTAGATTTCGGCGGACCTGATGTTGCCGCGCCGGCCGGAACCGGCGGATTCGTGCACGACCATGTACATGCCGTCGCGGATCACGTCCAGGGACTCCGCCGAGGCGGCAAGCCTGCCCGTCCTGACGGGTGCGGCGTCGAACACGCTCAGTCGTCCGCCGGAGATTCGGTCATGGTCGTAGATATGGTCGATCAGGTACGGGCGGTACATGGTCCCGCCGTTGGCGATGGCGCCGTAGAACACGGCGGCCTGGAGCGGCGTGACCTCGACTTTTCCCTGCCCGATGCTGACGTAGGCGGTCTCGTTTTCGTTCCAGTTCCGGCCGTCCTGCGGCAGATACCCGGTCCGTTCGGAGATTTCGATCCCGGTCTTGCTGCCGATGCCGGCGGACGCGAACATGCGGCTGAGCGCGTCGATCCCGACGTCGACGCCGAGTTCCACGAAATACACGTTGCAGGACCTCATGATCGCGTGGCGCATGTCGAGATCGCCGTGGACGCCGGTGCACCGGATGCTGCCGTTGTAGCCGTGGGGCGTGACGCCGGTACAGGTGTATTCCTTCGTGTCGGGGATGCCGTTTTCAAGTCCGGCAAGTGCGGTCAGCGGCTTGATGATCGAGCCCGGCATGTAGGAGCCCTGCACGGCGCGGTTCAGGAACGGCTTGCCGGGGTCTTCGCTCAGCTCCCGGAAACGCACGCGGGAAATGGACGGGACGAAATCGGCGGGAGAAAAGGTCGGGGAGGACGCCATGACGCGGACCGCGCCGGAATTCGCGCTCATGACCACGATCGCACCGAGATGGCCGGCGAGCGCCTTTTCGGCGGCAAGCTGGCCGTCGATGTCCAGAGTCAGATGCAGGTCGTAGCCGTTTTCGGGCGGCGTCGGCTCCTCCAGCTGTTCATACACGAATCCGTTGCTGTTCACCATCACGAACTGGCTGCCGGCTTTGCCGGAAAGCTTTTCGTTGAACTGGTACTCCAGCCCGGAACGCCCCTCCAGGCTCGGCAGATAGTAAAAATATTCGCGGCGGTCGTCCGCGTCGCCCGGGTCTTCGTTGCCCACGTAGCCGATCAGCTGTGCGGCGAGGCTGCCGAACGGATACTCGCGCATCGGTTCCGCGGTCACCTCCAGCCCGCGGACCGGCGGGAAAAGCTCATCCAGACGGCCGCGTTCCTCGTCGCTCAGGTCCTTGAACGCGGTCAGCGGGAGACCGGGCTGGTAGTTCAGGTGGCGGCGGACATTCTCGATCGTCAGCGGATTGTAGCGCCCGAGCACGGCCGCGACCTGGTCCGCCTGATCCATGATGAACGCCGCCCGGTCGCGCGAACGCTCCGTGGTCATTTCACCGGGGTGGAACAGCACGTTGAAGGACGGACGGTTCCGCACGATCAGTGTGCCGTCGCGCGCCAGAATCTCGCCGCGCATGGCGGGGATCCGGATGCGGCGCGCGCTCTGCTTGCGGTCCTTGTATTCGTAATCGGACGAACGTACCACCTGCATCTGCCAGAGGCGGATCACCAGCACGGAAAACAGCAGAAACGCGAACAGCGCCAGGATCCCGACGCGGATCACGAAGGCGTCGATCAGAAAACGGGGATTGCCGTCGTCCTGCATCACACGCCTCCGTTCCTGCCGCCCGCGATCCCGATCTCCAGCCGCGCGGCCGAATGCGAGATCAGGGCGGCCATGACCGGGAAGAGGACCGCGCAGACCAGGCTGGACATGATCAGCGAGGCGAACGCCTCCGGGGTCGTCAGGACGGTCAGGACATGGGGGATGGCCAGCACGGGCGGAATCATCGCACCCGCCAGGAATTCAAGCGCATCGGCCGCGGGGGGAGTCCTTTTCAGGAAGAACGAGGGAAGCGTCAGCAGGGGCAGAAGCAGACCGTCCCACGGCAGGACGTCGCCGAGCACGAAGTCCATCGAGACGCCGAAAACCAGTGCGAACCCGAACGCCATCCGGGGCGAGATCACGAACGCCGCCGCCGGGAAAAAGAGGCCGAGCAGCGGGAACGTCAGCCCAGCCGACCGCAGGAGCGTTTCCGCGACCAGCAGGAGGATGGACCAGAACGTGAAGAAGAAAAAAGCGTACATCGTCCCCTCCCCGGTTTCATTTCCCCGTCAGCACCACCACGAACCGGATCGAGTCCGGCGAGACCGCCGGCTTCATCCACGCCTCGGCGTACAAACCGCCGTCGTGCACCACGGCCGCGCGGTTGACGCCGACCGGAGCGTCGGTCAGGTATCCGACGCAGATGCCGCGCGGCGTGCGCTCGGAGAATCCGCTGGTCAGGACCATTTCGCCGATTCCGTACTTGCTTTTCAGCGGCAGACGCGACACCAGCGCGGTCATGGAGGACGCGCCGTTGCCCGTCAGCGTGCCGTTCGCGTCGGATTCCGCCAGCGACACGCTCAGGCGGCAGGCCGGATTGACGACAGTCGCCACGACCGCCGTACGGGCGGATGTTTCGATCACACGTCCGGCCAGCACGCATTGGGGGGAGCCGCCGCGCGGCGCGAAGTCGAACGTCAGGACCAGGTCGCCGGTCTCGACGCCGTCGTTCTGCCCCTTGGAGATCACGAACTGTTCGCTCCAGGTGGCCGGATCGCGCAGGATGACCTCGGCGTAGACCTCGTGATAGCTGGACCAGCGCGGCATCCGGAGCTCCTGGCGGAGGCGTTCGTTGTCGGCCTCCATTTCACGGAGCAGCTGCACCTGCGCCGCCAGCAGGGCGTTCTGGCGCTGGAGCTGTTCGACCGCCGAGGCGAGTTTCTGCCGGGGCTGCATCGCCAGCGTCTGACGCGCCGCGCCCAGCTCGACGTTTTTCACCGCCTGGTAGAACGGATAATAGAAATCCATGGAGAAACGCGCCAGGGTACGCCGGAACGTGAAGAACCCGGTCAGAACAAGGGCGGCAAGGACCACGGGGATCGCCGCAAAGAGAACGATCCTCGGGACATTGTTTTTCTTTTTTGGCCTGGGGGCCGGCCTGGAAGACGCCATCGTCTGACTCCTGACTTTTTTTTACGCCGGATCCTGCCGGCGAAAGCGTTTTTTCACGGAAGAAGCGAACACGGGAAACGCATTCGCCGACTCCCCGGAGACGGAAACTCCGGCCGGGCGTTTTCGCCCGGACCGGATCATCCGAATGATGTCCCGCGGCCCACCGCAGGCGGTGTTGATCCTGTACGCGGCTTTCGCTCACGCACAGGGAACCGCGGGGAACGGCACCGCAGGCGGTGTTGATCCTGTGCGCGACTCACGTCCGCGCACAGAAGAAACCGCGGTACGGCACCGCGTGTGCCTTACGCCTGGAGGTAGGCGCGGACCTTGTCGGCGACGGCTTCCGGCGTGAAGCCGAATTCCTGCGCCAGTTTCTTGTACGGGGCGGACGCTCCGAAGTGATCCAGGCCGATCGCGAGACCGTCGAGGCCGACCAGCGCATACCACATCGGGGTCGTGCCGGCTTCGATGGAGATGCGCTTGCGGCAGGCGTTCGGCAGGATGCTTTCGCGGAAGGCGGCGTCCTGACGGAGGAAGGTCTCGAGGGACGGGACGGACACGATGCGGACCTTGCGGCCTTCGGAGCGGAGGATCGCGGCGGCGTCGAGCGCCAGGTTGACTTCGCTGCCGGAGGCGAGGATGACGGCTTCGAAACCGGCATCCTCGGAGAGCACGTAGGCGCCGCGGGTCACGTCGATCTTCGCGGCCAGGTCGGCGTCGAAGGGACGGAGGTCCTGGCGGGTCATCATCATGGCGACGGGGCCCTGCTTCTTCAGGGCGGCGGCCCAGCAGTGCGCGACTTCGTGGGCTTCGGCCGGACGGAACACGGTCATATCGGGAATGCTGCGGAGCATGGCGAGTTGTTCGATGGGCTCGTGCGTGGGGCCGTCTTCGCCGACGTAGAAGGAATCGTGCGTGAAGATGTAGAGCTCATGGAGCTTCTGGATGGCGGCGAGGCGGATGGCCGGCTTCATGTAGTCGGAGAACACCGCAACCGTGGAGGTGTACGGGATGGCCGTGCCGAACAGCGCCATGCCGTTGCCCGCCAGGCCCATTTCGAGCTAGCGGATACCGAAGTGCAGGTTGCGGCCCGCGCGGTCTTCCGCGCTGAAGTCGCCGGCGCCCTTGACC
>JAGCTY010000030.1 GCA_017963105.1 Lentisphaeria bacterium
GTCTACCGCGCCATCAAGGAAGCCTGCGGCCCCATGCTCGAACGCGGCCGATTCCAGCCCGCGCTGATCTATCTCACCATGCCGCCCGGGTCCGTCGACGTGAACGTCCATCCGACCAAACGCGAAGTCCGGTTCCGCAACGAATTCGACGTGATCGCCGCGGTCCGCACCGCCGTGTCCGCCACGCTCCGCACAAACGACGCCGTAATCCCCGTCACGGCGGAGGGCGTGAACGACCCGGCCCGGACCGCCTCGCGCCTCTTCCCCGATTTTTCGCCGGACATACGGACGGATGAGGCGCAGGACGCGCCGCCACATGAAATAAAGGAGAACGGCACGACATCTTTTCCCGCCGACGAGCCCGCCCCGGTTCCCGCTTCCGGCATCGTCACGTCCGTCGATTCCCTGCTCGAATCCGCCCGCGTCGGATACCGTGTGCTCGGCCCCATGCTCCATGCGCCCTTCGGGAACGTGGCGGCGCAGAACGGAGGTTCCGCTCCGCAAACGGAGGACGGCGTCCTGCCGATCCCGCCGGAGGAACAGCGGAATCCGTCCGAAAACGAACCCCGGCCAGATTTCCGCCTCGTGGCGGAGGACGCCCCCGCGACCGATTTCGGCGGCACGGGTCTGCGTCTGCTCGGCGTGCTGGAAAACTCCTACATCGTGGCGGCCATCCCCGGCGGACTCGTGCTGATCGACCAGCATGCCGCGCACGAACGCGTCCTCTTCGAACGCATTCTGAACGGCATCGACGGCACGCTCTCGCAGAAACTCCTGATGCCGATCACCATCGAGCTGTCGCCCGCGGACATGGCGTACGTCGCCCGCAACCTCCACGAATTCGAGAACATCGGGTTCGAGATCGAGCCCTTCGGACGCAACACGGTCAAGCTGAACTCCATCCCCGCCGCGATCAAGCAGGAAAACGTCGGCGGGTTCTTCCACGACATGCTCGCACGCATCGGCGAGATCGGCGCCGGCCAGCGCCTCGCCACCGACACCCTCGCCCGCGCCGCCTGCAAGGCCGCCGTCAAGGCCCACGACCGCCTCTCCCTCCAGGAAGCCGCCGCGCTCATCGAACAGATGTCCCACTGCGCCCTGCCCTACTCCTGCCCGCACGGACGCCCAACCATGCTCAACATTTCCATCTCCGAAATCGAACGCCGATTCGGACGGAAATAAACCAGGAAATACGAATCATGCCAGCTAGAAAAGTTAAGAAGTCTGCTCCGGCGAAAACCGCCGTTTCCCCGAAAACCAAACGCATCCAAGCCGCCGCGGACGTCTCCGGCGCGGGATTCCGCCTCGCCGACCCCATGTGGAACGCCCACGAGATCCTCGCCGCGCTCGAAATGTACGCGTCGTTCGGCGTCGGGGCGGTCGTCTTCCCCGAACTCTGCGTCACCGGCGCGTCCTGCGGCGACCTCTTCCGACAGAACATCCTTCTCGACACCGCGCAGAAGGCCGTCAAGTTCCTGCTGAAGGAGACCGCCCCGCTCCCCGTCACGTTCGTCGTCGGCATCCCGGAGCGCTCCAAGTCCGGCGTCCTGTACGCCGTCACACTCTGCATCCGTGCCGGAAAGATCATCGCGCGCAACAAAAAACCGCTCGACGCCCCGGCCACCGTCTTCGCCCCGATCGAGCTCGTCTCCACGCGCCGCAAACGCAACCCCGAACGCCTCATCCTCTGTCCGTCCGCGGTCCCGTCCGCGCTCATGACGCCGTCCGATTTCCGTTCGTTCGCGCTCGCGGCGGCAAAGGAGCACCAGGCGGATTTCATCCTCGCCGCGCCGAAGTCCGGCGAATCCGTGACCGACGGCTTCTACGGCATGCCCGTCTGTTGCAATGTCATGGTCAAAAATAGCGAATCCGTGCTGGCCGACCTCTCCGATCCGTGCCCGTCGCTGGAGTTCGACGCCGAGTTCGAGCCCGCGAAAAAGCAGTATCTCCTGAGCTTCGAGGAAAACCCGAAACGCCTCGCCGAGCTCGGGCGCGACCCGCTGCCGTTCCTGCCGAAAGATCAGGCGGGCACGATCTGGATCGCCGCCGCGCTCGAATCCGCGCTGGCGCACCGCATGACGACCGCGCACGCGTCCAAGCTCGTGATCGGCGTCTCCGGCGGCCTCGACTCCACGCTGGCGCTCCTCGTGGCGCACGAAGCGGTCGCAGCAATCAATCTCCCCGCCGACGCGGTCATCGCGGTTTCCATGCCAGGATTCGGCACCACGAAACGCACGAAGAACAACGCCGCGCGCCTCGCCGAACTCCTCGGCTGCGACTGCCGCACCGTCGACATCCGGCCCGCCTGCCTCCGGCATTTCGCCGACATCGGGCACGACCCGAAGGTCACCGACGTGGTGTTCGAGAACGCCCAGGCGCGCGAACGCACCCAAATCCTGATGGACATCTCGAACGGCTCGAACGCGCTGGTCGTCGGCACCGGCGACCTCTCCGAGATCGCGCTCGGCTGGTGCACCTACAACGGCGACCACATGAGCATGTACGCTGTCAATTCCGGCGTCCCGAAGACCCTCGTCCGCCACCTCGTCGCGTTCTACGCGGACGCTCGCGGCGGCAAGATCGCGCCGGTCCTGCGGGACATCCTCGACACGCCCGTTTCGCCCGAACTCGTCCCCGCCTCGAAATCCGGCGAATCCGGCCACAAGACCGAACAAATCCTCGGCGCGTACGAGCTGCACGATTTCTATCTCTTCCACCTCGTCCGCCTCAACGAATCCCCGCGCGTGATCCTCCGCAAGGCGAAGAAGGTCTTCGCCGGAAAATACGGGGCCGACGAGATCCGCCGCACGCTCGAACTCTTCCTCCGCAGGTTCTTCACCCAGCAGTTCAAACGTTCCTGCTCGCCCGACGGACCCGCGGTATCCCCGCTCTCCCTCTCGCCGCGCGCGGGCTGGCGCGTACCGTCCGACGCCTCCCCGGCGCTCTGGCTCGACGACCTGAAATGACCGGAATCTGAACCGAACGGAAACACGGATATGGAAGCCAGACCGAACAGCATCCTCACCTTTTTTCAGGACCTCTTCTCGGACGCACCCGGGATCGCGATCTTCGATCCGTACGTCTTCGCCGAGGCCATCCACGAATATCCGGTCTTCTTCGCGTTCGTCGCGTTCTGGTTCGGATGCTGCATCGGGTCGTTCCTGAACGTCTGCGTCTACCGGCTGCCGCTCGGCATGAGCCTGGTTTCGCCGCCCTCGCACTGCACGGTCTGCGACCACAAGATCTCCGTGTGGGAGAACATCCCGATCTTCAGTTACCTCTTCCTGCGCGGCAAATGCCGCTGGTGCGGCGCGCCGATCTCGCCGCGCTACCTGATCGGGGAAATGGCCGTCGGGCTCATGTACATGGCCTCGTTCGTGTACGTCCTGCACTTCAAGTTGCCGCTGCCGGCGATGTTCCTCTATTTCCTGACGATCTCCGTGGCGTACCCGGCGGCGCTGATCGACATGAAGGTTCGCCTGATCCCGAACGAGCTGACCTACTCGCTGCTGCTCCTCGCGCCGCTGTACCATCTGATCCACGGCGTCGGGCTGGAGCCGCATCTGCTGGACTGGCACGGATTCCTGATCTCCATCGTGACCGCCGGGCTCTTCGGCACGCTCCTCACGCTCTTCGCGTGGCTCGGCGAAAAGGCGCTGAAACGCGAGGCGTTCGGGCTGGGCGACGTGAAACTGATCGCCGGGCTGGCAGCCGCGCTCGGCGCGCTCCCCGTGCTCTGGATCATGCTCGCCGGTTCCCTGATCGCTGTCGTCTTCATGCCGATCTACACGCTCAGACACCCGAAATTCCGCCGCCGCGGGTTCGCCTTCGGCCCCTTCCTCGCCGTCGGACTCGGTCTCTGGCTCCTCTTCGGAATCCCGGTCACGGACGCCCTGCTCTACCCCGACAGGGACCTCGATATCTCCGCGATCTCATTCGTCAACGACCACCACACGAACCACTACGACCGCTACCGCGAACGCGTCATCAGGGCGCTGAGGGAACGCAGCATCCGCGAAGAGGAAGAAGAGGAACGCAGCATCCGAGCGGTGGAAGAGTTGGAACGGAGGGATGATGAGATGGAACGGAGGGATGATGAAATGGAACAGGAAACTCAGCGTGAACCCGAGGAACAGGGCACCATCATTGATGACGGATCCGACTGAGCGCCGGATGCCGGCCCCTCCCCTCTGCAGAACAAATTTCCGCCTTTTTGCTTGACTTTCCATTCCCTTCACGATATATTATCAAATTGTATCGCACGGGAGCGCGAACCGCTCCTTTCTTCTTTCGAAATATGAGGCTTTCATCGTGAACCGTTATCTCTGGCTGTATGCGGCGGCCTTCGCGGCGTCGTTTCTGATCTCGCTGGCGGCAGTGCCGCTCTGCCGGGTCCTCGCGCGCCGCACCGGGATCATGGACGTGCCGAAATCCGAGGGACACAAGCTGCACGGCAAGGCGACTCCGCTGCTCGGCGGCGTGGCGATCCTGGTCGCGTGGCTGGTCCCGGTCCTGGCGGGCGCGCTCGCACTTCTCATTGCACCGGGACGGTTCCCCGAGGAGATCGTCGGCGGTTTCCGCAACATCTCCGGCGAGCTCGCCATGATCTGCGTCTGCGCGGTCGCCGCGGTCGTGCTGGGCGTGATCGACGACAAGCACGCCATGCGCGCCTCGTTCAAGTTCGCCGGGCAGTTCCTCATCGCGTTCGCCATGGTCTTCTTCGGCGGGCTGCACATCACGCTGTTCATCCCCTCGCCCTTCCTCACGGTCCCGATCTCCGTCTTCTGGATCGTCTTCATCATGAACGCCATGAACTTCTTCGACAATATGGACGGGCTGTCGGTCGGCACGGCTTCCATCGCGTTCACCTTCTTTGCCGTCGCGGCGTGGAGCGGCGGCCAGTTCTTCGTGGCGGCGCTCGCGGCGTGCTCGGCGGGCGCGTGCTGCGGCTTCTGGCTCTTCAACAGGGCTCCGGCGTCGATTTTCATGGGCGACGCGGGCAGCCATCTGGTCGGGTTCCTGCTCGCGGTCGTCAGCGCCCGCGTGACCTACTACAACCCCGACGTCGCCGCGGCGAAATACTCCGTCCTGATCCCGCTTTTCATCCTCGCCGTGCCTATCTTCGACGCCTTCGCGGTCGTGCTCATCCGCATGCACAACCACAAGCCGTTCTACGTCGGCGACCACAACCACATTTCGCACCGGTTCGTGCGGATGGGCCTCACCCGTCCGCAGGCCGTCCGGATCATCCACCTGCTGTCCATCGTGGCCGGGCTGGGCGCGATCCCCCTGCTCTGGGGCGACGCCCGCACGTGCTTCGTGCTGCTGGCACAGGGCGTGGTGATCCTTCTGATCCTGACATTGCTTCAATTTCAAACGATACCCAAACCAAACGACAACCAGGAGACAACCCACCATGAACAATCCTGAACAAGTCAATGAAACCAGCATGAAGTTCCGCCGCATCGGCGGTTCCTCCCAGCTCGTCATCGAATCCGCGAACGACTTCCGCAACGCCTACGAGCTCGATCCGGCGCACTGGACGCTCACCAGCATCCCCGCCAAGAATCTGCTCTGCCCGGCCGAATTCCTCGCCCTGATCCCGCAGGACGCCTCCGGCCGCATCCATGTGAAGGACGTCCGCAACCTCCTCAAATGGGTCATCTCCACCGTCGCCGACCTCTCCGACTTCATCACCGCCACGCCCGCGCTCCGCCTCGCCGCACTGAACGCCGAGGACGCCGACGGGCTCCGCGCGAAGGAGACCGCCGTGCTCGCGCTGAAGCGCATCGGCGCGAAATCCGATTCGGAGATCACGCTCGAGCAGATCAACGAGTTCAAGACGCTCGTCTCCAACGCCCTCCAGAACGGCGACGGCATCATCCCGCCCGAACCCGTGAAGGACGCCATCACAGCCGAGTGCATCAAGTTCGCCATGGCCGCCGTCGGCTCGCAGAAGGACATCTCCGGCGCGGACGGCGTCGGCGCAGCCGAGATCGACGCCTTCGAAGGCATGCTGAAGGGCTTCCTCGCCTGGACCGACGAGGGCATCGAACGCAAGAAGGAACTTTTCCCCTACGCCGACGCCACCGCCGCCCTCTGGGGCGCGTACAAATCCGTCGCCGCCGACGTCGACGACTATTTCGAGAGCTGCCACGCCCTCGTCTTCGCCGGCGCCCACGACACCTCCTCCCGCGTCCCCACGAACACCTTCGACCCCTACGATTCCTCCTCGGTCGAGGACTTCTTCAAGAAAGCGCCTCTCGCCCCCGCCGATCCGGCATGCATCCTGCACCTGAACGAACGTGTGAACCCGAACCGCGCGGACGTGCTTGCCGCGTTCTTCGAGACGTTCCGCAAGAGCATCCCCGGCGATGCCGCCTCCATCAGCGAATCCGAGTGGACCGCGTTCAAAGCCGCCATCGCCCCCTTTGGCGACTGGACCGGCCGCAAGAACACCGACAAGCTCGACGGCCTCGACCTCGAACGTCTCCGCGCGGTCGCCGCGTCCAAGGCGTTCGAAAACATCCGCACCATGATCACCGAGGACACCGTGGTATCGAACAACGTCACCTGCTGCGACCTCGTCCGCAAGGTCATCATCTGCCAGACCAACCTCCGAGAGTTCCTGAACAACTTCATCAACATGGAGGCGCTCTTCTCCCCCGCGAAACGCTCCTTCATCCTCGCCGGCAAGCTCGTCATGAACGGCTTCAACTTCCACATGTGCATGATCGTCCACGACGTCGCCGCGCACAAGAAGATCGCCGCCACCAGCAACGTCTGCGTGATGTACATCAACGCCACCACCGGCACCGCGCCCGCCGTGAAGTCCATGACGCTCGCCGTCGCGGTCACAGCCGGAACCATGCGCCGCCTCTTCGTCGGCAAGTCCGGCGTCTTCTACACCCCGGACGGGCTCATCTGGGACGCCGTCATCACCGACCTCATCCAGCAGCCGGTCTCCCTCAAGGAAGCCATCCTCATGCCGTTCTATCGCATCGGCGACATCATCTCGGCTCAGGCCGAAAAGCATTTCGCCGCCAAGACCAACGCGCTCGAAGCCGACGTCACGAAAAATGTCGACGCCAAACTCGCGGGCGGCGACCAGCCCAAGAAGGAAGGCATCTCCATGCCGATGCTCATCATGGGCGGCGGCGTCGGTATTGCCGCACTGGGCAGCAGCTTCGCCTTCATGGCCAAGAGCCTCCAGGGCGTCTCCGTCTGGCGCATCCTCGCCGTCCTCCTCGGCATCTTCATCATCATCTGCGCCCCGTTCGTGATTCTCTCCCTCCTCAAGCTTTTCCGCCGCAGCCTCACGCGCTTCCTCGAAGCCAACGGCTGCGCCCTGAACCGCGAAATGCGCCTCACACTCGCGCTCGGCCGCATCTTCACCTATGTCCCGCGCATCCCCGGCAAGTTCTCGCTCTACGCCATGAACACCGCCTCCGCGGGCGACGATCCCGACCTCGACGACGCCTCGAAGCATCCGTTCCTGAACGCCGTCTTCAAGCTCCTGATCGTCATCGTGATCATCCAGATCATCCTGCTCATCGTGTTCAAGTTCTTCCTCAACTGATCAGCCGGGAAAGCATGATCTTCCGGAGACGGCGTCCTCCAGTTCCGGGGAGCGCCGCCTCCTTTTTCCTGGCCGGAACCATGCTGGAAATGTAACTTTCTAAAGGATAGCCGTAATCTGTCGAAAAAAACGGTTCGAATTCTCATTTCCCGCCTTGTTTTTTACCGGAGAAATGTTATATTATTTGAAATCCATGCGCCGTGGCCCGGTCTGTTGAACGGGACAGGGGCGCGCGGATTCCGAAATCGTCTTCGACCCCCACCACATAACCCCAAAAAACATAAGGTGTTCTCATTATGGCACAAAAAATCGACTTCAAACAGGGCATCCAGCACTTCATCAATGTCCTCACGAAGCAGTTCATCTCCCACGACGGCAGAATGTCCCGGCTCGACTTCACCGTGTTCATCATCCCCGCGCTCCTTGTCGAGTATCTCCTTTGCTGGACCGGCATCATTTACCTCATTTTCCTCATCCCGACCGGATGCGCCGCCGCCCGCAGACTTCATGACCTGGGCATGTCCGGCTGGATCGCCCTCGTCATGATCGTCCCCCTTCTCAACGTCATCCTGAGCATTTTCCTCGCCCTTCAGGAAGGACAGAAGGAAAAGAACACGTTCGGCGAAGTCCCGGCCGACACCTGCAAGATTTTCTCCGAGTAAGTACCTGATTTTCTGTTACGCGCCTCTTTCAGGCGTGATGCGCTCCGAGCCCGTTTCCCGCGGCCGGAGCGTTTTTCTTTCCCGGATCGGTTGTTTCCCGCTTGTCTTTTCCGGTTCCGCGTGTATATTATCCCCCGGGACGTTCCGGCAGCCGGACGCCGCCCGCGCCGATGCGCGTACTGCAACCGCAACCAGCATAAAAGGACTTCCAGCATGAACGACTCCAAACGCATTTCCCTGCTCGGCGTCATCGTCGAGGACAACGCCGCGTCCGACCAGATCAACAAAATCCTCCACGCCTACAGCACGTTCATCGTCGGACGCATGGGCATCCCGTACCATTCCCGCGGCGTGAGCATCATCAGCGTCGTGCTTGACGCCTCCCCGGAGACCGCCTCCGCGCTCGCCGGCGAACTCGGCAGAATCGGCGGCGTCTCGTGCAATATCGTCTCCGCGAAAAGCTGATTTCCGCTTCAATTCAAGGACTGCCGCGCCTGATTCGGCACACGCCATGCGTGCGCGAGCGAAAGCCGCGCTCAACTGCAGTGGGAGGACTTGTCCTCCCGAGGCGCGGCGTTTTTCCACCGATCGCCAAACCCATTTCCGGAGAACCC
This sequence comes from Lentisphaeria bacterium, assembly GCA_017963105.1. Lineage (GTDB taxonomy): Bacteria > Verrucomicrobiota > Lentisphaeria > Victivallales > UBA1829 > UBA1732. Next base: position 8,856 of record JAGCTY010000030.1, read on the forward strand.
CGCCCATGCAATTTGTCCGCACGAACCTGACGCCCGGAGTGATCGTGCTTCTGGTCATTCTCGCGATCCTTTTTGCGGCCGTCGTGGTGCCGATCCTGCTGATCGCCGGATTCTGCTGGCTCGTCTGCACCGCCGTCACGGGCAGTTCCCCGATGGCGCTTTACCTCCGGCACAAGGCGCGCCGCCGGTCCGACATCGACGAGGAGCCGTTCGAACAGGACCGCAAGGATAATGCGGAGGAGGAGGACGGCAGGACCTCCGCGTACGACGACGACACGATCGAATGCGAGGTCATCAGCGCCCGCACGATCGATGAAGACGGGCAGGAAATCCGCTGAGCCGGCGCTTCCCTTTTTCCCGTTGTCGTTCCCTTTTTTCCGGCTTTTTCTTGTGCCGCGCTTGCATTTTCATGGTTTAGGTTCTATAGTATCGCAAATACGGTACCAAATCTCATTTTCATAGAAAGAACCTTCCCATGAAAAAATCCTCTCTCCGCCGTTTCCTCGTTCTCGCCGCGGCCATGCTCTGCACGGTCCTCTCCGCACAGTCGAACAGCCGCACGCCCGCGGTCGTCGCGCTCGATCCGGCCAAAGGCTCGCCGTTCAACGACGGCGTGTTCGAGGGCTGGGGCACCTCGCTCTGCTGGTGGGCGAACCGCGTCGGCTACAGCGACAAGCTCACGGACCTCGCCGTGGACGCGTTTTTCGACCAGACGAAGGGGCTGAAGCTCAACATCGTGCGCTACAACATCGGCGGCGGCGACGATCCCTCGCACCGCCACATCACGCGCTCCGACTCGAACATGCCCGGATTCGCCCAGCCGGTCCGCAGCGCGGACGGGGCGTTCGAGGTCGACGACGACGGCATCGTGATCTACCAGTACGACTGGGAACGCGACAAAAACCAGATGAACGTCCTCACCAAGCTCCTCAAGCGCAATCCCGACGCCCTCGTCGAGGTCTTCTCCAACTCCCCGCCGTATTTCATGACCTGGAGCGGGTGCTCCAGCGGCGGCGCGGGCGTGCACAAGGACAACAACCTGCGACCCGAATACGTCCCCGTCTTCGCCGTATTCCTCGCCGACGTCGTGAAACACCTCCGCGAAGACCTCCACATCAAGCTGAACAGCATCGATCCGTTCAACGAACCGTCATCCGGGTTCTGGGGCGCCTACAGCAACAAGCAGGAGGGCTGCGATTTCAAGGACAACCGCCTGAAGAGCCGCGTGATCACCGAGCTCGACAAGGCGCTCCGCTACCGCGGCGTCCGTGACGGCATCCTCATCGCGGCCGCCGACGAGACCTCCATGGACCTCGCCATCGACACCTACAGGGCGCTCTCCCCCGAGGCGAAAAAAGCCGTCGACCGCATCAACACGCATTCCTACAGCGGCAGCCGCCGCGCCGAAATGCAGGCCCTCGCGAAGGCCGAGAAGAAACACCTCTGGATGAGCGAAGTCGACGGCACCGGAACGCTCGGCGGACAGGCCGCCGGAGACATGGGCAGCCCGCTCTGGTTCGCCGAACGCATCATCACCGACATCAACGGCATGATGCCCTCCGCCTGGGTCATCTGGCTCGTCGTCGACCGCCACCGCTCCGACTTCAACCGCATGGAGCGCAACAACACCTCGCTCCGCGGCGCGTACTGGGGAACCGGCATCTTCGACCACATCGAGGAAAAGCTCCTCCTCGGCAAGCGCTATTACGCGTTCGGACAGTTCACGCGCTACATCCGCCCAGGCGACCGTATCATCGCCTCCTCGCCGTCCACCCTCGCCGCATACAACCGCGAATCCGGCAAAATCGTGGTCGTCGCCGTCAACAGCACCGCGAACGAACGCCCCGTGACGTTCGACCTCGCCGCGTTCGACCGCATCCCAGCCGCCTCCGCGAAGGTCATCCGCACCAGCGGCCCCGTGAACGCCGGCGAGAACTGGAACGAGGACATCCCGGCGGTCCCGGTCCGCGACAAAAAGCTCTCCGTCCAGCTCGCACCCTTCTCCATCACCACGTTCGTGATCGAGTAATTCTGACGCCCCTCCATCACCACCTTCGCGATCGAGTCAGCGCCGCCCTTTGGACACAACCCGCGGTGCGTCCCCGAATCTGTTATTGAAAGATAAAAGGGGAATCTTTTCGGTTTTATTGTTTGATATTTCGGGATTTGCATGATATATTACGCGAATTGAAATGCGGACGCGCCCGAAAAGCGCCCCATTTTTCTAAAATACCAAGCTCAAAACAACCATAACATAAGCTCAAAAACGAAAGGCCCAACACATGCACATGATATACGTTGACCCATCCCATGGAAACCACAATGGATTAAGAGATGTGGTTCTGACTGAAGACATCATGGTAGTCTCCAATAAAGGCTGGGTAGAGAATACTATTGTTCAGGATTCCGGCTGCCTGTATATCGAATCCGCCGGCAGAGCAAGTCGAACGACTGTCAGCAGCGCAGGGGGAATAGGCGGATTTTACGTCTATACCGACGGGTGGGCGATCAGCACCACGATCTCTTCCGGCGGCGCCCTGTGGCTTTCCGGCGGGTTGGTGGAGAGTACAGAGGTCTTAGGCAACGGATATTTTAACATTTTCAGCGGCTCTGCTACCAGCACTACGATCCAATATGGAGCCCTCTTGCTCTACGACGGCAAGGCAACCGACATCCAGCTCAACCGCGGCGGATTGATGGTAGTTTCCGGCGGTACGGCGGACAATGCGGTCGTTTCCGGCTCTATGTATCTCCGCGGCGGGCAACTGAACAGTGCAACAGTCGGACTCGAAGGACTGATGACTGTGAGCGGCGGGACTGCGAATCATACGGAAGTCGTCAATGGTAAAGTTTTCCTCTATGCCGGAGCCATGAACAGCACTGCCATCCGCAAATGCGGCGATGTTCAGTTTTTGGATGGCGGGGCAGCATACGACACTGTGATCGATACCGACGGCCGCATGGTCGTCAAAAGCGGGACCGCCCACCGTACCACCCTCAACTCCGGCGGAAGCATGGATGTTTCTTCCCTCGGCGTGGCGAATCGCACCACCGTCAACAATGGCGGCTGGCTTTCTGTTGGCCTCGGCGGGGTGGCGAGCAGCGCCACGGTCAGCTCCGGCGGCACTATGAGTCTTCAATCCGGCGCAGTAGGGAATGACATCCGGGTCTACGAAAGCGGCAAGCTGTCCCTGGCCGAATGCTCGCTCAACCGGGTGACCGTGAACTCCGGCGGCTCGGCCATTCTTTATTACAAGAAAGTGGATGCTTCCAAAGTCTTCATCGACGGCGGCGAAATCCAGGTCCTGGACAGCGGCATGATGTCCCAGAGCGTCGCGTCGGACTATCTCACCGTCATGAACAGCGGCAGCCTCGTGATCAGCGCCGGCGGCACGGTCGACGGCGCGATCGTCCGTGACCACGGACATGTCACGGTCAAACTCAATGCCGTCTTCGCGAACGCGACGGTCATAAACGCGGACGTCACGGCCGAATACTCTGCGAAGGTCTCCGGCCTGACGTTGAGTTCGGGCGGCGTCCTGTACGGATCGTCCAGCGAACAGGGCCTTCTCGGCGCGAAGATCCAGGATGTCACCGTCAGCTCGGGCGGCATCCTGAACGTATCCGGCGCAAAGTTCCAGGATGTTACCGTCAGCTCGGGCGGCAGCGTCACGGGCGTTCTGCGGAATGCTTCCGGCCTCGTCTTCGCCGGCGGCACGCTCGACCTGAACATCGCGAAGGCGTCCGTGCAGAGCGCTTCCCTCGTCGACAGCGCGTCGTACGCCGCGATCAAGTCCGGCACGTACGACGTCACGCTCACGGTCGCCAACAAGCAGCTGAACGGCACGTACATACTCATCAGAGATGCGACCGATTTCAATACGACCGTCACGGTGAAGTTCGGCGCCAACACCCTCGGTACGCTCACGGTCGGCGGCGGCCCCACGGACGTCGGAAACATCACGTGCGACCTGAAGCTGAACGACTTCGGCACCCTCGTGGTCGTCGTGACCAACGGCGCGATCCCGGACCCGATCTACTCGGGCGCCACATTGACCGAAGAACGGAAGGACATCACCAGCGGCATGTCGGCGATCGACGTGACCGTCAGTTCCGGCGGCATCCTGGCCATCTGTTCCGGCGGCGAAGCAAGCAACACCACGGTCTATTACAGGGGCGAGTTCATGGTGGAAAGCAAAGGCGATTTGATTGGTGCGACGGTGCGCTACGGCGGCAAGGCGACGCTTTATGAGGACGCCTCGGCGCATGACGTGGTCGTGGCTGGCGGCACGCTCGTGGTCGAAAGCGGCGCTTTCATCTTCCAGACGTCAAAGGGCAAAACCGTGACGAGCAATATCATCGTGTCGGACGGCGGCAAGCTCAACGTCAACGGCGGCTGGGTGGAAGGCGCGCTGGTCTCCGGCGGACAGGCGGTGATCGAGAGCGACGGATCAATGTACTACGCCTCGGTCGCGAACGGCACCGTCCAGGTGAAGGACGGCGCATACGCCGGGATGACCATTCTGAATGGCGGCGTCGTGAGCGTGGAATCCGGCGGCACGGCCGCGTGCACGGTCAGCTCCGGCGGCATCATCCGCCTGGAGGACGGCTGCGAGCTGAACAACAGCCTCAGGGTCTATGAGGGCGGCGTGGTGACCGGCGTGATGCACGATCTGTACGAAGTCCGGATGTACGGCGGCACGCTCGACTTCGACATCTCGGAGGCCGCCCCGTCCGGCGAGTACATCGTCGATATGGACACGATCTTCAATGCGGACCAGGGGATGTTCTGCACGCTCACGGTCGACGGAAGCCAGGCGTACGGCACGTACAACCTCATGGAATACGCCTGGGGGTACGATTCGATCATCACCTACTCGGATCCGCTCACGGTGAAGAATACCGCCGGGTCCGAGCTCGGCACGCTCGCGGTCGGCGAGACCGCGGAGATCGACGGCGCGACCTACACGCTGAACTTGAGCGACGACTACCATCTGACCGTCACCATCTCGGAGGGCGCACCGACTCCGCCACCGCCCACGCCGACGCCCACGCCCGGGGACAAGTCGTTCTTCACGGGCGATTTCAACGGCGACCTCTTCGACACGCTCGCCGTGCAGTCCGGCAGCACGGTCACGATCTACCAGAACGGCGAAGCATGGGGTCTCGGCCTCACGCTCGACACGGGCTGGTCCGTGGTTGGCACCGGCGACTTCAACGGCGACAACATCGACGACTTCCTGCGCGTGAACACGGAAGGCTATGTGGTCGGAGAAATGTCGAACGGCAACGGCACGTTCACGCCGCAGGTACTGAACCTGAAGAACGCGGGCTGGGACATCCTCGGCACCGGCGACTTCAACGGCAATGGCACCGACGACGTGCTGATCGCGAACCCGACCGGCGCGTCCGAGACCGTCGGCCTGCTCGGCTACTGGGAAAGCGGCGTCTCGTGGACGCTTATCAACGGGTATTCGCCCGAATGGACTATGGTGTCCACCGGCGACTTCAACGGCGACGGCAAGTGCGATATGCTGTGGAAAAACAGCTTCGTCGGCGACGGCGGCCTGACCTACAACGCCTATTGCACATGGATCGTCGAGGATCCGGTCGACTGGCGCATGGTCAGCGTGGCGAACCCGGACGAGTGGAACTTCCTCTGCTCCGGCGACTTCGACGGCAACGGCTCGCACGACATCGCCATGATCAACGACGTGGGCGTGGTCGGCATCTGGGGCGTCACGGACGGCTACCTCAGCTCGTGGTCGATCCTCAGCGCGGTCACGAACGAGTGGACGCTCGCGGGCGTCGCCGACTTCAATGCCGACGGCACCGACGACATCGCCTGGAACAATACCGACACCGGGCTGACCGGCTATTGGCAGATCAACGACAAACAGCTCACCACCTGGGCAAACATCGCCACGATCGGCTGATGTAGCGCCGGGAAAAGTCCCGCCCGACTGCCTCTCGGGCGGAATACGACATATAGGACCGGCGAATATACCTGCCGATATACTGGCCTCCGCAATCTTTCACGGTTGCGGAGGTCGCTTTGTCGCCTCCCCGTGCCGTTGCGAAGCAAGGTACTGCCGCAGCACGGCTTGCCGTGTGCGCGAGCGCAACCGCGCACTGCCGCACGGGAGGCCCTGCTAATTCAAAAACAAAGCGTAGAGCATCCGTTTCACGTTAAGTTCACGTTAATTTTTAACTCTTGTTTGTTTTTTTCGCGTTCCGCATATATAATATTTTCTATCAACGCCTTTTTCATCTGCCCCAAACAAGCGAAAACGACAAACACATGACAACCTACCTGACAAGAGACGGGCTTGAGACCACGCCGGTCATTTTCGGCACCAGCTGCCTCGGCAATCTCTACCGCGTCCTGCCATACGAAACGAAACTTGAACTCGCCAGGGCCTGGTACCGCACCGCCGCGAAGCCCACGATCGACTCCGCCGGGAAATACGGCGCAGGACTCGCGCTCGAATCCATCGGACGCGCCCTCCGCGACCTCGCGGTCCCCTCGGACGGCATCACGGTCAGCGTGAAACTCGGCTGGCGGCGCAAACCGCTCACGACCCCGGAACCGACATTCGAACCGGGCGTATGGGCGGGCCTCGCATACGATGCCGAACAGGACATTTCCTACCGCGGGATCATGCGCTGCTACGACGAAGCGGTCGAACTGCTCGGCGGAGCCTGCGGCATCGACCTCGTTTCCGTTCACGACCCCGACGAATTTCTGGCGGGCGGCGGCACGGCGGAGGACATCCTCGGCGCCTACCGCGCGCTGTTCGAGCTGAAGAAGGCCGGACGCGTCCGCGGCGTCGGCATCGGCGCAAAGGACTGGCATGTGATCCGCGGCCTCTACGACAGCATCCCCTTCGACTGGGTCATGTTCGCCTGCGCCCCGACCATCCTGCGCCATCCGCGCGAACTCCGCGAATTCATGCACAAGCTCAAAGGCGACCGGGTCGGCATCATTGACTCCGCCCTATTCAACGGCGGCTTCCTCACCGGCGGTTCCATGCTCGACTACCGCAAGGCCGACCCCGTCCGCGACGCCGCCCTGTTCGAAAAACGCGCCGACTACCTCGCCGTCTGCAAGGATTTCTCCGTCGATCCGGCCGCCGCTGCCGTCGAATACGGATTCCGCCAGCCCGGCGTCGTCGCAGTCTCGCTGAACACCTCCGATCCCGCCCGCATTCCCGTGAACGCCTCCTATGCTCAGCACCATGCGCCCGCGGGATTCTGGACCGAGCTTATCCGCAGAAAGGTCATCGACGATGAAAATTGACGCGCACCATCATTTCTGGCACTACAACACGCGGGACTACGGCTGGATCTCCGACGAGATGGCCGCGCTCCGGCGCGACTTTCTCCCAGCCGACCTCAAACCCGAACTCGACCGAGCCGGAATCGACCGCGTAGTCTCCGTGCAGGCGCGCCAGTGCATTGAGGAAACCGAATGGCTCCTGAAGCTCGCGGAGGAAAACGAGTTCATCGCGGGCGTCGTCGGCTGGCTGCCGATCACCTCGCCCGATTTCCCCGCCCTGCTCGAAAAATACGTCGCGAACCAGAAACTCCGCGCGATCCGGCATGTGGTGCAGGACGAGCCGGACGACCGGTTCATCCTCGGCGAGGCGTTCAACCGCGGCATCGACCGACTGCTCGCCGCCGGCCTGGTGTACGACATCCTGATTTTCGAACGCCATCTTCCCTACGCAATCGAATTTGTAAAGAACCACTCTCCTGAACAGGTCTTCGTGCTCGACCATATCGCGAAGCCGAAGATTGCCGTCGGGGAAATGCAGCCGTGGGCGGACAACCTGCGCAAGCTCGCGGCGTTCCCGAACGTCTTCTGCAAGCTTTCCGGCCTCGTGACCGAAGCCGACATCCGCAACTGGACGCCCGGCCAGCTCCGGCCCTACGTTGAAACCGTGCTGGACGCCTTCGGCCCCGCCCGCGTCATGTTCGGCTCCGACTGGCCGGTCTGCACCTGCGCCACGAACTACGTCGCCTGGCGCGGCCTCGTCGGGGAGTTCATTTCGCGCCTCAGCGAAAACGAACAAGCTCTGATCATGGGCGGCACCGCCCTGAAAGCATATTTTGGAGGTTAACTCATCATGCGTGCATTTTCCATCACCGCGCCGTTCGAAACCGGCTATCAGGAAATCCCGGAGCCCGAACTCACGCCCGGCAGCGTCCTGCTCGCCGTCAAGTTCGTCGGCCTCTGCGGCAGCGACCTCAACACATTCCGCGGCAAGAACCCGCTCATCACCCTGCCCCGCATCCCCGGCCACGAGATCAGCGCCGTCATCGAGGCGAAGGGCCCCGGCGTCCCGGACTGCTGGCGCGTCGGTCAGAAAGTGACCGTCTCCCCATACACCAACTGCGGCGTCTGCCCCAGCTGCCTCGCCGAACGCCCCAACTGCTGCCAGTTCAACCAGACGCTCGGCGTGCAGCGCGACGGCGCGCTTACGAAACACATCGTCGTGCCGTGGACCAAGCTCTTCGACGCCGACGCCATGAAGCAGGAGGAGATCGCCCTTATTGAGCCGCTGACCGTCGGCGGACACGCGTCCGACCGTTCCGGCGCGACCGAGGACAGCGTCGCCGCCGTGATCGGCTGCGGGGCCGTCGGGCTCGGCGCCGTGCTCGGGCTTGCCCGCAAGGGCGTCCGCAAGATGATCGCCATCGACGTCGACCCCGAAAAACTCGCGCTCGCCCGCGAGTTCGGCGCGACCGACACCATCGACTCCTCGAAAACCGACCTCCACCAGGCGCTCGCCGAACTCACCGGCGGCCGCGGCCCGAACGTCGTGATCGAGGCCGTCGGGCTCCCGCAGACTTTCCGCGCCGCCATTGACGAAGTCGCGTTCGCCGGATGCGTCACCTACATCGGCTACGCGAAAGCGCCCGTCGAATACGAGACCAAGCTCTTCGTGCAGAAGGAGCTCGACATCCGCGGCTCCCGCAACGCCATGCCGTGCAACTTCCGCCGCGTGATCGACTTCGCCGCCCGCGGGCTCTTCCCGATCAGCAAGATGATCTCCCGCGTCTACGGTTTCGACCAGGCAGGGCAGGCGCTTCAGGACTGGCACGACGCCCCCGCGAAAGTCTGCCGTTACCTCGTCTCGCTCGACTGACCCGAATCATCCGCTCCGGCGGCCTCCCGACAGTGTCCCGGAGCGTTCCATCCGTTCTGCCATCCGCAAAAGGCATGACATCTATTTTCGTTTTTTCAACAAAAGCACTACCTATGAAACAGCTTGTCCGTGAAACACCTCTGACCCGCCCCGTCCGCGTCCTCCAGTTCGGCGAGGGCAATTTCCTGCGCGCATTCGTCGACTGGATGATCGACCGCATGAACAAAGCCGGTGTGTTCGATTCCGCCGTACAGATCGTCCAGCCGCTCCCGCAGGGCATGGGCGACGTGATCAACGAACAGGGCGGTCTTTACCATGTGATCCTGCGCGGCGTGAAAGACGGGCAGGTGGTCGAGCAGATCGAGCGGATCGACTGCGTGAAGGGCTGCCTCAATCCGTCCACGCAATGGGACAAGGTGGTCGAAGCGGCCCTGAACCCCGACCTGCGGTTCGTCTTCTCGAACACGACCGAGGCGGGCATCGAATACCGTCCCGACGCCGACACGTTCCCCTCGAAGGTCGCGAAGCTCGTCACCGCCCGCGCGAAAGCCGGTCTCGGCGGCCTGATCTTCATCCCCTGCGAGCTCATCGAGCACAACGGGCAGAAGCTCCGCGAATGCGTCCTGAAATATATCACCGATCCCGAAGTCACCCGCTATGTCGAGGACAAGTGCATCTTCTGCAGCACGCTCGTCGACCGCATCGTGGCGGGCTATCCGCGCACCGACGCCGCGAAATACTGCGAAAAGCTCGGCATCGAAGACAAGCTCCTCGACTGCGGCGAGCCGTTCTTCTTCTTCGTGATCGAAGGCCCCGCCGAGGTCGAAAAGGAACTCCCCGCGAAAGCCGCCGGACTCAACGTCCTCTTCACCGACGACCAGACCCCGTACCGCATGCGCAAAGTGCGCTTCCTGAACGGCGCGCACACCGCCAGCGTGCTCGGCGCGCACATGGCCGGGTTCACGTTCGTGGACGAGATGGTCCGCGACGAAAAGTTCGGGAAGTTCCTGCGGACCGTCCTCTTCGAGGAGGTCATGCCGACCGTGAAGTTGCCCGAGGCGGAAAAGAAAGCCTACGCGGAATCCGTGCTCGAACGCTTCGCGAATCCGTATGCCCAGCACAGGCTCCTCTCCATCGCGCTGAACTCCGTCTCCAAGTGGAAAGTCCGCGTCCTCCCGACGCTCCTCGACTACCTCAAGCTCACCGGAAAGCTCCCGGCCTGCCTCACGCAGTCCATGGCTTATCTCATCGACTTCTACCGTTCGTGCGAGATTAATGACGCACCGGAGGTGAAGGCGTTCTTCGCCGGGAAGCCCGACGTGAAGACCATCCTCGGCAAGTCCGATTTCTGGGGCATGGACCTGAACACCATCCCCGGCTTCACCGCCGCCGTGGAACAGGGAGTCACGAAGCAGCCATGATCATCCATCCGCTCGACAACGTGGAGGTCCGCGACGACGGCCATAAGTACGCCATCCGCCCCATCGCGCCGGGCGAAAACGTGATCAAGTACGGGATGCCGATCGGACATGCGAAAGTGCAGATCGAACCCGGCGAACACGTCCATACGCACAATCTGGCGTCCAACCTCGCCGGGCTCCTCGAATACGCCTACAAGCCCGATTTCACGCCGATTGAGATCAAAACGACGCGCACCTTCGCCGGATACCTCCGTCCCGACGGACAGGCGGGTGTCCGCAACGACCTGTGGGTGATCCCGACCGTCGGCTGCGTGAACGACCTCGCGCGGCGTCTCGCGGACGCCGTCGGCGGCATCGCGCTCACGCATCCCTACGGCTGCTCCCAGCTCGGCGGCGACCACGAATGCACGGCGAACCTGCTGGCGGCCTTCGCGCACCACCCGAACGCCGGCGGCGTGCTGATCGTCGGGCTCGGCTGCGAAAACAACACGCTCGACAGCTTCCGGGAACGCCTCGGCGACATTTCCAAACTCAATATCCGGTTTCTGCGCGCGCAGGACGACGGCGACGAATACGCCCGCGGGCTGGAACTCCTCGCCGAGCTCGACGCCGCGCGCGTCAGGGAGCGCACCGACATCCCTGTCTCCGCGCTCCGCGTCGGCCTCAAATGCGGCGGTTCCGACGGTCTCTCCGGCCTCACCGCGAACCCGCTCGTCGGGCGGTTCTCCGACTGGCTGGCGGCGCAGGGCGGCACGACCGTCCTGACCGAGGTCCCGGAGATGTTCGGCGCGGAAACGCTCCTCATGAACCGCTGCGTCTCCCGCGAAGTCTTCGACAAATGCGTCGCCATGATCAACGGGTTCAAGAGCTATTATGAACGCCACGGCCAGCCCATCGACGAAAACCCCTCCCCCGGCAACAAGGCGGGCGGCATTTCCACGCTCGAGGACAAGTCCCTCGGCTGCGTCCAGAAGGGCGGCTCGTCGCCGGTCGTCGACGTCATCGAATACGGCCAGCGCCTCAGCAAGCCCGGCCTCAACCTCCTCGCGGGACCCGGCAACGACCTCGTAGCCGCATCCGTGCTCGCCGCCGCCGGATGCCAGCTCGTGCTGTTCACCACCGGACGCGGCACGCCGTTCGGCACCGTGGTCCCGACCGTGAAGGTCGCCACGAACACCCGTCTGGCGCAGTCCAAGCCGCACTGGATCGACTGGGACGCCCAGGCCCAGCCCGACACCGACGCGTTCGTCGAGTTCGTTCTGAAAGTCGCTTCCGGCAAAATCATCACGAAGAACGAAAAGAACTGCGCCCAGGAGATCGCCATCTTCAAGGACGGCGTCACGCTCTGAGCCACCTCCCCCTCAATCATCATTGTCCCGAAACGCTTCTCCGTTCCCCCGGAGAGGCTTTTTTTCTATGGTGTTCCGGTTCATCGGAACGTACCCGGCCGGAATACCCGGCTGACCTATTCCGCGACGGCAAAAAAAACTCCGGCGGACTTTCGAGGGTCAAACCGGAGTATTGTTTTCTTTGGGAGACGCCCCGCAGACGGAGCCGTCTCAGGCAGGGCTTATTCTTCGCCCCAGACCTTCTGGTTCCAGGTCCAGTAGCCGCTGGGTTCGCGGTCGTTGACGTTCTTGCCCGGCTTCACGGTCTGGGAAGGACGGAGGTTCTGGGCATGGCCGTCGATGAAGGAATAGTTCCAGGAGAGGCTCACGTGCCAGGGCTCGGCCCAGTACGTCTTGTCGCCGGCGGAGATTTCCTTCTTCGCGACGAATTCGCCGCCGAGACCGTTCTGGTCCCAGTGGTGGCACAGGCTGCCGACCGTGATGGACGAATAGCTGAAGTGCTTGGTGTCGTTGAAGATGTATCCGGGAGCGCTGGAACCGTTGGCGCCGGTGTTCCAGGAGGCATCGCAGACGTAAATCATCTGGGACGGGATTTTGAACTTGGTGGTCTTCAGGACCGGGCCGGTCGGGATGGACGTGGCGTTGCTGGTACCCTTCACGGAGTAGACGGCGGAACGGTTGATGCCGTAGGAGAACTTGGGCAGATCAAGATTGCCGACGCCTTTCGAGTAGGAGTCAGCGGGGCACTCGAAGAGTTTCGTGGTCTTCACGCTGTTGGCCCACTTGGAGCTGCCGCTCTTGTAGTTGCTGTAAGGCATCTCCGCCGCACCGCCGATCTGGTTCCACAGGATGGCAGGCCAGATATTGACGCGGTCCGCCCATGCGATCGGCGTCACGAACGCATTGTACGACGCCGCATACAGGTGGTTCGACTGCGCGAACTGCTTGCAGTTCGAGGTGCACTGCGCCATCTTCGCCGTTCTTCTGGCGCTCTGGAGCGCGGGCAGGAGCATTGCGGCCAGGATCGCGATGATCGCGATGACGATCAGGAGCTCGATCAGGGTGAATTGTTTGGAGCAACGGGATTTCATGATGCCGTCCTTTCAAAGTTTTATGAAAAGTTTTGGAATGCGCCGGAAATATCGCAGTCCGCCTCAAAAATCCACCTCGCGGCAGAAAAAATGAAACGGCCCGCAAATTTGTTTGCTGTAATATAATAGTCGCGTCCGAATATTTCAAGCGCATTTCAAGAGTTTTTTAACGTAAAATCTCTTTTTTTCTAAAATTCTTTCCCGGAAGGCAGGCAGATCCGCCCGACGGAACATTTTTCGGCGAAATCGCGCGCCGCGTCTTGACTTTCCCCTCGCGCCGTGCTACAGTAAAGAAAACGCATCCGCATCTTCACCCGTTCGAGCATGCGCATAGCAACATACCTCAAATTCAATAGGAGTTTTCCCCCTATGCAGTTCCGATCCTTCCGAAAATTCGCCGCCGCGGCCGCCGCCGTCTGCTGCGCCGCAGTCCCGCTCCAGAATTCCGCCGCGGGCGTCACCTCCGACTCAAGCCGACTGCCGAAAGGCGTATACATTCCGATCGTCACGCTCGCGGACAACCGGAATGCCTCGACGCTTCAGATCATCGTGGACGACGCGGACTACGAATGCGTGAAGAAAGCCGCCGCAATGTTCTGTTCCGACCTGAAGGCCGTCACCGGACGCGAAGACGCCGCCGTACTCGAAAACGCGATCGAACCGGGCAGGATGAAGGAGGACATCGTCATCGCGGGCACGCTCGGACACAGCCCGCTGATCGACAAACTCGTCGCGGAATACGGGATCGACGTTTCCGGGATCAAGGGGAAGTGGGAACACACGCTCTACACGGCGAAAGGCAAAAAGAACGACAGCCTGACCAGGTCAATCGATGCGAACAGCGCGCTCATCATCATCGGCAGCGACCGCCGCGCCACTGCCTTCGGCCTCATGAAGCTTTCCGAAGACTGCGGCATGTCCCCGTGGAACTGGTGGGCGGACGTCCCCCCGCGCCATGCCGACACGCTCTGGTTCGCCGGTCCGTACAAAAATGGAACCGATTTCGGACAGTTCATCGACGCCCCGAAGGTGAAATACCGCGGCATCTTCATCAACGACGAGGACTGGGCGCTTCACGAGTGGGCGAAGAACAACTTCGAAAAGGATGGATTCGGACGCATCGGCCCCAAGACCAATGAAAAGATCTTCGAGCTCATGCTCCGCCTCCGCATGAACTATTTCTGGCCCGCCATGCACGACGTGAGCGTCGAGTTCGGCGCGGTCCCCGAAAACCCGGTCCTTGCCGACCGGTACGGCATCGTGATGGGCGCGAGCCATTGCGAGCCCATGCTCCGCAACAACTGCCACTGGAAGAAGGAGGACGGCGAGTGGAACTACATCACGAACCAGGCGAAGATCGATTCCTACTGGAAGGAAAGCGTGGACCAGCGCGGCGACAAGGAAGCCGTCTGGACGCTCGGCATCCGCGGCATCCACGATTCCGCCATGGCGGGCGCGAACACGATGGACGAGAAGAAGGCGCTCGTCTCCAAAGCGATCGCGAACCAGCGCGCCATGCTCGACGCGGGCGTGAGCAAGGAATGGGGTCCCATCGCCCAGTGCTTCGTGCCCTACAAGGAAGTCCTCGCCATCTACGACGCCGGGCTTGAGGTCCCCGAGGACGTCACGCTCGTCTGGGTCGACGACAACTACGGATACATCCGCCGCCTCGGCAACCCCGAGGAACAGAAGCGTTCCGGCGGCTCCGGCGTGTACTACCATATCTCCTATTACGGCGGCCCGCACTCCTACTGCGAACTGAACACCACCCCGCCCGGCCTCATGCAGGTGGAACTCCGCAAGGCGTGGGACAACAACGCCCGCGACCTGTGGGTGCTGAACGTGGGCGACCTGAAGCTCATGGAGATCGGCGTCGACTATTTCGCGCGCCTCGCGTGGGATCCGACCAGGACAAGCAAGGGAATCCCGTTGGCCCCCCTTGACAAGACGGGCAAATATTTCGTCGTGCCCGATGAACTGGACCAGGGCGCATTTCTGGCAGATTTCGTGGGAAGGAACTTCTCGAAGGACACGTCGGACTCGTACCGGACGGAAAAAGCCGACGCGGTCTGGACGCTCATGGATTATTTCCAGCTCGGAGCTTTCCGCAAGCCCGAGGAAATGTCCCAGGCATGGGTGCTCGACCTCCGCGACGACCAGATCCCGCCGCTGAAAAAACAGTATGAAGACCTCGTCTCCGAAGCGAAAAACGCCGAACGGCAGATGGAGACGCCGGAACTCGCGGATGCGTGGTTCGAGATTGCCGGATATCAGGCGCAGTACCTCGGCAACGCCGGCCTCATCTTCCTCGCCTGCCGCGAAGCCGCAAAGCAGAACAAGGACCTCCGCGAAGCCGCCGAACCGTACATCAAGGCGATCGACGAAAACCGTGAACGCTTCGGCAAGCTCCACGGCGGCAAGTGGGCGGGATTCCTCCCCGACACCGTCCGCAACCGCACCACGAACAACGAATGGTGGACCCACATGCAGTGGCCGTGGAACGACCGTCGCGGACCGCATTGGGGCAACACCGACCACAAGAAAGGCTGGTCCGACGACCTCGGCATGCAGTTCACGGTCAAAGACAGCCACAACGACGGGTCTTTCGCAAACCCGAAGCCGCACTGGGCGGAATTCCGCGGCATGGCGCCGGCCGGAATCGACTGGAAGGTCGGCGGCAACGAAACGGCATTGCCTCCCATCCCAAGCTGGACGCTCGCCCCCGCTTCCCCTGACATCAATTTCGACGAAAAAGACGAAAACGCCCCCGGCCTCGAATTCACGTTCAACACGGAGAAAGCCGAGACCAACGCCCTCGTCGACTTCCTGCCGTCCTACGCGCTCTACCCCGGCAGACAGACCCGCGTGTCCGTCTGGCTGAACGGAGAGTACCTCCAGACCGTCTCCGTCCCGAATTCCGACAGCCTCAAGGAGGAAAACGGCCCGCGCAGCACGCTCATCCTCGACAACTTCGCCCGCGTGGTCGTCCCCCTGAAGAACCTCAGGAAAGGCGAAAACAAGTTCACAATCCGCGCCGTCGACCCCGGCGTCTCCATCCGCGCCATCTACCTGCCGAACAAGTAAATCCGCCTCAAAACAAACAAATCCTTGCCGGTGTCTGTGCAGTGCAGGCATCGGCATTTTTGTTTTTTTTCGTTTTTCACTTGAAATAATCCAACGTCAGGTTTATATTATCTCCGTCAAACATAAGATTTCCTTTCATGCCGTTCATTTTCCGATACAAAGGCTTCGTCATCCGTTTCTGGTACTGTTTCGAGGAACGGCGCCGGCATGTTCACGCCATCAGCGACGAGGCAAACGTCAAGATATGGCTTGAACCGGAAATCTCCGTCGCGTCCGTCAAAGGGCGCATCAACCAGTCCATGCTCAACGAACTGCTTCAGGAGGTCAAACGAAATGAACAGCTTTGCCGAGATGCTTGGGATCAGTACATCGGAGAATAAGACGTGCTTCCTCGGGACGACCGACGAGGGCATGGCGGTCCTGGTCAACGGAAAGGATTATTTCCTGCGCTATGCGGATTTCCCGTGGTTCGAATACTGCGGCGCAACGGAGCTGCGCGACCTCACGGCAGACCGCTGGGGCGTATACTGGAACACCATCGGCATCGACCTGCCGATCGAGGCGCTGGAGCACCCGGAGAAGTTCCCCGAAAAGATTTCCGTGGAATCCTGGCTGAAAGCGAGAAGCCGCAGCGCCGCCCGCATCATGGGACAGGTCAAATCCGCCCGGAAGGCCGCCGCGAGCCGCCGCAACGGCTTGAAGGGCGGGCGTCCACACAAAAAGGAAACGTCTCCCCGCCGTTCGACTACAGCGAAACATCGTTCCTCGCCCGAATCCGTCTAAAATGGATTTCAAGTTATCATCTTTCATCCCCACGCCGGCGCTCGAATTTCACGGGCGCCGGATTTTTTCGCGTCTGTTTTTCACCCCTTCGACGGTCGAACGGCGCGTCCGCCCGGACGGCACGACAATCGGCAAAAAAACACGCAAAAAACAGTTTGGAAACGGTACAAAACGCGCCCATGCGCGAAAAATATAGAAAAAAGTCGAAGAAATCCGCATTTTCCGGTTGAAGAAACGGGTTTGACGGGGTATAGTTAAAGTTAATTTGAATCTTCGTGGAGTTTGTCTCATGTTCTGGCTTATTACTGGATTGGTCGTGCTGCTGCTCGTCGTCGGGCTGATCGCGCTGTATCAGCGCATCCGGATCGCCCTGCTCCGCAGCAAGCTGGAGGACGCGATCCACTCCAACGCCCAGACCGGCAGCTACCTGAACATGTTCTCGCGCGGCGTCCGCCTGGCCGGGAACAAAAACGAATGGATGAGCGTCACGGCGAAATATCTCTCCGACCTGATCCAGGCGGATTCCGTCTGCGTGTACCTGTACCGCGACGGCGCGTTCTTCCCGTCCGGCATGACCCCGCACTATCCGCTCCAGCTCTCGCGCCCCCTGCCCTGCGACCTGAACGATCCGGAGGCCAGGGATAGAATTCAATCCGCCGCGCCGAAAGACCTCGCCGAACTCATCCTCGCCACGGTCCTCGCGCACGAATCCCTGCTCATCAGCGACCCGCGGCATCCGCTCCTCACGAAAATCACGCACACCGAAACGGTGAAAACGTTCATCGCGGTCCCCATGATCTACGAGAAGAATCTCCTCGGCATCATCTGCGCCTCGAACAGCTCCGTGCCGTACCGCAAGGTCTTCACCCAGGAGCAGGTCAACCGCCTGAACCTCCTCACCGCCCCGGTCGTCCTCGCCCGAAACATCCTGGCGATGTACGACCGCCTCAGCCAGCAGCAGCGCATCTCGCAGGAGCTCGAATTCGCGCGCACTCTCCAGCGTTCGATGCTCCCGCCCGACTGTCCGCAGTGGGGCGGATTCTCCATCCAGGCCGTCTCCCGCGCGGCGAAGGAAGTCAGCGGCGACTTCTACGATTTCGTCGAAATCGACTCCAACCGCCTGCTGGTTGTGATCGGCGACGCCTGCGGCAAGGGCATCCCGGCGTGCCTCATCATGGCCATGACGCGCAGCTTCATCCGCGCCAACATCCCGCATTTCACCACGCTGAAGGCCCTGCTCTTCGAGCTGAACGACAACCTCTTCCGCGACATGGGCGACGGCCGCTACATCACGCTCGCCGTCTGCCTGCTGAACAAGAAGGAGAACACGCTCGAATACGCACGAGCCGGACATACGGAGCTGATCCTGTACGTCCGCAACCACATCCGCAGCATCAACCCGAACGGCGCCGGGCTCGGGCTCTTCCCGTCCGAGCTCACCGAATACGATACGTTCAACACCCAGTTCGGTCCGCAGATGTCCATCATCATGTTCACCGACGGCATCAATGAGGCGGAAAATGCGCAGGGCGAACAGTTCGGCATCCAGCGCATCAAGGACTGCTTCATGACCTCGTGCGTCTCGCAGGAATCCCCGCGCGAAGCCGTCGCCAAGATCATGGACAGCGTCGACCGCTTCTCCCCCGCAAACGGTGAACAGGACGACCGCACCGTCGTCGTCATCTCGCCCATTATTTGAAGAAAGGAACTTCATTCATGAATCTCGTCTCGAAAATCGTCATCCTGATCGTTTCCGCCTGCGCGCTTTCCTTCCTCTGCGCATCCTCCTGCGCCTCCACCGAGGCGAAAAAACAGCAGCAGATGGCCGAGCTTACGCCCGAGCAGATCGCGAACATGACGCCCGACGAGGTCGCGGAATACTACGCGAACCGCAACCGGCTCCGCGCCGAACAGGCAAAGCGGCAGGCCGAGGGAGAGGACGATGACGGATTCTCCTTCAAAGTCCACAGCGTCGAAAAACGCGAACGCCTCGGCAACGTGAACCAGCGACTGGAGGACAATGCCGCCAACGCCGTTTTCCCGTGGCAGAGCCACGACCCGCACCGAAGCGAATCCCTCCTCGGCCGCGGTTCCGCCGTCTATAACTGGTAAAAAAACTTTGGAACTCCATACCTTCATGAGCATCACGAATACCCAACACATCGTCACGGGCGCGGCCGGATTCATCGGCAGCGCCGTCGTCTGGGGCCTCAACCGCAGGGGCATCGACGACATCCTGATCGTCGACCACCTCGGCGAGTCCGAAAAATGGAAAAACCTCCGCGCGCTCCGCTACGCCGACTACATGGAGAAGGACGACTTCCTCCGCGAGATCGAAGCGAACGGACTGCCCGACACCGTAAAGGCTGTCATTCACCTCGGCGCGTGCTCCTCCACCACCCAGCTCGACGCCTCCTATCTTGTCCATAACAACTTCGAATACACCAAGCGTCTCGCCACGCTCTGCGCCGCGCGCGGCATCCGCTTCATCTACGCCTCCAGCGCCGCCACATACGGCGCGGGCGAACAGGGCTATTCCGACGCGATCGACGGCATCCCCGCACTCCGCCCGCTGAACATGTACGGCTACTCCAAGCAGATGTTCGACCTGTGGGCGATCCGCAACGGCCTCGTCAACTCCATCGCGGGCATGAAGTTCACCAACGTCTTCGGCCCGAACGAACGCCACAAGGGCCCGATGCGCAGCATGGTCTGCCGCGCCTTCGAGCAGATCCGCGACACCGGAACCGTGAAGCTTTTCAAGTCCTGCCGCCCCGAGTATGCAGACGGCGAACAGAAACGTGATTTCGTGTATGTGAAGGACATCGTCGAGATGATCCTCTTCCTGCTCGACCGCCCGGACCTCTGCGGCATCTACAACGCCGGAAGCGGCCTTGCCGAGACCTGGAACGAGCTCGTTTCCGCCGTCTTCGACGCTATGGAGATGCCCCGCAGGATCGAATACATCGACATGCCGGAAATCCTCAAGGGCAAGTACCAGTACTACACCTGCGCAGACATGACCAAACTCCGTTCCGCAGGCTTCACCGGCGGACGCACCCCGCTCGCCGAAGCCGTCGCCGATTACGTCCGCGGCTACCTGCTCCCGGACAAATACCTCGGCGACGAACCCTCGAACTGAAACAACCAACCTGACATAGCGGCAACCGCAAGGAACCCCCTCAATCATGGCTAACGAACCAAAACTGAAAGTCGGCGTCATCGGCACCGGAGTCCTCGGCAAATACCACACCAACCTGTACCGCACCGCGCCTCACGCCGACCTTGTCGGCATCTACGACGCGGACCCGAAAGTCGCGGCGGACGCCGCCAAACAGTTCAATGTGCAGGCGTTCCAGGACCTCGACGAGCTCGTGGACCGCTGCGACGCCCTCACGGTCGCCGTCCCCGCCACGCTCCATTACGAATCCGTCATGCCGCTCCTGGAAAAGGGCAAGCACGTGCTCGTGGAGAAGCCCATCGACTCCGAGGTCGGCCGCGCCCGCGAAATGGTCCGCCTCGCCGGCGAAAAGGGCGTCGTGCTCGCCGTCGGCCATGTGGAACGCTTCAACCCGGCCATGGATTTTCTGGAGAAGAACCGCAACAACACGCTCTTCATCGAGGCGCACCGCCTCGCGAAATATCCCCCGCCGCGTCCCGGCCACCTCCGCCGCGGCACTGAGGTCAGCGTCGTCATCGACCTCATGATCCACGACCTCGACCTCGTGCTCACCATGGTCGGGCAGGAGATCGAGAAATTCGACGCCGTCGGCGTCCCGATCCTCAGCAACACCGAGGACATCGCGAACGTCCGCATCAAGTTCGTGAACGGCGCGGTGGCGAACATCACCGCCAGCCGCATCAGCGCCGCCCCCATGCGCAAGTTCCGCGTCTTCCAGACCGATTCCTACATCTCCATGGACTACTCGAACAGCACCGGCGTCATCTACCGCAAGGGTTTCCTCGGCGTCGGCAAGAAGGACATCAAGTGCACGAACACAAACGCGCTCGCCGACGAGATCAACAATTTCGTCGACGCCGTGATCGCCACGAAGGCAGCCGGAAAGCTTGTCCCGCCGAAGGTCACAGGCGAACAGGGCCTCCGTGCGCTGGAACTCGCCGACGCCATCTGCCGCGAAATCCACGACTACAACTCCAAGTACGGGCTATACAAGTTCAAAAAGTAAGCCCTCGATGAATCAGCGATGCTGACCTGCTCCAAAGTCAATCTTTCGCTCGCCGTCACCGCGAAACGCCCCGACGGCTACCACGACTTGGATTCGCTGTTCTATCCCTTCCGTAATCCGTCCGACGAGATCACCCTCAAGGACGCGCCCGCGGCGTCCGGCGTGACGATCCGCTGCGACGCGCCTGGCGTCCCGCTCGAACCGGAGAAGAACCTCTGCGGCAAGGCTGTCTATGCGTACTGCAAAGCCGCCGGAATGAACGTCCCCGGACTTGTCATCCATCTTGAAAAACACATCCCCGTGGCCGCCGGGATGGGCGGCGGGTCCGCCGACTGCGCGACCGTGCTCCGGCTCCTTCAGGAACGCTTTCACGCGCTCTCGCAGGAACAGCTGGAGGTCACGGCGTTTTCCCTCGGTGCGGACGTCCCGTTCTTCCTGAATCCGCGTCCCTCGCACGTGACCGGAGCGGGCGAAAGAATCGTGCCCGTCGACGGTCTGCCGGAACGTCTTCCCCTTCTGCTCGCCGCGCCCCAATTCCCGGTCAGCGCGGCATGGGCGTATCAGCACATGGACCTCGCCCGCGCCGTCGCCGAGCCGCCGCGCACGAATGAGCTGATCGACGCCCTCCGCAGCCTCGACTACGAATCCGCCGCGCAGTTCATGCGGAACGACCTCGAACATGCCCTGTTCGACAAGTTCCCCCTGCTGGTCCTCCTCCGCAGATTCCTGCTCGAAAACGGCGCGCTCCGCGTCATGGTCAGCGGCAGCGGCCCGACCCTACTCGCGCTCTTCCGCGACGATGCCGCGGCGCAGGCCGCATACGCCCGCGCCGACGCGGAATTCGACCCTTCTGTCCGATTCATCCTCCCCGCGTGAAAAAAACACCGAAGCCGTTCAAACTTTTTCAGGAAAACCGCTTGACAACGCATATCCGATAGGTTATATTAGATACAAGAGGAAATCGGATCATGAAAATGTTCAGACCGAAACCGAAGAAGAAGATATTCAAGCTTCTGACTCCCGTGAAGGAGTTTCTGCGCGACCAGCCCGGAGCCGTCAAGCAGGAACTCAATGGGCTGATTTGGAAACTTGAGGAGGACGGCTACCTGAACATGCCGCACGCGGAGAAGATCGAAGGTGAAAACATGTTTGCCATCCGCGTCATCCAAACCGGAAACGTCCGCATTTTCTACGTTTATGGATTGAACAATGTGATTTACGGCATTCACGGTTACGTCAAGAAAACAGAACAGATACCTGACAGCGAACTCAAACAAGCCCGAATGGTACTGAAACGACTGATTCAAGGAGGCTACATAAAATGAAAGACCATGCCGATTACTGGACGGAAGAACAGATCGATGCCGACCTTGCCAGAATTGCCGAGGAAATCAGGATCGGCAAGAAAAGCGAGGACGAACTGGAGCGCGACGCGTATTTCAACGATCCGGCGAACGCCGACGAGATCGCGGAGATGTTCGCACGCATGGAACTCGTCGAGACCCTGTACAAGGCCCGCCATGAAGCCGGCCTGACGCAGAAGGAACTGGCAAAACGCCTGGGCACGAACCAGACCTACATCGCGGCGGTGGAACGCGGACGGAAGAACATCACGTTCTCCACGCTCGCGCGTTACGCCCGCGCCTGCGGGAAAAAAGTATCCATCACCCTGCTTTGACCGCGCCTCATCCTCCCCGCGTAAAAACGGAGAAACGGTCATCATGCCGCAGGACAACGATCAAAGCACCTCAACCGAGGAGAGAAGACCGCCGAAACCGTGGTGGCGGCAGTCGTGCCTGGAACTGCTCGCAAACGTCTATCGACCCTTCAAGGTCATCCTGTTCCCCCTCGCCCTCGGGGTCTGGATGCTGGGCTTGATCTTCCGGTTTTCATTCTGGTTCTTCGATTGGCTTTGCGTCCATCCGCGCATGAAGCTTGCCGCGTTCCCCGCCCTGCTCGTCATTCCGGTAATGTTCCTCTGGCTCATGGGCGGCGGCATCAACCATACTTATATTCACTGGACCTATCTCGTCTCCCCTGAGGAAGCGGCGCCGTACGAATCGCCATTGCGCGAGCAGGTCTGCCCGGTTCTGACGGAAAAGTACGGACTGACGGAATGCGAGGTAACGTACACCCGACCCGGCAGGTGCAAACTGGGCCCCGATCGCAGGTTCGTCGGGATGCTGGAGGATACGGGCGGCGCGGTTTACTTCAAAATCGCATCCGCCGACCATGAACGCCGGATCGAGATCGCGCAGGACATCATCCGCATGAAACGCGAGCTGTCCGGCCTGCCGAAGTGTCCTTACGTTCTGGAATTCGAACGGCCGGAACGCCTGCTCGATTCGAGGACGGACGAAGCGAAATCCTTCGATGATCCCGCCGCATGCGCCGTCATCGCGGGGATCGTGATCCCGGACGAGGAACGCGGCTACGACGGACGCGGGGACTGGCATTTCGACGATTTCACGCCGACTCCCGGCGAAGACGAGGAGGCGCAGCAATGAAACAGAACGTACCCGGCGGATTCCTGAACGGCAGGGGTGTGAACATCGCCCTGGGAACGCTTCTTGTCCTCAACTGGCTGTGCCTTTTTCTGGGTATCTTTCTTTTCGGGATCGCCTACCTAGCCTGGGATTCCTATCAAAATATGTACCGGCATTGGGAATTCGAACACGAAAAGAATGTCCGCGAATGGATCGTGCCGCAGCTTGTCGAGGAGAACGGACTGAAGGAATGCCCCGTGAAACATGCGGCGTTCGGCTGCACCCATTTCAGGATCGACGCCGCGTCCCCGGAGCAGTACGGAAAGATCACGGAGGACGTCATCCGGCTGGAACAGGAAACGCGGAAGGACCGCCAATGGCGCGGCAGCTTCATCCTGGAGTTCGACCACGACAAGCCGGGACACGGCATCTCCGTCTTCCTCTACACCGGCGGCGACAACTCCTCCGGCATGTTCGACCAGTGGCGCACCGACCGTTTCTGGAGATCGTCCGTTCAGTAAAATACGGATCCCGGAGGTTCCCTTACTGCGCGTCCTCGATCGTCGCCGTCACGAAGAGCAGTGTCAGCGTGTCCGGCTGGTACGCGGGATTGCTGATCCGCGCCGCCAGGACGGGCTTGCCGACCTCCAGGAACAGCGTCTGCCGGAATGCCGTCGTGTCGAGCATGGGCAGTCTCACCGTACCGGACAGAATATCCGGTTCGGGCTCCCACTGTTGTTGCGGGCGCGCATAGCGGTTCATGTTCATCGGGAGGTCGTCGTCTTCCGGCTCATCCTCGAATCCGTAGAACGAATACTGATAGTTGCGCCAGCCGGTCTGGTTCGCCTTTTCGAACCGGTAGTCCAGCAGCACGGTCTTCTCGTCGCTGAGCACGCGGGCGGCGGCCTGCAGGGACGTCCCGGTCCAGACGGCTCCGGTGTCCAGCGGAATGGCCGGAATGCCGGGTTCCTGCGCGGGAACCCATTTCAGCGGCACGAACTGCGTCTTGGCGTTGAGCTGAATGGAGACAGGTTCCTGCGAGGGGATCAGCCGGAAGGTCGGGCTGTAGAAATCGCGCAGCTGGCTGCTTTTGAAGAGTTTCGTCAGGAACTCGTCGGACGGGACCGCAGGGCAGCCGTCGGAATTCCCGGCGACGCAGATGTCATTCCATTTCGCGCGCACGATCTGGAAATCCAGGCGCACGAGCTTGTTTTCGCTGCCCGGCGCGGGCGTGGTCTTTTCGGGCGCCGGCAGAGGCTGGGTGAAGAACACGTGCAGGATCCAGGTGGACCCGGACAGCGCTTTCGCCACGATCATCGGTTTGCCGTTGGTCGAAGCGAGCGCACTGGAGAAGGAATTGTCGTCGAAGATGGGGGACTGTCCCCTGCCCCAATCTCCGTAGTCGGTATTGTTGAACCCGCTCAGTTTTTTCATGTTGGACTCCATGGCGAAGATGCGCGGGGGGCGGAGGTCGAGGAAGAACTCGTTGCCGTAGACCGTGGGATCGCTGAAGAACGGGAAAATGGTCGCCAGATTGTTGTAGGAGGCGGTTTGATTGTAGTCGTCCTCGTCATCTTCATACTCGTCGTCCTCATCGGATTCGTCGTCGTCCGCATCCCCGCCGTCATCGTCCCCGTCGTCATCCTCGTCGTCCATGTCCGGAGGCGGAAGCTCGCCATCCTCGAACGCACTCTCGTCTTCGGCGCTTTTCGGCATGATGTAGAATTCCGGGTAATACTCAGACCGGGACATCCTGAGCTCGACGGGCGCAAGGGAGGACGCGTATCCGGCGGAGAACCCGGTCACGCGGTAGCCGCCCACATGGTAGATCGCGGGCAGAAGTTCGTCCGTCGGCACGGAATCCTTCGGGAGCTTCATGTATTCCGCGGCTTCGGCCAGCACCTTCTTCGGCACCGCAATGACCTGGTATTCGAAATACTGGTACGAACCGGGCTCGATATCCGTGATTTCCGACAGCCCCCGGATCACGCCGAAACCGGATGTCGCCCCGCCCCAGAAACCAAGGCGGTTTTGCCCCTGCCGGGAATTGACCTGACCTGCGACAGAGTTCGCACCGGGACTGGAGCCCGTAACAGGATTATTCACGCCGGAGGAAGAATCCCCGGCGGAACCGGAGGCGGCACCGGCGGAGGCGGAAGAAGCGTTGTCGGCCCCTGCGCCGGACGACGCGACGGACTCCCCGGCGGAAGCGATTTGCCCGCCGGTTCCCGAAGAGGCGGATAAGGTTTGTTCGTCATTTTCCCCGGCAGAGGCGGTTTCACCTGCGGAAGCGGGCTCATCGTCGGACTGGGACCCCGGCTTGTCGGTCTCGCGGGGCTTGCGGCCTGCCGGAACGGCGGTTTCCGCAACGGAGGCTTTTTCTTCCTCGAAATCGTTTTCCGTCTGCTCCTCGTCCAGCGAAGCCACCTGTTCCTGTCCGTCGACAACGGTCCCGTCCGCGACGCCATTGCGTCCGCGTACAGCGAGCAGGATCAGAACGCCCAGGAACAGCAGGAAGACGAGAACGATCAACAGGGAAAGAATGCGTTTCATGAAACCGGCCTTTCCGTCCCCGCCCGCCAGCCGCGAACGAGGACCGCAAATTGTTATAAGCCCCGCAAACGCAAGAGGAAGCGACGCATCCGGGACCATTGTTTTTCATTGAGTCGAAACCGCCATGCCGGGGACGCTACCAACCCGGACCTGCTTAGTTTGAGCCATGGGCGAACCATGGGCCGCCGGACTTGCGAATATTTATCCAACTATGGCGGTTCCGATTCAAAAAGGTATCACCATATAGGAAAAAAGTCAACCCGTTTCCGCGAAAAAACGCGAAAAAAGAAAGCCGGCGAAGATGAATTCGTCGGCTTCCGGGAAAAACGAATCAAAAGATTCCGTCTTACTTCGTCTTGGGGGCCTTCGCCTCTTTCACGATGAGCAGGACGGGATACTTCGCCTCGGTTTCGGGTACGGTGTACATCGTGCCGGTGAGGGTCAGCGGAGAATCGGTCATGGCAAAATCCTCGGGCACCGCCACGGCGATGGCTTCGCCTTCGTTCTTGCCGTAGGCGGTCGCCAGAACATGCTTCTTTCCGCCGAACATGAGGTCCGCCCCGCCTTCGATGGTGCTTCCCGTGATCAGGGACTGGCTGGGAACGGAGGCGCTGTTCTCATCGTACACGCGGATGCCGGCGACTTCGAACGTGGCGAGCTTGTTGACGAATTCGCGGTTGGCGGCCTTGTCGACCTTCGCGAAGCTCAGGTCCGCGGGACGGTCCGCCATGAACGGATTCAGGAACAGGAGCGCGCCGACGACGATCAGGCCGGAAAGCAGCGTGGCGGGCAGACCGACCGCAAGCCATTTCATGAAGGTGACGTGCGAGGCGGACGGGCGCTTTTCGAGCATCCCGAGCGCCACGATGTTCGCCGTGCTGCCGATCATGGTGATGTTGCCGCCGAAGCACGCGCCGAAGAGCAGCGCCCACCACAGCGGGAAGTCCTTCACGCTCAGGGAGAGCTGTTCGATCACGGGGCAGAACGCCGCCACGAAGATCACGTTGTCGACGAACGCGGACCCGACGGCAGAGGTGAAGAAGATGAACGGAACGAGCTCATAGGGGCTGGTGCCGCAAATCTTGGAGAATCCGCTCGCCATGACCTTGTCGACCTCGGTGTACTCCAGCGTGCCGGCGACGGCGAAGAGGAGCATGAAGAAGATGAGCGTCCACCAGTCGACCTCGCGTTCGATGTAGTAGCGGGCGCGGTTCTGTTTGATGATCATCACGATGCCGGAGCAGACGAGCGGCGCCACGATGAGCACGGTGTTCTTCGGCAGACCGAGGAGCTCTTCGGTCGGGTGGTGGGAGGCGATGGCGCACACGGTGCAGATCAGGAGAATCAGGCCGGGCTTGTACGGCACTTTCACGCGGGGAGCCAGCGAAAGC
This sequence comes from Lentisphaeria bacterium, assembly GCA_017963105.1. Lineage (GTDB taxonomy): Bacteria > Verrucomicrobiota > Lentisphaeria > Victivallales > UBA1829 > UBA1732. The sequence continues at coordinate 36,353 of JAGCTY010000030.1, forward strand.
CCCTGCGCGAGGCGGTTCTGCAGGCTCTCGTCGAATTTCTTCAGGTCCTTGCGGAAGATGAAGAGGAGCAGCGCGATCACGCTGAACAGCGAAACGAGCATGATCGGGAACGACCACAGCATGAAGTCGCCGAACGTGAGGCCGCCCTTCGTGCCGATGTAGATGCCGACCGGGTTGCCCATCATGGTGCCGGAGCTGCCGATGTTCGTGGCGAGCACGGCGATCAGGATGTACGGGGTCGGGTTCAGTTTCAGGCGGTCGCACACCTGGAAGATCAGCGTGGAGATGAAGATGATGGACGTGACTTCATCGACGGCGCAGGCGAGGAGCGCGGACGCCACGCTCGTGACCGTGATGAACTTCATCCCGGAGAGGTTCGGCATTTCCACGATCAGCTGCACGATCCACGTGAAAAAACCGAGGTCGCGCAGCGCGCCCACGATGACCATCATGCCGACCAGGAACAGGATCACTTCCAGCGAGGACGACTGCACGAAGTGCGGGATGTCCAGCGAGCCGGTGAAGATCAGGACCGCCAGGCCGAGAAACGCCAGCGCCAGACGGAACTTCCAGAAGAACAGCGTGCCCATGATGAGGCCGATGAACACGGCGCAGGCGACTGCCTGGTGCGATTCGAGCGCGTGGGAGAAGAAGCCGCCGAGGCCCACGAACAGGCTGACGGCCAGCAGGATCAGGAAACGCGAAACGAAGTATTTGACGGAAATGGAGGAGGATTCTTCCGACATGGTATCTGTAACCTTTCTTTAGTTATCTCGTATTCGTTGCGCCGCGGTCATTCCCAGAAGAACTTCGCGCAGAA
>JAGCTY010000031.1 GCA_017963105.1 Lentisphaeria bacterium
ACGACGAGGGTGTCGCGGCGTTCGAGCAGGGACGCGGTGGCGCTGAGGCGGAGGCGCTCGATGTTGTCGTTGATGCTGGCGTCCTTTGCGATGTAGGTGTCGGTCTGGGGAATGTAGGATTCGGGCAGATAGTAGTCGTAGTAGCTGATGAAGTACTCGACGGCGTTCGTGGGGAAGAACGCCTTGAACTCGCTGTAGAGCTGCGCGGCGAGCGTCTTGTTGTGGGAGAGCACGAGCGCGGGGCGGTTCAGCTCGGATTCGAGGAGCTTTGCGAGCGTGAAGGTCTTGCCGCTGCCCGTGACGCCGAGGAGCGTCTGGTGGCGGACGCCGCGGTCGAGGTTCTCCTTCAGCTGACGGATGGCGTCGGCCTGGTCGCCCGCGGGCTCGTAGTCGGAGACCACGCGGAAAAGTTCGCCGGAATCCTGGATCATGGTTTCACCTCGAATTCAGACCTGTTTGCCCTGCATGGCGCTTTCGAGGAGCCTGCACGCGGACTGGTAACGGCATTTGCGGCAGGCTTCGCGGTTTTCGCAGGGCGGGAAGTCCTCGGGATGCGCGAGGCCGTCCTTGTCGATGAGCGCGAGCATCTCCGCGCTGCTCGCGTCGATCAGGGACTCGATGTCCGGCTCGAAGAGGTTGTATACCACGCTGGAGAGCTCCTGCGAGAAGGTAAACGTGGTAATGTTGACGGGGAATCCCGGGTAGCGCCCGGCACAGTAGAGTGCGAAGAGGGAGTCGAGGCGGCCGATCCGGGCGAAGAAGTCGCTGCTGTTTTCGCCGCCGGTGAGGCGGACTTCGGCGTTGATGGCGCAGGCGGCGCCCTCGTGGAAGTAGATCAGGCCGGGGACGAGCCAGACGGGAAACCCCTTCTTGTAGTCGATGCTGATGAAGACGTCGTCGGTGCGGAGGTCGATGAAGCTGATATTGGCGAGGTCGGCGATGATGTCGGAGCGGGACAGCATGGCATAGGCGTCGCCGAGGATGGAGACGGCCATGCCGGTGAGCTTGTCGACGTCGGCGAAATCGCCGATCCCGAGGTGGTGCTCCAGGATCGCGGGGCGTTTGGCGTCATAGAGATATTCGCGGTTCTTCAGGCTCATCTGCAGGTCCGCCGTGGCCTTGCCGATCTGGCGCAGCAGGTAGAAGCCGAAGCCGCGACGCTTATGGCCGGGGGAACCGGCGCTCATCTTGGCGAACGCTTCGCGGATGGAGTCACGGAGCGTGCGGGAGAGCCAGGTATCGAACGGCATCAGGTACTTGCTGAAATACGCCTCGCGGGCGAGCGTGTGGGAATAGGCGTCCCACCCGCCCTGCGCGAGGTAGTACCGGATGAAATACGCCCGGCGGCAGAACCGGAAGAGGTAGTGCCTGGCGAGGGACCAGGAGAACTCCTCCGTCCGGATCGGCGGAAGCGGCCCGGCGGCGTTTCTGACTTCCTGTTCGAAATCTCTCATGGCGCACGCGGAAGGGATGCGGGATCAGAGGCCAGTGGCGAGGTAGTAGGGGCAGCCGGCCTTCGGAAGGACGACGTTCGTGCCGGAGAGGAGCGAGTTGAACGTGACGGGCTGGGCCTTCACGCCGAACATGCCGAGGAGGTCGGCGATGGAGGTGCTGGACTTGAAGCGTTCGATACGGCAGTTGTCGCGGGTGAGCCCGGCGAGTTCGAGCGCGGCGTCCTCGGCGGTCGTGAAGTATCCGATCTGGTCCACCAGGCCGTTCGCAAGCGCCTGTTCGCCGTCGAACACGCGGCCGTCTCCGAGTTCGCCCTGAGTGATCTTCTCCAGCGGAATCTTTCTGGCTTCGGCGACAATGCCGGCGAATTCCTTGTAGGCGTCCATGACGAGCGCCTGGACGACCTTGGCCTCCTCTTCGGTGGTTGGCTTGGCGGGGTTGAGCATGGCCTTCATCTTGCCGGAGGTGTAGAACTCGGGCTTGACCTTGGCCCAGTCGAGCAGGCCGGAAACGTCCACGGTGGAGATGATGACGCCGATGCTCCCGGTCATCGTGAACTTGTTCGCGACGATCTTGTCCGCGCCGCAGGCGACGTAGTAGCCGCCGCTGGCCGCCATGGTGTTCATCATGGCGACGACGGGCTTGCCGCAGAGCTTGAGCTCGTGGTAGATCTCGTCGGAGGCGGTCACTTCGCCGCCGGGGGTGTCGAGGTCGACGATGATCGCCTTCACGCCGGCGTCGTCCTTCGCGGCACGGATGAGCTTGACGATCTGTTTGGAGTTCGCGACGACTTCGCCGAAGGACTCGCCTTCGCTCGCGATCGTGCCCTTCACGTCGATGACGGCGATCCGGCTGTCGGCGTCCTCGTTGCCGCTGATGAACTCGGTGGTGTATTCGGCCGAACCGGACTTGAACGCCGCACCGCTTTCGCCGATCGCGTTCGCGACGGTAGCGATGCACACGACGAGTCCGATGAAGCCGACGATGCAGATGACAAAGAAGACGCCGAACGCGATCAGACAGCCGCGGAAGAGTCCGCCGGAAGAATTGGAGCTCATGATGAATGTTCCTTTCAGGTTTGTTCTGGTTGATATGAAGTGAAACGTTTTTTATCGTGTCGGAAGTGTCAGGTTCAGGCGTCAGGTCGCGCGGGTTCGGACGGCTTCGATCCGCATTTCGTCCCGTATCCGGAGCGCTTCCGCCCGGTCGAAATCCGCCGCGTACTGCGTCAGGCAGCTCGCGCAGGCAGCGGCCAGCCCGGCGGCGAAGGCGGAAACCGCGTCAGCGCCCCCCAGAAGCTCGGACAGCATGACGCCGGAACAGACGTCGCCCGCGCCCAGGGGATTGCTGAGGCCGGAAACAGGCGGGATGGAGATGCTGTGAACTGATCCGCGCCGGACGATGAACGCCCGGCCCGGGCCGTCCGTGATGGCGGCGCACTCCAGCGGGAAGCGATCAAGCAGGGCAAGTGCGGCGGCTTCCGGCTCGGAAGCGCCGGTCACAGTCAGAAGTTCGCTGCTGTTGATCTTCAGGTACCGGACACCTGCGGCGAGCGTTTCTTCAAAAAACGCAACGGAATCCATGAGGACGTTCTTTCCAGCGCGGACGGCATTCGCGGCAAGTCCGGCGTAAAAACCGTCCGGGGTATTGTTCGGGAGCGTGCCGCAGAGCGCGAGGGCATCGGCATCCGGAATGGCGCCCGACATGCGTTCCAGCAGGAAATCCGCGTCCTCGCGGGTAATGGACGGCGACGGTTCGATCAGCTCGGTCATGGAGGCGCAATTCCTGCACAGGACCGTGGTGCAGCAGCGCGTTTCGCCATCGATTTCCCGGGTGACGGCCTGAATCTCCTCCTGCTGAAGCCATTCGTTGAGGTTCCGTCCATTCGTCCCGCCAGCGAACTGGTACACGACCGGGTCGGCGAGCCCCCAGGTGCGGACGGCGCGGGCGAAATTCACCCCCTTGCCGGACGCCCGGCAGTCGCGTTCCTGCGCACGGTTGACCTCATGCGGATGGAGCACATCGAACGCAAGGGTCTTCTGCCAGGACGGGTTCGGACCGCAGACGAGGATGCGCGGAAGCTTTTGCGCGGATTCGTTCAGGTTCGGGATCATGGCGGCGTCCCCTCTCCGGCAGCGTTTTCATCGGATCCGGGCGCGGCATTCCCGTACATGTCCATATCCGGATACGCGCGGTGCATTTTTTCAAGTTCGAGATCGAGCATCTTCCGTTCGCGCTCAGGCAGGGATTCCGGCGCGAGCGGACCAATGTCGGTGCTGTAGACGTTGATCGCAGCGTCATAGTTTCCCTCCCTGATGAGCGGGGCGGCTTTTTCATTCAGCGACGTCATAAGCTTCGCGACGGCCGCGTCGGACGCTTTTTTCAGGTCGGAAATGAGGTTGAACGCCTCCGTCGCATATTCTTCGGACGACGTGAAGGATTCCAGGTCGTCGATGGCTTTCCTGAACCCGAAACCGTCCTTCATGGCCCGCGCGGCGGCTTTCTTCGTCTCCTCGAAGAGGCCGGACGCCTGCGAATCGATGTTTTCCCCGCCGATCGTGATTTCCGCGTCGAGCGCCTTCGTGGACGGGCGGACGGCCGGAACGGAGGATTCCCCGGACGGCGACACGTCGAATCCGGTCGTTTCCTGCTCGGTTTCCGCCTGTTCCCGTGGTTCGGCCAGATGATTCGCCGGAGGCGCGGCGGAGCACCCTTTCAGAAGAAGCAGCCCCCCCACGGCCAGGATCAGAAGGACGAGGACGGCGGCGACAGCCGGGAGCAGCATGGATCGTTTTTCCACGGCGGAGCTGCCGGTCAGCGCGGGAGTCCGGACATACGGGACGGCGCCGCTCGTGGTCGAGGGGAGAGGAGCGTCCGCGAGGAACGCCTCCAGGTCGGCGAGCAGTTCCTCCGGCGAACCGTAGCGGTCCTCCGGGCGTTTCTGGATGCAGCGCATGACGATGTAGTCGAAATCGATGGGAATGCCGTGCATGTAGGTGCTGGGGACAAGCGGTTCGACGGAGATGTGCATATGGCGGAGCTCAGAGCGCGTCTGCGTCTCGAAAGGAAGGCGTCCGGTCGCGAGCTGGTACATGGTCACGCCGAGCGAATAGATGTCCGACCGGATGTCGCAGGATTCCGTGTCGATGTACTGTTCCGGGGACATGTATTCGAGCGTGCCGAAGCTCGTTTTGCGGGAGGATTTGTCCGGGGCGTCTTCGTCCAGGACCAGCGCACCGTTCCCGGAGGCGGACGATCCGTCGAGCTTCGCCAGCCCGAGGTCCGTGAGCTTGTACTGTCCCTCGGCAGAGAGCATGATGTTGTCCGGCTTGATGTCGCGGTGGACGATGCCGAGCCCGGCGGTCACGACGAGCGCGCGGCAGACTTCCGCGCCGATCCGCGCCGCCTCGCCGGGCGGGAAGGACCCGTTCTTCTGGATGCTGTCGGCGAGCGTGCCGCCGGAAAGGAACTCCATGGCCAGGAACGGCACGCCGTTCGCGTCCCGGCCCGTCTCATAAACCTTGACGATGTTCGGGTGGACGGCCTTCGCATAGACCTTCGCGGCATGGAGGAACTGGTCGCGGGACGGCTTGTCGGCGGCATATTCGGGGAGGAGCGTCTTGACCGCGACGGGAACGCCGAGGTCGGGGTGGATGCCCTCATAGACGCAGTTCGACGCGCCGCGTCCGACGTAGCGCACGATGGAATAGCGGCCGATGGATTCGGGCGGCGGGAGGTCCGGCAGGGACAGCTCCTCCACAACCGTCGAATCGTCGATCCGGAAGGTTGCCCTGCAGGCGCAGACGGCGATCCGGCCATGGTCGACATGGGGGATTTCGCTGATTCTGAGGCATTGCGGGCAACGTATTTTCATGGCGGGCCGGTGAGGTACTGGATCAGGATTTGGAACGGGCGGTTTTCAGGGAGTTTTCGATAAAGCGGATGACGTTGGAGGCGGCATCCGGCTGCGCCATGGCGAGCGCCTTCCTGCCCGCCTCGCGGAATTTGTCCGGGGCGTCCAGAAATTCGGTAAGGATGCCGCGGAAAACCGAGGGGGAGCATTCGGCGTTCGGGACGATCCGGGCGGCCCCCGTTTGCGCCAGCAGGCGCGCGTTGTCGTCCTGGTGCCCCTCGGCGGCGTACGGATACGGGATCAGGACGGCATAGCGCCCGAAGATGGCGAGTTCGGAGACGGTGCTTCCGCCGGCCCGGCACACCACGAGGTCCGCCGCCATGTAGAGGTTCTGCATGTCCGAGGCGGATTCGAGCGTGAGCGCGTTGATGCCGCACGCGGAATACTTGTCGTGGATGGCGTCGTATTTGCCGGGTCCGGACAGATGAATGACCTGGAGCGACTTCGCGCCCGGGTGGTCGATCGGGATCGTGAAATTCTCGTTGATGGCCGCCGCGCCCAGCGAGCCGCCGAACACGAGGACGACAGGCCGGTCGGGTGCGAACGACGTGCCGCGCGTGGCGTTGATGCGGGCGACGGCCTCGGCCTTGGACGCGGGGACGTCCTCCAGCAGGGCCTTGCGGAGCGGAAGCCCGGTCACGGCGGAGGGACAATGCAGGGTGTTTCCATTGACGGCGGGGAAGGAAAGCGCGATGCCGGAGGCGATGCGGCTGAAGAGCCGGTTGGACTTGCCGATGCGGGCGTTGCCGTCGTGGAGGAAGAGCGGGATGCCGGCGAACCTGGCGGCGACGGAGGCCGGAATGGAGGGAAACGCGCCCATGGAGAGGACGGCGTCCGGCTTGAACTCGCGGAAGATCGCGCGCGCCTCGCGGACGCCTTTTATCTGCTGCGACAGGAAGCGGAACGCGGCGGAGGGGCTTTTCGCGAGTGGGGCGCAGGAGACGCGCCGGTATTCGATGCCGTTCTTTTCCGCGGTCTTCGACTGTTCCTCGAAGTGCTTGCCTCCGAGGATGAGCAGAGGTTTCCCGCCCGCGTCGCGGAACGCGCAGGCCGTGCTCAGGCCGGGATTGAAATGGCCGCCCGTGCCGCCGCAGCTGATGACAAGTCGGTTCAGTTCCTGCATGGTCTCTCCCTTCAGGATGATTGCTCCGCGCCCTCCGGCACGGAGGGACGTCTGAAATGAAGCCGTTTCCCGGCCCAGGCAAGCAGCTTGTCCGGGTAGTCGGGGACGGCGGAATCGATCGCCACGCTCGCGACGCACGCCGAGGCGATAAGGCACGCGAGCAGATTGCTGCCGCCGTAGCTGATCATGGGCGCGGGCATTCCCTTGGTCGGGAACGCCGCCGTGATGACGCCGATGTTGATCAGCGCCTGCATCCCGATGAAGATGCTCATGCCGAACGCGATGAACATGCCCTGCCGGGTGCGCGCCTTCACACTGATGCGCAGCCCGACGAACACGAGGGTCAGGTACGCCACGATCACGGTCAGCAGCGTGATGAACCCGAGTTCCTCGCCAACGATGGACAGGATGAAGTCGGTATGGTTCTCCGGGAGGTACAGCAGCTTGATGCGGCTTTCCGTGAAGCCGACTCCTGTCCAGCCGCCCGACCCGAGCGCAAGCAGCGAGTTCCACAGCTGATACCCGGAGGTCATCTTGTACGCCTCGGCGTCCATGAACACCGTGAGGCGGCTCCAGCGCATCGCGTCGAAATGCTTGATGAAGAGCACGGCGGCCGGCGGCAGGACGAGCGCGAACGGAAGGATATACCGCAGGCGCATCCCCGCCACGAAGAGCATCAGCAGATACAGCGAGCCGAGCAGGACGGTCGTGCCCAGGTCCTCGCCGAACAGGACCAGCAGGACGGTCGGAGCGACCCAGACGCCGCTCGGGAACATGACTTTTTTGAACGGTTCGCTTTCCAGATCGCGCGTGCGCGAAGCGAGGAATTTCGCCATGAAGAGCGTGATGACGACCTTGCCCAGCTCGGACGGCTGAAGCGTGAATCCTGCGAACTGGATCCAGCGGCGGGCCCCGTTGATCGGTTTGCAGAAGAGGGCCCAGACCAGAAGCACGTCCAGCACGAGGACCATGACCGGGCTCCAGTCGGAGAGGCGTTTACTGCCGATCAACACCGCGCCCACGCCCGCAATAACCCCGATGATCATCCACATCAGCTGTTTCGTGAAATAGGAGCTGCCCTGCGTGACGAACGAGGTGGAATACAGCATGATGAGCCCGAAAAGTGTGATCATGAACGCGAAAAGGATAAAGACGACGAGTTCGGGTAGCGCCGGTTTCTTCGGCTGTTCGATGGTCTGCACGTCGGGCTGCGGCTTGATGGGCTGACGGATTTTCATGTGTGTCTAAATACTGCGCGTGAGAGGTCCGGAAAAAAACAGATATGATAACCTAATCCAATTTTGCCGCAGTACAACCCGAAAACCGACTTTTTTTATAAAAAAGTCCGAAAAAATGTCCCCGGACATGTTTTTTGCTTGAAATCCGCCTTCCGGAGGGGCATATTATTAATCCGCCCGCCGGTTATTTTTCCGTACCGGGAAGGCGCAGCCTTCACCGCGGCGGCGCCTGGTGTCGCACCGGCGCCCCGGACAGACCGGCAGCCAGAACAAGCCCCTCCCAGCCCATGAAACATAACCTCATTCTGTCCTTTCTCTGCATGATCCTCTGCATCGGCATTGCGTCCTGCCGTTCCACCGCGGCGGCGGACTCCGAAACCGTCGGCGCATCGGAAGTCGTGGAAATCGAGGACTGCGTGCTGGATGCGCCGTGCGTGCTGGTGACGCCGGACGTGCTCGGCACGCTCCCGGAAGCAGTCCGGGACGAGGCGGAAAAGCACTGCGGCAAACCCGGCGTCGCTGTGGTCGCGTCGAGCTTGCGCCCGCTCTATTTCCGGATGATCCGGCGGCAGGAACGGCTCCTGCTCGGAAGCAACGAGAGCCCCGTTGTGCGGAACACCGTTTTTTTGAGCGTGATCACCGGGCTCGGCGAGGCGGCGGACTCCATCCGGGGCATCGCGGTCGAAAACCCGGATTCGCCTGCCCCGTGGGACCTTGGCGTCTTCATGAAACGCTATCCCGAACTTTCCGACCGCATCGCCGCCCTCCCGCCAGGCGACGACCGTCTCGTCGCCCTCGAGCCCGCGGCGCGCGAACTGCTGAAACGCGGATCGACGCGCGTCATGCTGGAACGGCATTCCCGGACGAAAGATCCGGCGGCGATCGGGGAAGCGGCACAGGCCGAACGGGACCAGATCGGCGTCCTGGAAGAAATCCTGAACTCGAAATAGGCTGGTTCGAGGGCAAAAAAAACGCACGGCTGTCCGGCTTGCAGACAACTGTGCGTTATGTTTTTGTGAAAGCGGGGCGAATGGCGCTCAGGACGACGTCGAACCCGATCCCGCCGACGCGGTCGATCCGGAGACGGTCTCCGTTTCCGGTTCCGACGGGGACAGTGCGGCGACCGTCAGGCACGCTGCCGCGCGGGCGTCCGGGCAGTCCAGCAGGCGGAACGACTCCGGGATGAACACGATGTCGCCGGACTGAAGGCCGTCCGCCGGGAACAGCTCCTGAAGCGTGTCGAACCTGGCGAGCGCGGCGGCGGTGCGGGCGTCGTTGGACCCCGCCAGCACGTCGACCAGGATCAGGTGGAACTGCTGGCGGCGCGTGAGCGTGCTGTCCGTAAAGACGCCGTCGCCCGCGAGAATGAGCACGCATGGCGGACGGAGCCCGGCGGGCAGGCATCTGGCCTGGACCGCCGTTTCGGGCGTTCCGGCGGTCACGAATCCGACGGCGGGAAACGAATCTGCGACGATGGATTTCAGAGCGTTCGCGACGGTAAGCGTGGCGGCGGTCATGGGCGCACCTCCGGGGCGGATTCGGCGCGCTTCAGCGAGATGCCGAACCGGGCGGAAATCTCCTCGGGATCGGCGTCGAGCCCGGCACGGTGGAGCGTTTCCACGATGCCCGCAAAAACGGCACGGTCCTCCTGCGCGGAGTCGCGGAACCGCAGGACGGGGACGGCCGCCGCATCGCCGAAATTGAACTTGGTCCACGGGACGGCGAGCTGGGAGCGGACGGTCGATTCGATCGCGCGGGCGTCGGCCTCCAGCAGGTCGCTCCTGACGCGGCTCTGCGCGTCGCCGCCGGAAAGGCCGCCGGATTCGGACGAGCTGGCGAGCTGTCCGAGGAGGACCTTCGTAATCGCCTTCGAGGTGTACTCCAGGAGCTTGAAGTAGACGTCGCCGCCCGAATTCGACGCCTGGAGGAGCTCCAGTTCGGTCGACTTCGTGAACACGCCGCCTCCGTTCGGCCCGAAGCTCCGGATCAGGTTCCGCATCACGCCGCGTTCGTTCTCCCACGCGCTGCGGTCGACCTTCGCCACCACGAACGGCATCCCGTAGCGCTCGACGAACGACACGAGGTCCTTCACCGGGTAATTCTGGAACACGTGCAGCCAGATCAGCGTCCGGATGAGCCCGGCCCGCGCCGGATCGCCCGCGCCGCCGTGCGTATGGACGATGAACTTCGCCGGAGGCAGAGGTACGCCCGCCCGGTCGTCGTCCGTCACGAGCAGCGGCGTTTCCGAGCCGCGGAACGTGAAATGCCAGGCGCCGACGGGCCGGAACCCGGCCAGCGAACCGCCCGCGCCCCAGACGATCTCGGCGGCGGAAAGCGGTGCGATCACGGCGTCCATCAGGTGGCCGGCGAGCTCGTGGAACGATGCCAGGCCGGGCTCGCCGCCGGATTCCCTCAGCGCGGCTTCGAACGCCTGCGCGGCTTCCTTCGAAGCCGGGCGGCCGTCGCCGGGTTCGACGCCCCAGTCGAGGCCGGTCAGCGCGCTTTTCCGCACCTGCATCGCCAGGATGACTTCCCAGTTTCGTTCCTGGATCTCGCGGGCGGCGACGGCGAGTTCCGCGATGTCGCCCTCGTTCGCGGCCTCCAGGATGCGCGAGACGTTCACGGGCGTATACTCGGAGGTCTGGAGCCAGCGGGCGCGGTCACCGGGCGCGGCGGCGATCCAGCTGCCAGGCGCGGGCGTTCCGCCGTCCCTTGCGGCGGTTCGGACTGAATGGTTCAGTTTCATGTTCGGATTCCTTATGGGGTTGAGGTTGATGTGAGGTTGATGTGAGGCTGTTTACGGTTTGATTCCCAGGATCGAGGACAGGCGGTCCGCGACCTCGGCCCCGTCCACGCGCGACCATTCGTCCCGGCGGCGGTCCAGCAGTTCGTTGTACTGCATCCGGGCGCGTTCGAGCGCCTCGCGCAGGCGGACGTTCTCCTCGGACAGCGCGGCGACGCGTTTCCGCAGGACGGTGTTCTGGCCGTCCGAAACGGATTTCGACAGGGTGACGGCCGAGCGGACGAGCCGTTCGATCGTCTTCGGATCGTCGGTTGTGGCGTCGGTGCATTCCCGGACGAGCTTCAGCAGGTCGATCTTGAGTTCCTCCGCAATCGCGCTCGTCGCCTCGCAGTCGCGGAGCAGCGCGGCGGACAGCCGGACCTCCTCGTATGCCAGATGCACTTTCTCCCGTTCCTCGGCAATGGTCTTGAACTCACGCGTCGTCCTGAACCGCGTTACCGCGGCGGCCGTCAGGGTCATCCCGAGCGCGTTCAGCGTACCGGCCACTTCAGGGTTGGCGAGCACGGCCTGGCTGGTCGCGCCCTCCAGGAGCAGGCATGCGATCCGGTAGCGGAGCCGGAACGGGAGGCGTCCGAACTGGGAAAGCGGTTTCGTTTTCTTCTGTTTCTGGGGCAGGCCCATGGTCCCTCCTTGTTTTGAGCTGATCTCTCAAAAAAGGGGCCGAGCCTGGAAAAACGGACGTGCCATTCTTGCAACAAAATCAACATCAATCACTTGCATCCGGCGCATCTGATCCTTTTTTTTGCGGTTTACGCGAATGCAAGTACAAAAAATCCGGGCAGACCTGCGCGGCCTGTCCGGATCGGGTTCCGTCTGAATGTGCGGAGGATTACTTTTTGTATTCCTTGGCAAAGACGAGGCTGGTGACTTTGTCCTTCGCCTTGTCGTAGTAGAAGATGAGCGTGCCGGAGACGTTCTGTCCCTTCCAGCTGAACGTATAGGGGAGCAGCACCTTGCCGGCGTTGTCCTTCGCGAGCTTGACGCGGGAGTAGACGTAGGGGAGATTGTCGGAGGAGACGGCGTTCTCGAACGTCTCGGCCTTGGCGTTGGCCGCCTTCAGCGCCGAAGCCGCATTGTCGCGGGCTTCCTGAAGCTCATCGCGGTTGTCGTCGTTCGCATTTTTCAGTTCGGCAACAGCCTTGTTGAACGCTTTTTCGGCATCCTTCACGGCGGCCTGCGCCGCTTCGATCTCGTCCGCGTCGGCGATCTGCTGCGGCGGGGTCTTCCCGGTGAAGATATTCGTGAACGCGACGGAGTTTCCGCCCTTGTCCTCGGCGGCATGTCCGTACTGCTCGGTGAGGGAGTCCTTGAAGCGGAGGAAATCCTGCCTGGAGCAGTCCTTCATCATATAGATGACCTTGGAGAGGCTGTTGGAGACGTACACGAGGTCGATGGAGTCGGGGTCGCCGGCGATGCCCACGTCCAGCCCTTCGGGCGGGAAGGTGATGACGTCGCGGCCGAGCGCGGGCTCGATGTGCGGGAATTCAGGTTCGCGCCAGAGCGCGTAGCGCGCGTCGGCGATGGTGAAGCCCCAGCAGGCTTTTTTGTATCCGCAGTCGGCGTCGATGCCGGCGTAGTTCTCGTTCGCGTTCTTCTGCTGGCTCTCCGCCTTGGCGATGACGGCCTCGTATCTGGCCAGGGATTCCGCGTTGTCCTCGAGCTTGATGGCGTCGTTGACCGGGATGATCGTGGCCTGCGAGGAGCCCGGCGTCGTCTTTCCTGCGCCGGGGTTCACGGCGGGTGTGGAGTCCTGTCCGTCGTCCTCGGGGAAATCATCGAAACCGTCGTCGTTCCGGACCTGGGCGGTCGTCGTCTTCGGCTTCGGCTGTCTGGACTTGTCCTTGGCGAGCAGGTCGATATAATTCTTCGCAAGTTCCTGAGCCGTGGCCCACGCGCCGGTCAGAGGATCATAGATGTAGCCGGCGGTTTCGTTGCGCTTGAAGACTTCGCCTTTGAGCTTGTCGTAATTGGCCCGGATTTTTTCGTCCTTTTCGCGGGCGATCCGTTCAAGGTTCTTCTTGACGTACTGGCTGCGCATGTACTTATTCTTCTGAGGATCGAATTTCGCGCGGGTCTCGTCGTTCAGGTCGATGAAGTTGATGATCTTGTCCTCGACCGTGATGGATTTCTCCGTGACGCGGTAGAGCGTGCCCTTGACGGAGTAATGCTTCGGCCCCATGTTGTAGTCCACAGAAACCTTGTCGCCGACCTTGTAAAGCGGGATTTCTTCCGCGGCCCGGGTCTCCACAATGCTCTGATACTTCTTGTCGTCGGAGCCGTAATCCTGCTCGACGAGTTTCTTGGCCTGTTCATTCAACGCCTGGAGATCCGCATTCTCAAGGGGGACGGACGGCACGAGCGGCATGTGCTTCTCGATGTCCGCGTTGATGGAACGGACGACGGACGGCTCGGTGAGGTCCTCGGACGAAGCGTATCCGTCGATCGTGGTCCGGATGATATCGGTGCGGTGGTTCGAGAGCTGGTATTTCGCGGCTTCGAGCGCGGCCTTGTCGCTCCTGGCGGCATTGGTTTTCGCGGTGGTATTCGTCTTGTCGGTCGTCGCGGGCTTCGCACCGGTCTGACCGGTTCTTCCCTGGGCGGCGCCCCCCTGCTGGAATCCGGGGCCGGCTCCCATTCCCTGGGGCATTCCCTGCGGGAAATTGCCCTGCGGCATCCCCTGCATTCCCTGCGGGAAATTACCCTGGGGGAAATTCCCCTGCGGCATCCCCTGCGGGAAATTGCCCTGGGCAGCCACGGGGACGGACAACAGCATGCAGCCTGCGGCAAGCATGCTTCCAAAAACCCATGTAGTGTTCTTCATCGTCGTTATTCCTTATCTGCGGTTCATGGATGTGCGAATCGTGCATTTCCCGCCGTTTTTTGGAAAAAACTCGGGAAACATTCATACTTTAACTTGATTCTTGCGAGTTTTCAAGCTATAATAGAAAAGTTTTGACGTTTTTTTTAAAAAAAAGCTAGTTTCAGCCGTTATTTGCCCCCCTGAACCAACATAGGAACCGCCGCCGTGAGTGGTAAAACTTGTTTCGTCGCATCCCTGACGCCCGACCAGATGAACGCCCTCCGGGCCAGTCTTGAAAGCATCTCCGCATGGGAGTTCTCCGAGGGGCCCTACATGCTCTTCAAAGCCGCGCGGGAGAAGACGCAGGTGGCGGCGTACCGGTCCGGCAAGCTCGTCGTGCAGGGCGCGGGCACGCAGGATTTCGTCGAATTCGTGCTGGAGCCGCTGATCGGGCTCACGCGGGACGAATCGGAACCGCCGCCGCTGCTTGAATTCAGGGACCCGCATGCGGGCATCGACGAAAGCGGCAAGGGGGATTTCTTCGGGCCGCTGGTCGTGGCGTGCGTGTTCGTGGCGGACGAGGAGACAGCGGACGTGCTGGCGAAGGCCGGCGTGCGCGACTCCAAGGCCATCAAGGACGATTCGAAGATCTCCGCGCTCGCGGAACAGGTCAAGACCACAGTCCGCGGCAAGTTCGGCGTCGTGGTCGTCGGACCGGAGGCGTACAACCGCACCTACGAATCCATCGGCAACCTCAACCGCTTCCTCGCATGGGGCCATGCACGCGCGCTTGAGAACATGCTCAGATTCGCGCCGGAATGCCGGCATGTGATCTCCGACCAGTTCGGCGACAAACGCCTCGTGGAAAACGCTCTCCTCAAAAACGGTCGCGCCGTCCGTCTGGAGCAATTCCCGCGAGGCGAACGCGACGTCGCCGTGGCCGCGGCATCCATCCTCGCGCGTGCCGAGTTCGTGCGGCGTCTGACGAAACTCGAAGAGGAGGCCGGATGCCCCCTGCCCAAGGGAGCCGGGACGCAGGTCGACAGAACCGCGAAACAGCTCTTCCTGTCCGGCGGCGAACCGCTCCTCCGAAAATTCGCAAAAATGCACTTCCGCACGGCACGGAAGGCGATGGGACTGCCTTTGGACGACTGAACCGTCCCGTTTTTTCAGAGAAAGAATCGGGCGCAAAACCGTTTTTTCTCGAAAAAAAGATTGCTTTTTATCCTGCGCGGTGCTATATTGATATGATGGATTTCTTTCAACCCTAATCATAGAAAGGACAACCGTATGGTCAACTACAAAGATCTCGGACTGGTCAACACCCGCGAAATGTTCAAAAAGGCGATGGCCGGCCACTATGCGATCCCCGCATTCAACTTCAACAACATGGAACAGCTCCAGGCGATCATCGCCGCGTGCTCCGAAGAAGAATCCCCCGTGATCCTTCAGGTCTCCAAGGGCGCGCGCAACTACGCCAACCAGACCCTGCTCCGCTACCTCGCGCAGGGCGCTGTCGAATACGCCCGCGAAATCGGCGGCGGCAAGGTGATCCCGATCGCCCTCCACCTCGACCACGGCGATTCCTTCGAACTCTGCCAGAGCTGCATCGAGTTCGGTTTCTCCTCCGTCATGATCGACGGCTCCTCCAAGACCTTCGACGACAACGTCGCCCTGACCAGGAAGGTCGTCGAATACGCCCATCAGTTCGATGTGACGGTCGAAGGCGAACTCGGCGTCCTCGCCGGCGTCGAAGACGAAGTCAAGGCCGAGCAGCACACCTACACGCGCCCCGAAGAAGTCGAATCCTTCCTGAAGGGCACCGGCGTCGACTCCCTCGCCATCTCCATCGGCACCAGCCATGGCGCCTACAAGTTCAAACCGGGCACGGATCCCCGCATCCGCCTCGATATCCTCAAGCAGATCGAAGAGCGCATCCCCGGTTTCCCGATCGTCCTCCACGGTTCCTCCTCCGTCCCGCAGGAATACGTTCAGATGATCAACCAGTACGGCGGCCAGCTGAAGGACGCCATCGGCATCGGCGAAGACCAGCTCCGCGAAGCATCCAAGTCCGCCGTCTGCAAGATCAACATCGACTCCGACGGCCGTCTCGCCATGACCGCCGGCGTCCGCAAGGTCCTCATGGAAAAGCCCGCGGAATTCGATCCCCGCAAGTATCTCGGCCCCGCCCGCGATATGCTCAAGGAACTCTACAAGCACAAAGTCATCAACGTGCTCGGTTCCGCCCACCACGCCTTCGATTGATCTCCCGGTCGATTTCGCGTCATTCGCGCCGCTCTCCCTTCCCGGGGGAGCGGCTTTTTCTTTTGCTAATTTGCTCCCGCGCGCACGTTTCCGCTTGATTTTTCCGTTTTTTATGCTAGAATATAAGGATTCGCAACTGTCATTTTCTTCACCTTCATATTCACGAAAGGATAACCATTCCTGCCATGTCTGAACTCCAAAAGACCCACAAGACGTTTTCGAATCCCATCTCCTGGTGGATTCTCAACATCCTGACCACGTGCTTCATCGCCACGGCCATTTGCGCGTTCTCGGTCCGCTCCGCCAAGACGTCCGGCAGCGTCCGCGTACTCCGCCTCGGGCACGGCCTCTCCGCCGACCACCCGGTCCATCAGGCGATGCTCCACATGTCGGAACGCCTGCGCGAGCTTTCCGCCGGCACGATGGAACTTCAAATCTATCCGAGCGGGCAGATCGGCTCCGAGGACGAATGCTTCAAGCAGGCGCAGAACGCCCAGATCGAGTTCGCGAAATGCTCCGCCGCCGTGCTCGACGGCTCCGTGCCGGAATTCCAGGTTGTCGGCGCGCCGTTCCTGTTCCGCGATTCGGATCATTTCTGGGCGGTCATGAACGGCGAGATCGGCAAGTCCCTCCTGCGGAAGATCGACGGACTGATGGGCATCTGCTACTTCGACGCGGGCGCCCGCAACATCTACACCACGAAAAAGGCCGTGCGTTCCGCCGAAGACATGAAGGGGCTGAAGATCCGCACGCAGAAGAGCTCCATCGCCATGCAGTCGATGGAGGCGCTGGGCGCGTCCCCGACCCCGATCTCCTGGGGCGAACTCTACACCGCCCTGTCGCAGGGCACCGTGGACGCCGCCGAAAACAACATCCCGAGCTTCGTGACCGGACGCCACTTCGAGGTGTGCAAATATTTCACCTTCACGGAACACCAGCGTGTGCCGGACGTGCTCGTGATGAGCAAGAAGATCTGGGACGAACTCACTGCCGAGCAAAAGGGCTGGATCGAACAGGCCGCAGCCGATGCGAACGTGTTCCAGCGGCAGGCGTGGCGCGAATCCGAGGTCCTCAACGAGCAGATCGCGCGTGAAGCGGGCGTCGAGTTTATCAAGGTCGACCGCGCCCCGTTCATCGAGCTTTCCAAACCGATCTACGACGCGTTCCCGCCCGATCTGCAGGAGCTCGCGAAGCGCATCCGGGAGGTCAAGTGATGCGGAAAATTCATACCGTCATGGTCAAAATCCTGAGTTTCCTCCTGGAAACCAGTATGGCGCTCCTGGTGCTGGACGTGCTCCTCGGCGTCATCTCGCGTTACGTCGTGGGCAAGCAGGTGTCCTGGACCGAGGAGCTCGCATGTCTGCTGCTTGTCTGGTCCTCCTTCTTCGGCATCGCCCTGGCGTTCAACAGCCGTTCCCACCTCGGCATCGACCTCATCGTGAACATGATGACCGACACCCCGCGCAAGACCGCCGCGACGATCGCCCATCTCGTAACGATCGTGTTCACGGTCGTGGCGTTCCTGTACGGCGGTTGTTTCCTGCTGCACAAGGCCATGTTCGTCACCCGGAACGTGATGCCCGCGCTTCAGATCCCGGACGCGGTGATGTACCTGCCGATCCCGGTTTCCGGCCTGTTCATCCTCTACTTTGAAATCTGCAATTACGCCGAGGATGTCCTCGGCAAGAAAGGGAAGGAGGCCTGACGATGGAGTGTGTAGGTTTTGTGCTCGCCCTGATCTTCTTCTCCCTGCTTCTCCTGAACGTCCCGGTCGCCGTGGCGATCGGGTCCGCCACCATGCTCGGCGTGGCCGTCGCGGGCGGCACGTTCCGTCCCGAGATCATCGTGCCGGAACGCATGATGTTCGGCATCAACTCGTTCCCCCTGCTCGCCATCCCGTTCTTCGTGCTGTCCGGCATCCTGATGGGACGCGGCGGCATGGCGCGCCGTCTGATCGACTTCGCCTCGGCCCTGGTCGGGCATCTGCCCGGCGGCCTGGCGTACGCCAATACGATCACGTGCATGCTGTTCGGGTCGATCTCCGGCTCGGCGGGCGCGGCAGTCGCCAGCGTGGGCGGCTTCATGGTCCCGGAAATGGTCGAGAAAGGCTATGACCGGAACTTCTCGACGGCCCTGACCACGACGTCCGCCACGACCGGCCTCATCATCCCCCCGTCGAACATCATGATCGTCTACGCCGTGGCCTGCGGCTCCGTGTCGATCGCGGCGATGTTCCTGGCTGGTATCATACCCGGCATCGTGATGGGGCTTTGCATCATCGTGGCGTGCATGATCCATGCGGCCCGCTCCAAGGCGAAGTTCGAGAAACGCGTGCCGTTCTCCGTCCTGTGGACTTCGTTCCGCCGGGCGTTCCTCAGCCTCTTCCTGATGGTCATCATCATCGGCGGCATCCTGAAGGGCATATTCACCGCCACGGAAGCCGCCGCCGTCGCCGTCGCCTACGCCTTCATCCTGAGCGTGTTCCTGTACAAGGAAGTCAAATTCAAAGACCTCCCCGGCATCCTGAAGGAAACCGGCATCACCACCGCCGTCGTAATGTTCCTGATCGGCGTCAGCTCCTCCATGAGCTGGATCATGACCGTGGCGAACATCCCCGGCACCGTAAGCGCCTGGCTGCTGTCGCTGTCGTCCAGCCCGATCGTCATCCTGATCTTCATCAACGTCCTGCTGCTGGTCGTCGGAGCCTTCATGGACATGACGCCCGCCGTCCTGATCTTCACCCCGATCTTCCTCCCGATCGTCCGCGAATTCGGCATGACGGACATCCAGTTCGGCATCATGATGATCGCGAACCTGTGCATCGGCCTCTGCACGCCGCCCGTCGGCACCTGCCTCTTCATCGGCTGCGGCATCGGCAAGACGTCGATCGCGAAAGTCACGCCGTCCATGATCCCCTTCTGGATTGCGATGGTCGCCTCCGTGGTGCTGATCACCTACATCCCGGCGCTTTCCAACTGGCTGCCATCGCTGCTCGGAAAATAAAAACGAGTTCGAATCGCAGAAAAAACAACGGCCATCGTCTCAACAAACGACGGCCGTTTTTTTATTCCTGAATAAGCAGCAAAATATCAGGGGCGTTCTTCAACGGACGGGACTGCGCCCTCCTCCAGAGAGGAATAATCGATGCGGCTGTTCGCGATCCGGGTGCGCTGCGCAAAGACGCATTCCGCATCCATGAGTTCGCAATTGCCGTTCGCCCTGCCGCAGCCGCAGGAACCGTTCGCAAGTCCTTTCGGGCAGGATTCCGGACAGACGTAATCGGTCTGCGGCAGTCTGCACAGGTTGCATCCGCGGCACGACACAAGTAGTTTTTTGGTCAGGCGGCGTTCCCGCGCGGGCAGCTTGTCCGCGTTCGAGAAAAGCGCGCCGGCGAGCCTGCGCCGGAATTTCTCGGACCTGGTCAGCGGGCGTATCCCCGGTTCGAAGGAAAGCTGTTCGGCCGGAAGGTCGGTTTCCAGAAGATGGTCGAAGAGGTAGAATTCGTTCGGGTACGGCGCCATGTCGAGGCGGTCGTAATACTCCCGGTAGGCGGTGCGCCAGTCCTCGAAGGTCGGGAATTCCCGGAACGCCTCGCGGACCTTCTGCAGGATCGTCTCCATGAGGGCGACGTTGGTGACGCCGGCGATCTGTACGGCGCTGAACCCGAGCAGGCGCGCCCCGGCGGCGTGGATCTGGATGCGGCGGAGCTGGGCCGCCTCGAACTGGGCGAACGAGTGGTCGCGTTCATCCTTCAGCAATTTTTCGAAATCGGGCGAGATGTCTACCCCGTGGAACCCGCCCGCGCAGACCTGTTCGGCGTTGTCGGGCGTCAGGAACATCAGGCGCGCCACGGTCGGGATGTTGATTTCGCGGCGGAACAGGTTCCAGATCATTTCCTGGAGCTTCATCATATCCCAGCCGTACTGGGCGACAAGGTAGTCCGCGCCGTTGTCGAGCTTGCGGAACATCTTGAACGACTGCGCCAGAGCGGATTCCGGCGTGTACTGGTACGGATTGACCGTCGCGCCGACGGAGATCGAGGACAGCCCGGCCGCCCGGACCGCACCGAGGATGTTGACGCTTTCCAGGAACACATGTTTCCGGGTCTCCGCCTCGCCTTCGCCGGGAACCGCCGCACCGGTCACGGCACAGAAATTCTTGAACCCTTCGGAATGCGCGTGCCGGACCGATTCCAGAATGTCCTTCATCGTGTTGTCGCGTCCGTGCAAATAAAGGATGTGGCGGTCGCGCGAGTATTTGCACAGCTCGGAGGCGAACTGCACCATGTCGAGCGAATACCCCGCGGGCGCTTCGTTGACGAACGCGATGGACGCCTTCGGCCCCTCCTGCGAATGGACGAGATATTCGAAATCGGACGCGCGGCGCACGGCGTCGGCCAGCGGCGTGTCGGCGGACGGGACGGGGAGTTCGGCGATGAGCTGGAATTCGCCGAGGTCGAACCTCTGTTTGAACCGGTTCTCGTTGGTTCCGTCAAAATTCATTTCCAGCTGGATGGATTCCCGGATCATGGACGTTTCTTTCCTTCTTCAAAAAATTCCCTGACATTGGTGATGAACTCCGCCGGATCGTCTTCCATGAGGAAACGCCCGGCAAGAGGCAGTATGACGACTTTTGCGGACGGGAAATACTCCGTCCATTTCCGCAGCGCGCGCTTCGTGTAGAGCCAGTCCCTGCCGCCCCACAGGATCAGCGCGCGTTTCCCCCGGAGCTGCCAGATCTCCGTTTCGATCTCGATCATGGACTGCGCCGACTTGTCCTCCGGCGCGCACGGCAGCGAGTTGATGAACTCCATGAGGGCGCACCGGTCTTCCCGCCGCGGGAACGGCATCAGGTAGGCGTCGCGGACGATCTTCGGGTAGCGCCACGGCGGGCGCAGGAAGAAATTGAACTTGTTGACGAGGATGTTTCCGAGGATGGGGAGCTTGCAGATGCGGAGGCGGAACGGCAGCGAGAAATCGGAGAACGACATGGCATTCATGACGATGAAGGATTCGACACTTTCCGGGTGGCGGGCCGCATAGCCCATGCCGATGGCCGCGCCGCGTCCGTGCATCACGAGCGTGATCTGATCGGTAATTCCGAGGTGGTTGAGCAGCCGCTCCAGGTGCTCGATATGGTTCTCGATGCGGTAATCGAAGTTCAGGGGCTTGTCCGACTGCCCGAAGCCGAGCTGGTCGTAGGCGACCACGCGCCGCGTCGTGCGGAATTCCCGGATCACGCTGCGGAACGCGAACGCCGACATCGGGCAGGAATGAATCAGGACCAGCGCGGGGCCGGTCCCTTCATCGAAATAGCACAGGTTCTGGCCGTCGATTTCCAGGAAATGCGGTTCGAACGGAAACAGATCCCGGAATCTTTCCCGGTCCTGTGCACCTGGGTCAGACATGGCGAACCGACGGCCTTTGCGGATACGGAATCAGTAGCGGTTGCGGGAGCTTCTGCTGCTGCGGCCGTTGTTGTAGTTGTTGTTGCGGCGGTCCTCACGCTCTCTGCGGCGATCCTCCGCTTCCTGTCTCCGTCTTTCCGCTTCCTCTTCGGCCTTGCGCTTGCGCTCCTCGGCTTCCTGTTTCTTGCGCTCCTTTTCCTCCTCGGCCTTGCGCTTGCGCTCCTCCTCCTTCTCCTTCTGCTGCTGCCTGTATTCCTCGGCCTTGCGCTTGCGCTCCTCCTCCAGAGCTTTCTTTTTCTCGGCTTCCTCCGCGGCTTTCTGCTTGGCCGCTTCGGCTTTCGCCCGGGCGGCCTCATCCTTTTCGGAGAGGGCCGCGGTGGAACCGCCCTTCAGCGCGGCAACGCCGGCGGAGGCGGACGCCTTCGGCGCGTACGAGGAGGACGATGCGGCCGGGACGCCGCCGCCCTTCTGGAATTCAACGGTCATGCCGTCGGCGGCAAACGAAACGTCCTTGGCGCGGGCGAAGAAGTTCATGACTTCCTCATTGTCGATGAGCGTGGTAAAACCGTCGAGGAAGGTATGCGTGCTCACGAGGACCGGCAGACGGCCGATGTCGAGGCGTTTGACATCGAGCGACAGCGGCGCCGTCACATCGTTCGAGCCCTCCTCGCGGGAATTGAAGATGAGGTCGCCGTGGATGGTGTAGATCACCGGCACTTTGTCCTTGAGGGAAATCCACAGGTACACCACGGGCTGGTTCTTTTCCTCGTCGTACACGATCTCGGCGGCCGTGACCTTGGCGAAGGAATCAAGCTCGGACATCGGAGTTACGACTTTGGCGTTGAACATGCGGGTGAGCTCGGGATAGGTATATTTCACCTTGCCGACCGAAGTCCCGCTGACGGCGGCGGTGTATTTCTGGTTCGCGCTTGCCTCGGTCACGGCAGGCTCCTCGTACTTGCGGAGGCCGCCGTTGTAGAAAACCACGGCGAGGAACGCCACGACGACGAGCAGGCCGAACCCGGTGGAAATCGCCTCCTTGATGCGTTTCTTGGCGAGTTTGAGGTTCTTTTCCTTGTTGACGTCCTTCTGAAGCTTGTTCGGGTCGATCGCATCCATATTCAGCTTTTCGCCGCATTCGCGGCAGAAGATGCTGCCCATCTGGTTCTCGAAGCCGCACTTCTGGCATTTGATCATCATGGTAGGGGGGCCTTTCTTGTAAAAAAAACGGATAGGGAAGATGTAGTTTGATAATATAGCATTTCAATCATTTTTATCAAGCCGGTTTTCCCATCTTTTTCTCTTTTTTTGGAAAAAAGGCGTCTTTCCCGCGCTTTCCATTTGACTATCCGGTTTTCGGATGTATACTTTTTGATACGCTTTTTGTTCAGATCGTTTTTCAACAGGGAGATCAACACGATGCCGCAGACCGAAAAGGCCCCCGCGCCCGCTCAGGATATGTCGTTCGAGGAAGCCATGGCCAAACTCGAATCGCTCGTCCGGTCCATGGAGAACGGCAACACGCGCCTGGAGGACGTGATCGCGTCGTTCGAGGAGGCGAAACGCCTTTCCGTCTACTGCCAGCAGAAGCTCGAAACGCTCAAGCGCAAGATCGAGATCCTCACGAAGGACGGCCCCGAAGGCCAGACCTGGGCCCCGTTCCAGCCCGAAGCCGACGGCGGCGACACCTTCATCCCGCCCGCCCGTGACAACGCGCCGTCCCGCGCGCCGCAGGATGACGACGACTTGGACAACGTTCCCTTCTGAGGTACAGGCACGCGTCGACCATGAGCAGACCCCCGAAACAGCGTTCCCCCGAGGACTTCGGCGAGAAGAACATCACGCCGATGATGAAGCAGTACCTTCAGGCGAAGGCGGAATCCCCCGCCGACTCCATCCTGCTTTTCCGCGCCGGCGACTTCTACGAGATGTTCTTCGAGGACGCCCTGCGCGCCGCGCCGGTGCTCGACCTGGTGCTGACCCACCGCGCCGGAAACCCCATGTGCGGCGTTCCGTACCGCGCCGTCGACGCCTACATCCCGAAACTGCTCGACGCCG
Source organism: Lentisphaeria bacterium (assembly GCA_017963105.1). Classification (GTDB taxonomy): domain Bacteria; phylum Verrucomicrobiota; class Lentisphaeria; order Victivallales; family UBA1829; genus UBA1732. Next base: position 23,060 of record JAGCTY010000031.1, read on the forward strand.
GGCTGAAAGTTGCCGTGGCGGAGCAGATGGAGGACCCGGCGCTCGCGAAGGGCCTGGTCGAACGCGCCATCACCCGCATCATCACACCCGGAACCATCCTCGACGCGTCGTTCCTGAAGCCCGGCGACAACAATTTCCTCTGTGCGGTCGTGGCCGAGGACAAGGACGTCTACGGGCTCGCATGGCTCGACATCAGCACCGCCGAATTCCAGACCGAACGCCTCGACACCCGCGAAGCATTCGAAAGCGAGCTCCAGCGCCTCCAGCCCCGCGAATGCCTCATCCCGCGTTCCCTCCATGAACAGTGGGAGCAGAACTGCGGCCGCCCCATGCTGATCCGGCCCATCCTCTGGACTCCGCTCGACGACTGGATCTTCTCCTTCGAACACACCTCCGAACTCCTGAAACGCCAGTTCTCCGTTGCCGTGCTCGACGGCTTCGGCCTGAAGGACTGTGCGTGCGGCGTCCGCGCCGCCGGAGCCGTGCTGCATTACGCGACCGAAAACCTCCGCCGCAGCACCGGCCACATCGTTTCCATCCGCCGCAACTACAGCGAAAAATACCTCGGGCTCGACCCCGTCTGCCAGCGCAACCTGGAGCTCGTCGACGCGCTTCACGGCAGCGGCCGCGAGGGCACGCTTCTGCAGGTCCTCGACCGCACCTCGACCGCCATGGGGTCCCGCCTCATGCGCAGCTGGCTGCTGAAGCCGCTCCGCGACGTCGACGCCATCGTGGAGCGCCAGGACGTCGTCGGGCTCATGAAAGACGAGGTGCTGACCCGGCAGGAGATCCGCGAAACGCTCGTTTCCATCCGCGACATGGAGCGCCTCACCGCCAAGCTCAACGCGGGCGCGCTCAACCCCCGCGACCTGCTCGCGCTCGGACACAGCCTCTCCGTCCTGCCCGGCCTGAAGATGATCCTGAACGCCTACGACCTGCCGCTCGTCGAACGCATCCGCGACGGCCTGGGCGACTTTCCCGAACTCACCTCGCGCATCTTCGCCGCACTCGCCGACGATCCCCCGGCGGACATGGCGGAGGGCGGATTCATCCGCGAGGGCTTCAACCACGACCTCGACGTCTTCCGCTCCGCCATCACCGACGGCAAGTCCTGGATCGCCGCGCTTCAGGCGAAGGAGCAGGAGCGCACCGGCATCAAGAGCCTGAAGGTGCATTTCAACGGCGTCTTCGGCTACTACATCGAAATCTCGAAGAGCAACCTCGCGCGCGTCCCCGACGACTACGTCCGCAAGCAGACGCTCGTGAACGCCGAACGCTTCATCACGCCCGAGCTCAAGGAGATGGAAAGCAAGATTCTCGGCGCGTCCGACAAGGCCGTCGCACTCGAAAAACAGCTCTTCGAGGAGCTCCGCACCTACGCGCGCACCTTCACCGGCAAAATCCAGAAGGCCGCGTTCTCCGTCGCACGCCTCGACGTCCTGGCCGCCCTCGGCGAATGCGCCTCCAAATACCGTTACTGCCGCCCGCACGTCGCGGACGACGACGTCCTCAGCATCACCGCCGGACGCCACCCCGTGCTCGACGCGAAGATGGAGAGCGAACGCTTCGTGCCGAACGACACGCTCCTCGACGGCGGCGAAAACCGCATGATGATCATCACCGGGCCGAACATGGCGGGGAAATCCACCTACATCCGCCAGACCGCACTCCTCGTCATCATGGCGCAGATGGGGTCCTTCATCCCCGCCGACGAGGCGCACATCGGGCTCGTGGACCGCGTGTTCACCCGCGTCGGGGCCATGGACGACCTCGCGCGCGGCCAGAGCACGTTCATGGTCGAAATGATCGAGACCGCGAACATCCTGAACCACGCCACCAGCAGGAGCCTCGTGATCCTCGACGAGATCGGACGCGGCACCAGCACGTTCGACGGACTCTCCATCGCGCTCTCCGTCGCCGAATACCTCCTCGACCACCCCGCCGCGCGCGCCCGCACCCAGTTCGCCACGCACTACCACGAGATGACCGAGCTCGCCCTCACGCGCAAGGGCGTGAAGAACTACAACGTCGCGGTCCGCGAATACGGCGACCAGATCATCTTCCTGCGCCAGATCGTCCCCGGAGCCGCCGACAAGAGCTACGGCATCCACGTCGCCAAGCTCGCCGGGCTCCCGAACGACGTGATCGTCCGCGCCCGCGAAATCCTCGAAAACCTCGAGGAAAACGCCATCGCCGACGCCGGCATTCCGTCCTACACGCGCCCCATCCTCCGCGAACGCCACGCAAAGTTCCACACGAACGCGAAGAAGACGCGCAAAGCCGCCGCCCCGGAAAACGAAGACGACGAGCCCGAACAGCCCACGCTCTTCTGACGGTTTTCTCCGAAGACAAGGGCGGCGAACCCGGACAGCCCGCGCTCTTCTGTTTTTTTTAACAAAAAGTCTTCTTTTCCTTGATTTCACGCCGTTTGAATGGTATTATATATTCGGAACCTGAGAAAACGCAAACTCTATGTGAGGAGATATGATATGAAACTCAGATTAATCCCGACTTTGTTCGTGTTTTGCTTTGCACTGTCCCTGGCGACCGCGATCCCTGCATTTGCGGACGTCAGTGTGCTGGAAGTCATTGACGTGACGAGGGACGGAATCCAGGAAACCGGGCTCCCCGAGATCAACGATCAGAACATCAACGGCATTCCGGATGAATGGGAGAAGGAGTTCAAACTCTCTCCCGGGCAGACGGCCGCCGATTCCGACCAGGATTCCGACGGCTTCACGCTGATTCAGGAGTACGAGGCAAAGACGGACCCCACCGATCCGAAGAGCCATCCGAAGTACATCACTCAAGTATTCGTCTCCGCGATCAGCCGGCAGCGCATCACCGGGCTTGAACTCGTCTCCGTCGAAATGAAAAAAAGCGACAAAAAGGATTGGATCGCAGACTTCGCCGTAATCAGAAACAACAGAAAACGCAATGAGTTCGTCCGCATGAACGTCGGCACGTTCAAAAACAACGACGTCGAGTTCCGCCTTCTCGATCTTGAGGTGGACGAGAAGACGAAGGAACCTGTGGCCTACATCCAGCGCGTCGGCAGGGACGAGCGCATCCCCTGCCGGGTCAAGCAGCCGGTCTATGACCCTCTGATCCGCGTGAGATTTCAGGATGCCCTTGCCGACCGCACGTTCATCGTGTCCACCACCGAAGCCGAATTCAAGCTCGGCACGGCTAAGACGGGAGAGGAAACGTACAAGCTGGTCTCCGCCGACGTCAGCAACATGGAAGCCGTCGTGAAGTCCGTCGGGGAAAAACCCGAAACGGTCACGATCCGGCGCCTCCCCAGGCCGAATCCCGACGTCGTCACCGGAGACGACAGCGATGATCGGGGAGCGTCTGGTGAAAAATCGGAATGACGCCGCAATCCGTTTCCTCTACCGCACGCTGTTCTGACGCAAACGCCCGCCGGAAAAGGGCGGGGAAAATAGGAAAAAAACACTGATTTAGTTTTTTTTATAACCTTTGTTTTTTCCTTGACTTTGCCCTGCCTGCATGGTATATTGTTTCGTCGAAGCAGTTGTTGCAAAAAATGCAACAGCTCGATCGACGAGTTTCCCCGGAGGACATGAAGACAAAATGAAGAACACGGACATCACGAAGCCTTTACGATTCTTGGAGGACCATATTGCCGTCATCCTGGCGGTTTTCTGTCCCGCCTGGGTTGGCATCTTCCTCGTTCTGATGATTGGCCTGCCTCTGCTTCCGGAGAAGATCGCCAGAAAAGTGTCGCCGGAACCGCTGCACATTATGCTCGCGGTCCTGGGATCTCTGGTCATCTGTGTGCTCATCGCGATCCTGCGAATGGTCCGGGATGTCAAGGCTGGGAAACCGAAGCAAATTCTCATCTATCCGCTTCTTATTGCACTGGACATCTTTTTCATGCTTTACGTTCTTAATCTGTACGTAGCGCTCCAATTGAAACAGGACAACGCAAACACGTCGGGGAACTTGTCTCATATATCAAAACGACTGTTCATGTATGAGATGGAACACGGGAGCTATCCGCCTCAGCAGGATATGCGTTCCCTGCTGGAGACGCTGGGGATGAACGAAAGCGATTTCAGCAAAACCCGGTTCTATGATCTCTATTCCGCGGAATATCATGCTCCGGCCGTTGGTTCGTCTGATGAAACGATCATAACAATACGCACTAAATGGTTTATTCCTGAAAGCGATGCCCAGCTGCGGTTTTTGAGAAGAGACGGATCCGTTGGCATCGAACGCCTGAAAGACATCCGTGAAGGAGCGGCAAAATGAAGAACAATATCCTGACGAAAACGTTTTGTTTTCTGGAGGACCATATTGTCCTCATCCTGGGGCTTTTCTTCCCCGCCTGGTTCGGCATATTATACCTGTCAGCCTTCCTGCTGACGATGATCCTGCGGAAGCTTCCGAGAGAAACAGCCGACATGCTGACGCCTCACCCGATGAATGTTCTGTTCGTGATCCTGGGATCTCTGGTCATCTGTGTGCTCATCGCGATATGCCGGATGATCCGGGATATCAGGGAGAGGAAACCGAAGCAAATCCTCGTCTGTCTGATTCTGATTGCAATGGACATTCTTATCCTGTTATACTTTTTCAACTGGTTCGGAGACGTTCAGTTGAAATCGGATAACGCCCTCACGACAGAGAACATGATACGTGTATCAATACGCCTGGAAGCGTACAAGGAGGAACACGGGACTTATCCGCCTCAGCAGGATATGAAGTCCCTGCTGGAAACGCTGGGGATTAAGAAAAGCGATCTCCGACCGACTTTTTTCTTTGACCTCTATTCCGCGGAATACCATGCCCCGGCCGGGGATTCGAACGATCCCGAGGACAGACTGATCACGATGCACGTCAAATGGCATTTGTCCGAAAGCTATGACGACCATCTGCTTTTCCTGAGAAGAGAAGGAACCGTCGGCACCGAGTACCTGAAAGACAAAACCCCGCCGCCCGTACCGAAGCACGAAAAGGAACGGTCCGCGGCAATACCGGAGCCGAACGATGAAAAACAATGACCGCATTTCCTCCGGGGAGATCCTTGAGAAAAAAGAGAAAAAAGGATGCATGATCGTCGCGGTCGTCCTCGGCTGCATCCTTACCGCCATCGTCGCGGGAGCCGTGTGGATCGGCCTCGAACTCTGTTTGCATGCGGATGTCGTCGGCACATGGGCCAATATGGGGCAGGTGGATAAAGCTTTGTTCATGTATTCCATGAGCCACGGGTGTTATCCGCCTCAGCAGGATATGGAATCCCTGCTGGAAACCCTGGGGCTGAAGGACAGCGACTTTCAGAAAGTGTGGTTGACCGACATCAAATCCGCGGAATACCATGCCCCGCCAGGGGCGGTAAAGGTTCCCGATGTCAGTCAGGATCCGATCCTGACGATTCGCGTCAGACAGCATGTTTTCGGCGGAAATCAACTGTATATCTTGCGAAGAGACGGCAGCGGAATCACGGTGAATGAAGCTAGCCTGACGCCCGCGGTCGGATGGTAGGTGCGCGTGATGCCCCTGAAATAAGCGTCCGTGAAGAAATCACGTGCCGTCGCGAAGCAAGGCACTACCCGCCACACTATGTGTGTGCCGTTGCGAAGCAAGGCACTGCCGCAGTGGAGGCTCCGCCTCCCCATTTTTCCGCATCTTTCGGCGGTTCGACTTGATTTTTACCACAATTCATGCTATCTTTATATAATATTTGTCGTTCCATCCCCCAACATCACAAAAGGAAACACGATCAATGAAATTCAAAATCGGCGACATCATCGCGGTCATCTACTTCGCAGCGTTCGTCTGCCTCGTCTTCTTCTTCCCGCTGGACTACGGCCCGCACAGAACCGGTACGCTCTCCGGAGAAATCGGGCTCTACTGGAACGGCTTCACGACGGAAGGCATCAAGGCGTTCGGCCGCGTCGTCGGGCATTACCCCTACATCTCCGGCTTCCTGAAGGTCGCCCTGCTCGCCACGCTCGGCGAAATGATCAAGGTGCGCGGCAAGACCGGCAGCTGGAAGACCCCCGACCTGCTCCTGAAGTTCCTCGTCTGGGGCGTGTACGGCATGCTCTTCACCATCGCGTTCGCGCTCTTCGGCAAAGGCATCGCCGCCGTCATGGGCACCCCGGTCTGGCCGCTCACGTTCGAAAACGACACCGTCCAGAAGATCTGGCAGGGCTTCTCCACCTCCCTGTGGGCGAACCTCATCTTCTGCTTCCCGATGATGCTCAGCCACGATTACTGGAACACCTGCATCACGAAGAAGCGCTTCCTCGGCGGCGCGGAGTTCCTCGAAGGCATCGACAAACACCTCTGGGGCTCCTACCTGCTGAAGACCATCGTCGTCTTCTGGATCCCGGCGCACACGATCACGTTCTCGCTCCCGGCGAACTACCAGGTCCTCATGAGCGCGTTCCTCAGCCTCGCCCTCGGATTCATCCTCACCATCAAGCCCAAAAAGAAAGCCGAGTGACCGCGTTTTTCCGATCCGGCTTTCCACATCATAATCAACAATCAAACGAAAGGCAAACCATCATGAAGAAACTGCTCTTCACGCTCACGATCGCCGCGGCCGCGTTCTGCGCCATGACCTTCACCTCCTGCGAGAAGAAGGAAACCGCCGGCCAGAAGCTCGACAACGCGATCGACAGCACCAACAAGGCCGCCAGCAACTTCACCAAGAAGGCTGAAGAGGCCGCCCAGGATACCAACGACGCCGTCAGCAAGGCCATCAAAGACATCCAGAAGTAAGGGACTGTTCTCAGCTTCTTTCCGAACCCCGTGTGCCGGTCTGATCCCGCGCAAACGGCGTTCGATGCCCCGGTTCCCGCCATGCGCGGAGCCGGGGATTATTACGGACGGCAGCCTCCCCGAACAAATATCGGACCGGACAATAAGGACCCCTGCTATGAACAAAATGTTCTGTTTGCTCGCTGTCGCCGCGATTGCGCTCTGTTCCATAGCGCTCACGGTCTCCTGCAGGGGCGAAGAGGATCAGCCCTGCCTTCCTCCCGTCGAAGAGAACCCGTTTTACAGTCTTTTCGAGGGAGGAAACGAGCCGGACACCGTATCTTTCGAAGGCACTGTTCGCGCAGCCTCACTCATTCCTGACCCCGAAAAGAATGATTATCCCAACTGCCTCTATGCGCTTTTTGTTGAGCTGGACTCTGTGCTGTCCTCAACACCGCTGAGCAAACGTGTTGCGTATGAAGTGATCGTCAATGTCCCGGTCATGAAGGACAAAACGATCCTCGAACAGAACATCTTTCTGCCGGGCGACAGGATTTCCTGCATCTGCGCGGATTATGATGCGATGCCGCAGGCAATCCGGGAGATCCAGCTTTCCGACGACATCCAGTCGTTCGAACACCAGCAGTATTATGCGCTGAGCATCTGCAAAGTGCAGGATTTCCGGACAACCGGGAACAGGGATTTCGCGAAACGGGAGATCACGGTTCTGCCGGTTCAGTCCTGGCCAAAAGATGAAAACGCCGCAAGGATGAGGCGGGACCGTATTCAAAAGGAAATCGCCCGCATCGAAGAAGAACTGAAAATGCATGGCGGCACCTTCTCCGCCTGGAAAGAAGAATACAAGACGATCGCCGCGAAATACAAAGATCTTCGCGACAAAAAATACAGGGGTTGGATCGGCGATTCATATTTTGCCGCCGACGGAGAGGAAACGACCTACAACACCAGGGAATACATCGACGGGATACTCCCCTATAAAAAGTATCTCGAAGAAAACAATATCGACCTCATTCTGGTCCGCATCCCGTCCAAGGGAGATTTCGCCGCGCGCGTCCTGGCGTCGGACGATTTTCAGGAGAATCCGGAATGGGTCGAGCACTATTTCGAATGTCTGAAAAACGACATTGAGGTCATCGACCCGATGCCGGAGATGTGGAAACACAGGTTCGATTTCCCCCTGTTCTATTTCTACACCCTCGAAGCGGAACAGCATCCGTTTGAGGGTCAGGCAGTTATTACGGCTCAAATTCTTTCCGGGGTCCTGAAGCGCTATCGCTATTCCCGAACGGATCAGCCGATCACTCTTGAGGACGCGGATTTCAAAGCCGATGACGACGATTCCCGGTTCTTCTGGCCGAAAGGCAATAATAAGTTCGATCCCGCAAAAACCATTGGCTTCAAGCAGACGAATCAGAATGGCCGGCCGATCGGAAATCTTGCGGTCAATACAGGATCTCCATTCCTTTTCCTTTCAAATTCCTTCTTCTGGTACCCTCAGCGCGAGCTGGGAGCGTCCGTTCCGGGTTACACCGCGTTTTTCCTCCAGCATGTTCCCGATTGGCTTTATCAGGACGGCATCAACAATCAGATGATACGGAATCTGGTCTGTTCGCCGGAGATCCTGCAGAAACGGAAGGCGGTCATCATGGTCAAGATGCCTGCCATGTGCAGGGAGGGTTTTCCCGATCTTCCGAGGTACCTTTCCGAACATGTGGAGGTCATCACCATGGAGAAGTCTCTGGGGTTCCTGGACTCCGGGATCAAGATTCACGACAACGGATCTTTCACCTTCAAAAAGGAAAAGGACGGGCTGGTCCATTTTACGCGGAACATGCTCAAATTCCGTGCGGAGAACCAGTTCGGGATCGAGCTGGCGATCCCGCCGTGCGAGGGGAAAACGACCTGCATGCTGAGAATGAATTTCAAAAAGAACTCTTCTATCTCTCTGAACGTGCTGGACGGCGCCGACGGATCCGTCATTGATTCCACACGCCTGCCGTCCGGAAAAAATGCCCGTTTCGACTTCTTTATCCCCGTAACGGAATCCGAACGTACGATCAGGATTCAGTTTATCCCGTCGAATCCGAAAAGGGATTTTTTCGTCAGGAACCTCGAACTCTGGTATTTCTGAGTTCGTCTCGCAAGCAGGCAGCGGTCCAAGAGCAGGTCGTGCTCGACCATACTACGACCTGTCCACGGAAAAGACCGGCCCGCCACGGCAACTCCGGCTCCGCTCCCGCGAAGTCCGGCGGACGGACGGAATCCGCCCGTCACTCCTCCTCGTTTTTCGCCTTGCGGGTCATGAGCTCGTGGACGACTTCGCGCGCGTCGCGTCCGTCGTGGAGCGCGGCGTAGATGCCGTGGATCAGCGGCGTGTCGACGTTCCAGCGTTCGGAGAGCGCATAGGCGGCCTCGCAGGTCTTCACGCCTTCGGCAACGACCATGTTCATGGACTTGATGATCTCGTCGAGCTTGCGGCCCTTGCCCAGCTCCTCGCCGACGAACCGGTTGCGGCTGTGCTTGCTGGTGCAGGTCACGATCAGGTCGCCCACGCCGCTCAGCCCGCTGAACGTCTCCTTCTTGCCGCCGAGGACCTTGCCCAGGCGGGACATCTCGGCGATGGCGCGCGTCATCATCGCGGCCTTCGAGTTGTCGCCCATGCCGCAGCCGTCCACGATGCCCGCCGCGATCGCGTAGATGTTCTTCAGCGCGCCGCCCAGCTCCACGCCGACCACGTCGAACGACGTGTACACGCGGAAATACTCGTTCATGAACAGGCGCTGCACGTATTCCGCGATGTCGCGGTCCTCGCACGCGGTCACGACCAGGGTCGGGATCCGGCGCGCGACTTCCTCCGCGTGGCTCGGCCCGGAGAGCGCCACGTAATGCGTCGGACCGAGTTCCTGCCGGCAGAGCTCGCTCATGGTCAGCAGCGAATTCACCTCGATGCCCTTCACGATGTCCACGACGATCTGTGTGTCGGGGTTCAGGTACGGCTTGAACTTCTGGAGCACGCCGCGGAGATACTGCGACGGCGTCGCGAGCACGACCAGCCGCGCGTCCTTCACCGCGGATTCCATGTCGGATGTGTATTCCAGGTCCGCCGGGATCGGCACGCCCGGCAGGAATTTCTTATTCTCATGCTCGCGGTTCACGGCGTCGATGTTCTCCTGGAACGCGCCCCACACTTTCACCTTGTGGCCGTTGGCGTGGAGCGTGAGCGCGAGCGCGGTACCCCAGGCGCCGTCGCCCAGCACGGCGGCGCGGATGGAGGAATCGTCCCGGAGCGAGGAGAGCGGCATCGGAGCCGCCTTCTTCTTGCGCTCGAACTTATTTTCCGTCCCCGCGCGCAGCCGTTTAATATTCGACGCGTGCTTGGTCACGGCGAGCGCGGCGAGCAGGAAGAACAGGATGATCTCCGGCACGGTCGCGTTCGAGAGACCCGCGGCGCGGTAGACCACGCAGAAGACCGCAATCGACACGGCCGCCGCGATGCTCGCCAGCGACACGTAGCGCGAGGCGAAGAACACGATCACCCACACGGCCCCGGCGGAGAGCAGCGACAGCGGGTTCAGCGCCAGGATCGCGCCCGCGGCCGTCGAGACGCCCTTCCCGCCCTTGAAATTCAGGTACACCGGCCAGATGTGCCCGCAGACCGCCGCGAACGCCGCCACGCAGGCCAGCAGCCCGCCCGGGTCCGGCAGGCACGGTTCCATCTTCAGCCATTCGGGCAGGTGCTCCACCACGAACTGCGAGGATTCGCGCGTGGAGAGCATGGATGCGGCGATCACGGGGACTGCGCCTTTCAGGAAGTCGAGGAAGAAGCAGAGGCGTCCCCAGCCTTTGCCGAGCACGCGCGTCACGTTCGTGGCGCCGATGTTGCCGCTGCCGTGCTTGCGGATGTCGATGCCCTTGATCAGCTTGCCGAGGAGGAAGCCGAACGGGACGGCTCCGACAAGGTAGGATCCGAGCGCGATCACGGTGATGGAGACGCCGATGCCGACGGGAGTATTGGGAATCGTCATATGATCTCTTTGCTTTTTTACGCGGGATGTGATATATTAAAGGATAACATTCAATTTAACTTCATTTGCATCCTTTTTCAAGCGAGGAGGTCTTTTTTCTATGGAAAAAATCACGCAGGCACGCCTGATCGCCGCCACCACCGCCGAATCCGCGGACCTCGTCTACGGCTCCGGGTTCTTCGCCCCCGACGAGTTCATCTACGCCGAAATCAACGGCAAACGCTATGTTTTCGTATCCGTGCTGGAGATCGCGCGAGCCCGCCGCGAAGTGCGCCCCGGCATCGAGGTGGTCGACTTCGCCGACGTCCTGAAGCAGGCTCCGCAGGACTGCAAGCGCTGCCTCGTGGCCGCCATCAGCAAGGTCTACGGCGTGACCCGCTGGCAGGTGCCCGAACGCTTCCCGCTCATCTTCGCGACAAAGCTCCGCGCCGCCGGAATCGAGGTCGAAATGGCCGACGGACCGTTCTTCCCCGAACGCGCCGTGAAGCGCCCGGACGAGATCGAAAAGCTCCGCGCCGCCGAGGCCGCCACGCAGGAAGCCCAGCTCCAGGTGCGCGATTTCATCGCCGAATCCACGGTCAATTCGCAGGGCTTCCTCGAATGGCACGGCAAGGTCCTGACCTGCGACTTCATCCGCGCCGAGGTCGAGGCCGAGTTCAAGCGCAAATCCTACTCCGCCGTCGGCACCATCATCTCCTGCGGCCCCGACTCCGCCCTGCCCCACTGCATCGGCAGCGGCCCCATCAAGGCCGGCGCGCCCGTCGTCTCCGACATCTTCCCGCGCAGCGACATCAACGGCTACTGGGGCGACATGACCCGCACGTTCGTGAAGGGCAAGGCCAGCAAGCGCCTCTTCGAGATGTACAAGGCAGTCCGCTACGTGAACGAAGCCGTCGAGGCGCAGCTGAAACCCGGCGTCCCGTGCAGCCTCATGCAGGATTTCTGCATCAAGTCGCTCGCCGAGGCCGGATTCAAGACCGGCGTCGACGACGAGGGCTACCCCTGCGGATACTTCCACGGGCTCGGACACAGCGTCGGGCTGGAAATCCACGAACAGCCCAGGTTTTCCGCGCGTAATTTCGAGCTGCTCCAGCCCGGAAACGTCATCACGGTCGAACCCGGCCTGTACTACCACGACATCGGCGGCGTCCGCATCGAGGACCTCGTGCTCATCACCGAAACCGGCATCGAAAACTTCTGCTCCATGCCGAAGGACATCGAAGTCCCGTAAAAAACGCGCCGGAGACCGCGCCCGCGATCAATCGAGGATCGACCTGTCGAGCAGAAAATCCGTCAGTCCGATGTGCAGGACTCCGGTTTCATCGTACCAGCGTTTGCCGATGTCCCGGCGGACGATGATCTTCGGGAATGAATCGCCAGTCAGAGCAAACGGTCTGAGTTCGGACTCCTGCTTGGCATCCGTCGGCATCGCAAAGGCCGATTGGATGTAGAACTTCCGGTTGCCTTTGGACGCGATGAAGTCGATTTCGCGCCGGACCCGCACGCCACGTAGTAAAACTCCGAAAAGGAGAGCGGATGGATTCTGATCTCATCGCCGCACCCCAGGAATTCGGTCAGGATATCGCTGGAAAGCATGTCAAGCACATTTCATTGAAAAGTTGCCTTGTTTGATGCCGTACTTTTCAATGAAACCGCTGCGGTTCTGCCCGTTGATAAGCTCGCATCATTGAAAAGTTGCCTTGTTTGATGCCAAAGTTATCAGCGGAATCGTCTTATCTCCTGTTTTCTGCATCCACTGTGCCCGCCTGTCCGGATCATTCGCCGCGTTTTTTTCGTTTTTGAGGCACGGGAAACAGAATTCTTTTCCACGAACATTTTTTCGCTTGCATTCTTCCGAAAACGTGGTATTATATAGTCGAAACGCATTCATATCCGCGAATCCATGCTCGAACGAACGGAAAATGTCCCGTATCCGCCGAACAAAGGACGGGGATCGCACGGACAGGCAGCGTCGGGAAAGAAAACAGACCGGGGACGGAGCCGAACCGTCCGCTCGCCGGTTCGGACGCACAGACCGGGTCCGGGCGGAAGACGCAGGAAACGGGTTGACGTTTTGACCGGATCCGTTCCATCGTGCAAACACGGCTCCCCCGGCCGGGGAAGAAGTCCACACCAAGATTGCAGAAAGGATAAGAAATGAAAAAACTTCCGGAAATCTTCTGGGAAAGCGGCATCGAGGATCAGTATGATACCAACGCCTACGCTTTCCGCATCTGCTCCTTTGTCATTCTTTTTGTGGTGATGAAATGGCGCTTTTCCTACGGCGCGGACCTTTCCGCGGCATGTGCCGCCGCGGGCTCGTCCCTCATCTTCAGTCTCTACATCAACAAGACCCACAGCATAGCCACTGCGATCGTGTTCGCCGCGGCATCCATCCTGTACTATTTCCGGATAGGGCCCATGCTGGAAGCCATGACATCCATGTCCCACCTCAATCCGATCGGCCACCCGGGGTTTGGCCATTTCCTGTCCTGGCTGGTGATCCTCGCGGGCATTCATCTGGCTTCGTTTCTGGTCTGTCTGCCTTTCTTCAAGGGGCAGCTGCCGCGGGAGCTCCATCATGCCGCCCTGATCTGCATTCTTACGCTGGAACACACCTGTATTTACCTCCTGTTTTCGCTGGTCGTGCTCATCGTCTGCTGGTTTCTGGGGGTTGCGGAACTGGCCTTTCTTCTTGCCTTCATCGTCTGCATGATCCTGGGCATCAGGGAGGCGACGGAGGAGGCGGCGAATATTTCATGGGATTTTTTTGTGGCAAGAAATAACGTTTTTTCCTTCATGTGGCTCACGAAGCAGGCGCAGCAGGAGCTTGACATGGCGCTGGAGGAGGTACCGGACCTGTCGCCCCTCAAGGAGAATGGAATGCTGAACACGGAAGTCGCAAGAGGCGTCTCTCTGCCGCAAAGAAGGCTCGCGCAGTATTACGCCATGTGTCCCGGCGTCATGCGGAACGCGCAGCAGTGCATCCGGTGGTGCAAAGCCACGCTCGAATATCTGGAAGGAGGGTCATCGGACGCGATCCTTCACAACAAACTGAATTCCTACAGGGATTATTATATCGCCCACATGCTGCTCTATATCGTCTATTCGAGCAGCGGGAAATACAAATCCGAGACCGAAGCCCAGAAGCATTGGGCGCTGTTCAGTCAGAGCAAGCTCAGTGTTTCCGATTTCTACGCCTACGCGACTTCCGAGAAAACAATGGCCGACGTCATCCAGATGGCGGGGAAGGAATGGAGCGACCCGAACAGCCCGTTCGAGGATCACGGACCGCTGCGTTTCTTCGGCCTCCCGCGTAAAAAGCTCATCAGAATCGCGCAAACGGAGCCGGACGCCTATCTGTCGCTATACTACTATTATCTGGCCTATGCCAGCTTTACGATTGACGAACAGGAGAAAAGCGAATTGAAAAACCAGGCCGCAGCCTTCCTGATGGAAGGCGTGAACCGGAACAGTCCCGCCTGCGTGTCATTCCATAATAGCCCGGATTACGCTTTGAGCCTGAAAAACGCTTGAGAACAATCAGAGAGCCAACCATGAAATTCGTTCGTTTCGGGTCGCTGACGCCGCAGAAGCAGATGCACTACAAGGAGCCGAAAACAGGCATGTGGCCCTGCTGTCCGCCGTGCAAGAAGGGGTTTTTCGCCTTCCCGGCGGGATACATGGACACGTTTTACCTGCCGTTGAGCCGTCCGCCGGAGGACCCGCATTCCCTGAAGCAGTACTTCCGCGATGAAAACGGCGAGAAAATCACAAAAAAAGCCTTTTATCGCAAAAACACCGAGGCTGCCGAACGCATCGCAAACTATGCGGAGGAACTGAAGTTCAGCAACTGGGGGCGGAATCTGAAACTGCCGAAGGGGGACAATGACTGGTTCTTTCGTATGGTAGCGAGGGATAAGCTGTACCCGAACGGAGAAGACGAGCCGACCGTCGCCCCGGGAATCCAGGCGCTGCTGAAGAAAAGGAAACTGAAAGAGTACCAGATCTTATGGGTCCAGCGGCCGTCCTACATCATGTACTTCCCCGATCCGAAAAAGGACCTGACGTTCTACGGACTCGGCACGGATCGGGAAGACCGGACCCGTCTGAGCCAGCCGCTGGAATTCCTGATCGATCCCTTCGGTAAGAAAATCGAGCCAGACAATTACATTAATTCCGATTATTATGAGGGGGCTTTCCCGAGCCTTTTCGAGGGCGGATTTCGTGCGCCCGACCCGAAAAAGGATTACATGTCCCATTCCAGCGTTTATTTCCCGGACAAAAAGAGCGTCCCGTTTCTCAAGTGGCTGAAGATGAAGCATATTTCCCCGGATCAGCTTTGCGTCTGGCCGTGTTATCCCGAGGAAGAGGACGAATTCGCCACCACGCTGAAAAAATACCATGTCTTCGACTATGACGGATGCCTCTGGCATCATCTCGGCGAGCTTCTGAAACCATCCGAGATCCTTTCCCGGTTCGCGGACACCTGGGTCTACACGGACATGCACGCCTATGAACGCGCGCTCAAGAAATCCAACGGCACCGCTTACCAGAGGAACATGAAGTACCAGCGGAATATGACGCGCCCCGGGTATTTCGGCACACAGACCTGGAACGGGACATTCGACCTGTCCACCATGTACGAAGTCTTCTTCGACGTAAAATTCCACTGATCCCGGAACGGACGTCCTCATATGAGGCACGATCCGCCGCTGTGAGGCACCGGTCCGCACCGTCCTGTCTATCTGTCCTATTTTGCCCTGTCTCGCCTCTGCCGCGCCCGCGCCTGCCCGGAGCATCCCTGTTCATCGCGAAAGTCAAGTTCGTCGACCACGGCCGCGCCCATGCCGGCGTGAATCATTCGCACGTTTTTCTTGTCATTTCGAGGCGGGGGAGGCAGAAAGTTAAAAGTTTTTTTGCAGAGGCTTTTTTTCCGCTTGCATTTTTATGAATCCGTGATATGGTATAGGATTGAAACGGCTGATGTTCTTGAATGCGCCGTACGGTTCCCTCGATCTTGAAACACCCCTGGAGAACTTGCCATGAAAAAGAAAACTGTCTGGATTACCGCCGCGATCCTATGCCTTGTCGCCGTCATTTTTGTGCTGGTGCAGGTATACAGATCGATCCTCATCGAAGGGACGATCACGGACGATCAGGGAAACGCCATGAACGGGGTTTCCGCCTATGTGACCTTTTCGCGCAAAAAAGCGGGATGGTACAGTGGGACAAAAGAACTCGAGGAGACCGTCGATTCCTCCTTCCGTTTCGAGGGGAAAGGCGACGCTGTCTTCGTCGTTTTCGCCAAAAAAGGATACGCTCCGGGGCAAATCCAGCTTGACCGCGGGCGCGGCAGCCAAGTGCTCCGGCGCGACCTCCGCATCGTCATGAAGGAATTGACGCCGGAAGAACTGGAAAAACGTTTTTTCAGGACGATCTACGAATGGAGTCAACTTGATGTCTACATCGACGCAGGGGAAAAAATGCCCACGACCGAGGACCAGCTTGAGCGTTTGCGCAAGTATTTCGGGCTGGAAAAAAGCGATATGACGGATCTTTTCGTGAAAGCGATTCGGGAAGGCGTCGATACCGGCGAGGAGATCCTCGCCGAAGTTCATTTCGTCGACGATGAGGACAAGGAATACCTGATTGGCCCTCCGGACGATCTTTCCGGGATCGAAACGAAATCGGAGAAAAGGTCGCTCAGAGAACGGTATTTCTCTGCAATGCGTTATCTTCAGTATTATCCGCCGCCTCAGCAGCAGTTTTTGGAATTGATCCGGAAAGCAGTCGAACTGGAGCCGGAGTCCGCGGACACGCTCATTCTCTCTTATACGAAGGCGTACCCGGATTGGGTGTTCGATGACGGAACGATCCTTGAATTGACCTGCAAAAGCGACATGGAAGAGTTTAATCTTCGCGAGGCCGGCTCCGATTTAAGGGTTCAAGTTCGTCAGGAAAACGACGAGGCACGCAGGAAAAAGCTTCTTGACAAGGCTTTCGAATGGGCATTCCAGGACGACAAGGTCGAAATCTTTCATTATTTGGATAGGCTTTTGCTTGACCACTACGATAAGGATTACGCAACGAATCCCGGACGAAAGCTCCAGTTGGAAAAGGATTTGAAGCGTCATGAGGAAGCGGAGATTTATGACTGGGTTTACCGCCGGACAAAATACGCTCTGGAACATTTCGACGAGGGAGATGAAGCGCTTGAAATGTTATACAAGTTGGATACAGATCCCAAAAGGTGGGATGGTGAGTGGGAACGTTCCGAGCGTAAAAGACGGATAAGAGAGAGTATAGAAGAGTGGAAGAAGGAGGGAAACGATCCGTCGTATATTTTTTCTGAAGATTTTCTCGAACGAATATACAAAGATGAATAGACTCCTTCTTTCCTCACCATCCCCGGCCGACTAACCCCGACACCACGGAGAAAAATCAATATGAAATACAAATCGGTCAGCACCATCGCCGCGATCCTCTGTCCACTGGCGACACAATACAGGCGAACGGAAAAACGTTATAATAAGAGACAACAACACACA
The DNA here is from genome assembly GCA_017963105.1 of Lentisphaeria bacterium. Lineage (GTDB taxonomy): Bacteria > Verrucomicrobiota > Lentisphaeria > Victivallales > UBA1829 > UBA1732. The sequence continues at coordinate 40,389 of JAGCTY010000031.1, forward strand.
GGGGGTCCCGATATGAAAATGAAATCGATCCGCAGTGCTTTCTTCGCCGTAGTCGCGATCTTTCTGACCGTCGCAGCGTTCACCGGATGCGGCAAAAGCGAGGAAGGCGCGCCGGCCTCGAACGCCTCGGAAACGAAGACCGAAGCATCCGCCAGCACGACCCTCGAACAGCAAAAGAGCGCTCCGGGCGAAGCGGAACTCAGGAAAGGGCTTGCCGCCTGTGACAAGAATGACTACGAAGCGGCCGTGAAGTCCTTCCGCGCCGCCGCGGAACAGGGCAACTCGGACGCCATGCTGCTGTACTATGATTGTCTGGTGAGCAGCAAGATCGCGAAAGACAGGGCTGACTCCATAGAATGGCTGGAAAAAGCCGCGGAGGCCGGAAACCTGACGGCGCAGGCGCTCTACGGCAGTAAATTTGTGGGCGGGGGGCAGGAAGCGAAGGGGATCGAATACATGAAGCGGTCCGCGGACAGCGGAAACATCCTGGGCATGCACCTGCTCGGGATGACCGCCTTTGAAAAAAAGCCCGGAGAAGCGGGCGAGGATGCCTTGAAGTCTCTGAAAACGCTTGCCGGCCTGCCGTTCTCGGAACAGAAAACAGTTTTGGATTATCTGCACCGGATCAGCAGCGACTTCAATCTGACGGGAAAACTCAACACCAATACGAACAAGCTCATCGTCATGGATCAATACATGCTCGGCGTGTATTACCTCGAAGGCAGAGCGCCCGGCGGGCGGCGGGATCTCGACGAGGCGGCGAAGTGGCTGAAGATGGCAAAGGACAACGGGCTTCCCGATGTCGATCCGCTCCTGCGGAGGGTTGAGGTGATGAAGCAGAGCCCCGACGCAAGCCGGACCAATGAGGAACTCCAGAAGGCCAGAGCCGAAGCCTTCCTGGCCGATACGCAAAACCAGATCGACGCTTCGGAATTCGACCTTCGGTTCACCATCACGGACGCCGACGGCAAGCCGCTGGACGGCGTCAAAGTGGAAATGAGACTGGAGCGTCCGGTTGTCAAATTGCTCCTGAGCGGCGGATCGGAATCCAAAAAACCGGAAGAGAAGACGGTCGATTCCAAGTTCAGCATTCACGAAAAAGGCTGGACGAGCCTCGAACTTACGTTCATGAAAGACGGCTATTATATCGAAGACCGCTACTATTATATCAACTTCATGCCGAACAGTCCCGACGAGCTCGGCCCGGACGGCAAACCGAAGCTCGTGATGAAGGAAGACGTCCAGGTCGTCATGTACAAGGGCGTCCCCCCCGGCGACCTGACCGGGACCAGCGGATACCTGATCTATGATTTAGAAAAAGCGACAAAGACGGTCTGCGATCTTTCCGCGTTCGACAAAAAGCTGGAACGACCGAAAAAGAGGACTGTTTCGGAGAAAGACGAGGAGGACGAGGAATATGATGACGAGGACGAGGAAGACGAAGAGGAATATGTGGAGGAAATCAGGATCGGAATGAAGAAGGTCGACCTGAAGGCGAAACCGGAATTGACAAAGTATATCGAAGTGGATTTCAGGCGGGACGAAAACGGCGAAGTCCTGTTCGACGGGACGCTGGGGGACGCCCCGTGCCCCTCATCGTTCATCATCCGTCTCCACTCCGACGATCCCGACGACGGTTTTATCGTCGTGGACGAATTGGGACCGGGGTTCGTCAGACGGGAAGAATACGAAAAACGTTGTCCGACCGCCCCGGAAACCGGATACAAAAAAGAACTCGTGTTCGATTTCGGGAAAAAAAGCGCCGATGGGAAATACACGTATAATGATATTCACACATTCGCTTTCGTGAAATGCGGACAGCGCTACGGAAAAGTCTTTATCGATCCCGTTTATGTCGACATCGGAAGGAACCGGCCGCTCCGTCTGTTCCACAGGAAAATCCAGTTGACGATCAACAGAACCGAAGGCGACAGGAACGTGTCGGGCGGCAGTTTCTATGTCGAACGCGAGCGACCGGCGCAAACCAGGAACGACTTGAAGAAAACGGATGCGAAGAACGAAGCCAAAGACGCTTCCGATGACAAGGCCGAACTGGCGAAAGAACAAATCCTGCTGATTCATGATGCACTTGAGCAGTACAAACTGGACGTCGGGACTTATCCCTCCAGTCTGCAGGGCCTCGAAAAGAACGTCGACAAGTCCGAACGCTGGGACGGCCCCTACATCGTGCCGAAGGTCCCGCGGGTGGATCTCTGGGGCAACAAATACCAGTACCGTTTCGACGCGGAAAAAGGAACGTATCGCCTGTACCTGATCTCGTTCGACCTTTCCGAAACGAGAATCGAGGATCCCCCGGAATCGGCGCAGGAACAACAGACCGAACCGGACGATCCGAAACAACCGGACATCTTCGCGGGATTGCCCCTCTGGAACACGGCGCGTGACGGAAAGCCCGAAGTCATGCTCCCCAGACTCGTCAAGGATGCGGCGAAACGTGCGAATGTCAATCTCCAGTCGCTCGGCGATGTCAGGATCGATCCGATCGATGCCGGGCATTCCTACGCCGAGCTCGATCTCGATGTCGTCGACGAATACGGCAAAATCGTCCGCTTCCTCGAGGAAATCGAGAAGAAAACGCCGAAGCTTGCCTGGCGCCGCCTCGAACTCCGAGTCAATTCCGCCCGCGAACGCATCGCGTCCGAACTGCAGGACGGCGCGTCCGCTGCGGCCTCCGCCAAAGCGATCCGCATGAGCGGGCAGGTCCGCGTCATCGCGTACGATCCGGCAGCCGGTCCCTCCGCATCGCCGAAGAGATTTTGGACGGATGACATGCCGGTTTCCCCCGGCGAAACGGACATTCTCACCCTGCTTTACGATTTGTCTGTCTCGCTCCCCGATGACGCTCTCGTGACCGTTTTCCGGCTTGACAACTGGAAATGCGAGTTCGTGATCCAGACGCTGGCGCTTTATACCGACCTCCCTCGGTACCTGCGCTTCCCCGCCTGGAATATCGGCAGGCTGCAGAAGAGGATCCTTTCCGATGACGTTTGTACTTTCTCCGTGGCCCTTCAGAAAAAAGACAATCCGGAGCCGCGAAAGGACAGTGTGACCCCGGATAAAAAGATCGCGACCATCGTGGCTCTGAACCTCTTCGACCCGGAAGCCGTTCCGCGTAAGGCGGCCGCCTCCGGCATGCCCGCCTCGAACGGTACGCGCGCGAACAACGCGAAAGACCCTGAAACGGAACTGAAAGAGCAGCTGAAGAAGGCGATCAACAACCAGAATGAACTGAAAGAACTGCTCAAAACGCTCTCGAATACGCCCGGCGCCACGAAAGAGCAGACCGATATGGTCGAGCAGCGCCTGAAACGCAACGAACAGGAGATCAGGCGCCTTCGGGAACAGCAGAACAGGCTTCGTCCCTGATAACGCTTACCCCTCACCATCCCCAGCCGACTAACCCCGACACCCCGGAGACCTTAACATGAAATACAAAACGGTCAGTACCATCGCCGCGATCCTCTGCGGTATCTTTGCATTGTTTACCGCGACTCCGGCGACATCCGCGGAGATCATCGAGCATCCATACTGGATGACGGCGGAAAATACGAAAGGCATCCCGGAAGTGATCCTGCAGGGGTATCTGTATCGGAAAAACAAAACAAGAAAGGCGCTCGAAAAACAGAACGGCCCCAGGAGCGAAGAAGAGGAACGGAGGATCAACGACGTGTGGAGCGGGAATCTGCTGGAGTTGTCGCAGTATCTGGCCGAACACCCGGAGGAACAGCGGAAACTGGCGGAACATTACAAGAAGATCAGGATCGACGAGATCGACTGGGGGAATCCGCCCGATCCGCCGTGGGTGAACGAGATCATTCGAAAAGAAATGGATCCGGCAAACCTGAAAGTGAACATCGAGCTCTATTACGACAGCCCGGAATGGACGAAAGGGGCAGCCGAAAGAAATGCGCTGGGAGTTTTCGGCAGAACTTTTTTCCCGGATCAGCCTGCTCCCGTCGAAGGTCCTGACTTTGGAATCGGCTTTGGCGGGGGTAACGGGAATCATCCGGCCGACCGTTTCGAGCTCCTGAAACTCATTGCGCAGGAAAAAGAGAATCCGCATCAGTTCGATGGTTTCTTCAACGCGAGAGACTGGGTGCGGTATTGGGAACAGCCGTACGGCGTCACCCGGAATACCTGCGTGATCGACCGGGAGTTCGAACGGAACGTCATGCTCGTTCTGTCCAGGACGGCCCCCATCGCGGAGCCTCAGAAACAATGGAACGCGCCTGTGCTGTCCAGATCCCTCCGGGATGACGATCATTATCAGTATTATCAATACACCTGGCTGAACCGCTGCAAACTCGGCGTACTGTCCATGCTCATCACCGTAATCGAGGATCATGCGACCGGACTGATCTATAAAAATGATCTGCCGCGCGATGATATGAGGGCCGCGCTCGACCTCTTCGCCTCGAAACTGCAATCGGGGAACGACGATATGGAAGCGGTCGCCCGTCTTCTCCGCATGATGCACGGGATGGCGCTGTGCGATATGCCCGGCGGAGCGGAATACGAAGCGATCGGGATGTGCCGCCGTGCATTGACGAAATGGGCAGGGATGAAGAACTGGTACTGGGAAAAATCGGAAGAACTCCTGCAGCATGACAAGAACAACAAGGATGCAGTGCTGATTCCGCATCCCGTCAAAAAGCAGGATTTCTGGCCGAAACGCGATTCCGTGCAGCCGGACGAACCCGAAGTCATCCTCACGCTGGAAGGGACGCTTAACGCTTCGGGCAAGTTCGTTTTTACAGGCGACACGATCCGGTACGACGCACCCGGCGAACACCAGGCCCCGTCCGACGTCACGATCGACGGCAAGCCGTGGAAGGACCTGAACCAGCCGTTCAAGCTCGCTTTCACCCCGGATTTCGAGAATGTCATCATCGCGGACAGAGCGGGCGGGAACGGCGTTATGCTGAACAGAGGTTCGGAGCGGGCAGAGCTCACTCTCTTCATCGTCGATGCACATGCACCCGCGCCGCACTTTGTGGTCCGGCTGGTCGTCAAAAACGTCAGCAGTTCGCGCACAGAGCCTGCTCGCCTGAACCCGTCGGAGCTCCCGTCCGGCCCGATCCCGTTCCAACAGCAGTTGCAGATGGCGCTCGAACGGCGCGCCGTGCTGGAAAAAACGATCAGGAATCTTGAATTGGTCCCGGATTTCCCGGAGGAGTCGATCGACGAGGTGCGCAGGCAACTCCGGGATCTCGACCGTATGATCGAGCTACTGAAAGAGGTCGTCGAAAAAGCAGCCGCCCGTGATGCAAACGAACCACCCTCGCCACCCCCAGCCGACTAACCCCGACACCACGGAGGAAATACCATGAAATACAAAACGGTCAGCACCATCGCCGCGATCCTCTGCCTCGGCCTGACGGCAGGGCTTCTGGGCAGTTCCTGCAAGACCGGAACGGCTCTGCTGATGAATGCGGATGACAATCTCAGGATCTCGTCTTCGGGATTCGACCTCCGCGGGACCGTGACGGACGAAGACGGCAATCCGCTCGACGGCGTGAAGATGGAAATGGCATTCTCGCGCGTCAACACCGCGTCGTTCCGGTCGGAGAACCTGCATGAAACGGAAACGGTCGATTCGGCGTTTCATGTTCAGAGAAAGGGCTGGACGGAGCTCCAGCTAACGTTCTGGAAAGACGGTTATTTCCCGGAACGACTCGCTTTTGACTCGCCGTGGTTGGAAAAAGGCAAAAAACGTTATGTCGAGGAGGACGGAGTCCAGGTCAGAATGGTCAAAATGGGACCGATCGCGAAATTATACCGGACCAGGACCAGCGACTCGATTCGTCTCAAATACGATTTCAAACAGGAATCCGGGGCAATCTGCGACCTCTCCATGCTTCAAGCTTCGGAAGAACTGGACAGAAGGCAATACGAGAACATCGAGGCGACGGCTTTTAAACTGGAATCGGGACCGGAAGCGACGAAGTATCTGGAACTGGATTTTAGGCGGAATGAAAACGGCGAAATCGTTTTTGTCTCTCTTCCAGGCGTGCTCGCGCCGTGTCCCGCCGAATTGATCGTCCGGCTTCACTCGGACGACCCGGGCGACGGGATGATCTTGCTCAACGAACTGGACCCCGACATCACGGAGGACAAGGTCTACAAGAAATACAACACCGCGCCGGAAACCGGATACGACAGGAAAGAAATCGCCTTTGCGCTGACCGATCAATGGCATGAACTTGACAAGTCAACTAATTTCGTCTATTTGAAATGCGGAAACCACTATGGAAAAGCCAGGATTCGTAACCTTAATATTGAAATACACAGGACATTTGAGAGCGCCAAGGCATTTATTGCGCTTCATATCAACCGGGTCCCCGGCGACAGAAATCTGACATCACAATTCGGCTTTTGACACCCCACACCATCGCCTCACCATCCCCAGCCGACTAACCCCGACACCACGGAGGAAATACCATGAAATACAAAACGGTCAGCACCATCGCCGCGATCCTCTGTCCACTGGCAACACAATATCGGCGAACGAAAAAACGTTATAATAAGAAACAACAACACACTTGAGGTCCCGATATGAAAACGAAATCGTTCCGCAGCACGATCTTTGCCGTCGTCGCACTCTTCCTGACCGTCGCAGCGTTCACCGGATGCGGCAAACGCGGGGGAAATGCGGATCATTCTTTACGGGAAGACAATGCCGCATTTGAGGCAAAGGATGGAGAAAACACGGAAGAGCTTTCGGAAAAAGGCAATGCCGCTTTTGAGGCGAAGGATTTGGAGATCGCGACCATTCAGCTGGAACAGTATTCCGGCAGCGTCCGCTCCTCACAACCGGACGTAAGAACGCAGTCCGTTTCCATTGCGAACCGGTCCGACAAAACGATTGACTTATACGGCTATTCCGTCACGAACAACGGAAAAGAAATCCTGCGGATCAACGAGCATGTCGAATTGGAAAAAGATGCAAAGAAGGTGTTTCCGCTCCCTTTAGTCGATACAGGAAAAGAGAACAGGAAGCAGGGATTCGCAATCGAGCCATGGTTCCTTTACTCCATAGTCTTCAAGGACGAGAATGAAGCCCGGAAGGAACGGGAAGAGCTTGCGACGATGATGGAACGGTATCTGCCGTATCTCACGGAACTGAGTAAAACGATATTCGAAGTAGACTATAGTACGGGGAAATATTCGTTCTACTTTTCGGAAATCGCCTTGAAGTCTCCCCGGAATGAAACCGTGGACCAGATACTTCTGACGAAGGTGGATGTTCAGAAGAATCCGTATTCCCTTGTGGCATTCTTAGAACCCATACAAGCCACAGGCGTTTTTCGGAAAGGAAATCGTGCGATCGTCTGCAGCGTGCCCGAAATGGCGCCTTTCCCGGTCGACATTATCTTTTACAGCGGGCAGTCACTGGCGATACTTACAAGCGGGAATCAATACTTCAGCGAAAACACCGGATTGTTTGTGCCGGATCTGAAGATGACATTATCCCTGTATCGTGATCAGGACCTCAAGGAAGAAATGGTCCGTCTGGAAGGAGAGAAATTCTTTTTCAACAAAATGAGCGAAGCGCAAACGGATGAACTCGATAAGTTCCTGGACGGGGCAAGAATGAAGGAAGTGTATTATAAACTTTCCGTCACGCATCCGGTTTTCCCCGAATTGTCGCTTCCGGAGCCATTGACCGGAAAAGTTAATATCCAGCTGCGGCTAGCGCGCAGCCCCGGCAGCGGCATCGCCTACGAGTACAACGCCCTCAACAACATCACGGGGCAGGTAAGAAATACGAATTGGAACACGGAATCCGCGACTGGCAATGGCGGCGGAGCCGTCAACAGAACCGGAGGCAGATCCGCCGCGCAGGACGAGTATCCGGGTTCCCGGCTTGTGAACGGCATTCTTTACTCGGAGGACGGTTCCACCCTCATTTCCTGCGTTTCCGCGCCGAACGGCCCGTGCATCGTCCAGCCGGGCGTGAAGACCATCGCAGATCGCGCGTTTTCCGGCTGCGCCGGATTGACGGAAGTCCGCCTGCCGGAAGGCATCACGAAGATCGGCCGCTCCGCATTCTGGAAATGCTCCGGGTTGAAACGCATCAATCTGCCGGACTCGCTGGAAGAGATCGGGACCAATGTGTTTGAGGAGTGTACCGGACTGACGGAGATCGCGATCCCGCCGGGCATCCGTGTCATCAAGTCGAGCACATTTATCGTGTGTGCCGGGCTGAAGCGCGTCGATCTGCCGGATTCGCTGACGGAAATCGAGTTTGCCGCGTTTACGGCGTGTACCGGGCTGACGGAGATCACGATCCCGCCGAACGTCACATCCATCGGGGAAAGCGCGTTTGCGGGGTGTACCGGACTGAAGCACGTGACGCTCCCGGACAGCCTGAAATCCATTTCTCCGGGCGCTTTTTCCGGTTGCGAGTCCCTTGACCAGGAAACACGGGAGCGTCTGAACAAACTGACACGCAGGCCATAGCCTTTCGCGAGTTCAAGGGAAAAGCGGACCCTCCTCACCATCCCCAGCCGACTAACCCCGACACCACGGAGAATATAACATGAAACACAAATCGGTCAGCACCATCGCCGCACTCCTCTGCGGCGGCTTCCTCTCGTTTATTCCGGCATTCGCGCAGGAGAACACGGATGGAAAAACGGAACAAGACAAGACCTCACAAATGCAGCCGCATTACACGCTGGAGGAGCTGAAGAATGCTGAAATAACGGCGACCGGGGCAACGAACGCCGATAACAATGGATCGTCAGGCACTTCGCTGAACAATGACCAGATGGAAGAATTGACAGAATCACTCTTTCAGGCAATTCAATTTTGGTCATCGCTTGATGACATGCGTAACCCAGAAGCCAGTCTTAGCAGATATGATCGCCTTGAGCTCTGGCGTAAAGAACATAAACTCGAAAAAGATGATATGACGAAGATTTTTGTCAAAACAATTCAAGTTTATTTTTTAGAACTGGAAAAGAAATCAGAAAACAAAAAACTTATGATGTGGCATTTTTATGCCATCTCCAGTCTCAGGGATTATCCGCCGCCTCAAAAGGTGTTCAAGGAACTGATTCAAAAAACATTTCAAATGGAACCAAATTGTGTTGAAGGGGTCATATATGAGTATATAAGTGTATTCCCGGATTGGGTTTTTGATGACAAACCGATTATTGAAATAATATATAAAACCAACTCAAAAACAAACAGACTTTACAGAGTGTGCTCTGATTTAAAAGACCAAATTCTTAAAGAAAAAAATGAAGTTCGTAAAAAGAAGCTTCTTGATAAGGCTTTCGAATGGGCTTTTCAGGATGACAAGCTTGACATCTTCTGTTTTTTAGACAGAACTTTGCTTGACCACTACGATAAGGAGTATGCAACACATCCTGGACGAAAGCTCCAACTGGAAAAGGATTTGAAGCGTTATGAGGAAGCCAAGAATTACGACTGGGTTTACCGCCGGACGAAATATGCGCTGGAGCATTTCGGCGAGGGAGACGAAGCGTTTGAAATGTTATACAAGATGGATACGGATCCCAAATTGCAAGATGGTGAATGGGATCGTTCTGAGCGCAAAAGACGCTCAAGAGAGCATATAGAAGAGATGAAGAAGGCGGGAAAAGACCCCAGGTCTGTTTATTCCAAAAGGTATCTTGACGAACTATACAGCGATGAATAAACATCCCCTCACCATCCCCAGCCGACTAACCCCGACACCACGGAGGATATAACATGAAATCTAAAACAGCTTGGATCATTGCCCTGATCGCGCTGCCGCTTCTTGCGGCAGTATTCACTCTGCACGCACAGAAACAAGACGACGGACGGGACAAACAGGAGCGCTCTTTTGGAGTTGAAAAGATTTATATTAGTGATGGTATTTTAAATTATTGTCTATCTCCGGATGCAGCTGACAGCGCTGTTGTGCTTTATTCCTTTGATATTCGAGATGGAGAATGTAAACAATACTATTTACCTATGACAATCGTTCCCGAAATCGACACCAGAAATGATGGGAATAAACAAATCATTAAATTCCCCCTTGCATGGTACATGAACAGCGAAGAGTTACTTATTGTATTTCATGATTTAGAATCAGATGCAATGGGCAGAGTTATATTTTGTCTTTTTTCAACAGACAGGACCCGCGATTTTGATTTTCGGTCTTTTACAGATTATTATGAATATCAAAATGATATAATGAAGTATAAGGGGTTTTATTTCGGCGTGGGTGGCCGCATATATATCCATGGAATGAGTTCTGCCCCATTTGTGGATCATCGTCTAACTAACAATTCTAAAATATGGTATGATTTTGCTGGCAAAAATATTATTGCACGTTTCCCATCCTTATCCGATAAGCAAGAAAACTGGATGCCATCAGAAAATCCAGCATACTATAAATGGATGTCGTATGCAATTGAAGATGGTAAGAGTATTGTTATTCAAGATGATCAATTGAAAGATTTTTACCCATTATCAAGTATTTCTGTAAAAGGGAAAAAAATCTATACGGATAATGGTGAAACGATCAACTTTCCAAGCGATATTGATTCGATCATTTGGGGTATTGATAACAATTCAACTCCAAGTATAATATTGTTATCTCAAACCGATAAGATTAAAATTTCTAAAAAGGATTATCCGAAACTTCCGAAGTTGATTCTTGCAAATGAAGACTCTGATTACGTGATGTTTATTTTTGACCGCAAGATTGATTCATCGAATGTGCAAGGTTCTTTACAGGAGATCAAAGATGTGCTCGAAAAGAGCAGTTTATTACAACAATATCCACCACGTCCTAAGAAAAAGGAAGTTAAGCCAACAGAAAATGTGATACATACTGCTACGCCATCGCCTGAAGAAATGAAACGGAGAGAAGCTGAATATTTAGCGAATCATCTCAAAGTATTGTATGAATCCGCCAATATTATTGTTACAATTACGCCACCAGATATCAATCAATTCAGTGAAGGTAATATTCAATTGCTTGATAAATCGAAACAAAATAAAATATTATGGGAAATGGCAATTCCAAGTCAAATGGAATCAGGAACAGGGGCCGGGGCTATAAAATCAACGGCGTTTTTTGAAGATAATAAACGCGGATTTTTCTATGCTGCTATTATCCGCAATGAACTGTTTCCTGAAGTAGTTATTCTTAAAATTGATTCAAAGAATGAAACAGTAAGTGAATTAAGGTTTGCCAGTCCTTTTCTTCCGGACCTGCCATTTAAAAAGATGAAGTTGAACGTGGTCCAAAATATTGTTTTTTTATCTGTCACATATAATGACAATAAACATCAAGAATCTGCTATAGATATTTCTTCTGGTTTTTACAATATGATATTGAATGAGAGACATAGAAAATATCCATATATACCGACAGAATTGTTTCTATTATTGACATCAGGTGACACAAATGATAATGATGATTTTCTCGACATACAGGATATAAAACATAAAAGGTTAAAGTCACTGTATGCAGACCTGACGATTTTAGGATTAAGTTTCGCCGAATATTTGTATCATGTCGATGTTAAAGGCTCCTCCATTAATGATAGCACATTTGCTAATCTAAACAAAAAATATCATGTTAGTTCGTTGCTTAACAATAAAGTTTATGAAGATGAGTTAGATCACTATTTGGATCAAAACTCAGAGATTTTATGGTCTATTCAAAAAAGAATAGACAAACGAATAATTCGACAGGCAAAATTTCTAAACAAAGATGCATTCTTAAAACAAATAGCTCAAATACATGTATCGAAAGACGCGGGGGCTGCCGTTAATCCATCGCCTGAAGAAATGGAACGGAGAAAAGCTGAATTTTTAGCGAATCTACCGAAAGATAACATTTTTACCGATGACGAGTTTAAAGCTCTGTTTCCCAAGGTTGAATATGATAAAATTTCCGATTTATACGAGCGTGGCATGGCTTATGATTGGGATGAGAAATTCTCCGATGCCATGAAATGCTTTGAGCAAGACTCATCATTAAAGTCAAAATTAATGTTGGCAATGTATTACAAAACCGGGAGACCTGATATTCCAAAAGACTCTGTCAAGGCTAATGCTATCTTTAATGAGATAATTGAAGATGTCAGTAACAAATCCGCCCCCACTCCTGAAATGTTATGCATAGCCGGACGCGCCTGCATGGAATTTGTTTCAACAGAATTTTTTGAAACACAAGAGTTTCAAAAAAAAGCAACAGAATTCTTCAAAGAATCCATTGAGCAAGGATATGCTGCTGCCGCTTTTTATCCTCAATATTACATAAGAAACAATGGTAAGTTTCAACCTCGGGAATTACTTGAAATAGCCAACAAAAACAACTGTTTGGACACTGAAGTGTTAGCCGCAGGGATGGCATTATTTCGGAATCCTGTCTTTATGAATTATCGCAACAAACAGGAAAACCTGTTAACCATCAAAAAGGGTATTCAAGCACACATCCCATTGGCGGAATATATCCTTGGCGAATTATTCTATCTTGATGCCGCGAATCCTGATCTTGCATTAAAGCCGAATCGAGAACTGGCGTTATTCTGGATGAAACGTGCCGCGAATCATGGAGAAGCGGATGCCATAGAACTTTTACGGCAAAATCCCACTTTGAGATCATTGCTGCATCCTTGATCATTTTCAATTTAACCGATGACGAACGTAATTTTCAACAGCGGCTTTATCGGCTTTTTGGTTTGGGTGTTGCTCTTTGCCGTCAGCACGGCGGCACTGGCAATCGCTATCCGCTGTGTGTGGGGGTTGCATAAAACTATATTTGCGATGGCGGAATTCAAAGAAAAGTTGATTCCGTTTCTTTTTCTCGCTTTCGCTCTGATGTTTTCGGTCCTTCCTCTGCGCGTCCAGGCGGCATTGCCGAAGGAACTTCCGACTGCACCGACGAAGTTCCTGACGGGAGCCTGCCTGACACGTTCGGAAGACCTTTGGATCACGGCGGAGGCGGGCGGCGTCTACCGTCTGAGCGGGCAGGAGATGAAGCCGAAGTGGAAGGATATGCGGAAGCAGCCGGGATTCCCGAAGACGGACAACTGCCAGTCTATAACAAAACAACAACAACTTGAAACCTCGCCGGAGCAGCACCCCTCACCACCCCCAGCCGACTAACCCCGACACCGCATGGAGAATTTAACATGAAACACCGATTATTCCTGCCTGCGCTGATGTGCTGCCTGACACTGACGGCATTCGGTTTCTTCGTATTTGCCCTGGTCCGTGACTCCATGCGGAACACGCCGCAGACGGACTGGGAAGGATGGAACATGTATGTTGCCGTCCCTGAATTCGATTTGTCTTGCCGATTGGCCAAGAAATACGGGCTTGATGCCTGCCCGCCGTCAGATTGCACAAACGATCGCATTATCGGGTTCCGGTTCAACCTTGACCACCCGGAACACGCGGCGGAGATCGTGCGCGATCTCCATGAATGGAAGCGCCAGTCGCCGGAACTCGTCAACGAAACGTTCGGCGTGGATGCCTACCTCTATCGCTCGGATGACAAGCACTGGCGAACAGAACGGCTTCTGGTCATCCGCACGATGATGCCTGCGCCGGGAAGGACCGAATTTCAGGGGGCGTATCAGGGGCGGACAAGCGACGTGGTGATCGAAAACGGCAATGTTTCGAAGACGTTCACACCGGATGAGTTCTATCATCCCGCCGACGGATCCGACGAAGCCGATACATTCATCCGGGCCCTTGCGGACGCCCCCGTAGCCGAGACGGAGAAAACGGCTGGGGAAAAGATTCCCGATGTCAACAACGAGGCGATGCTCACAAACCAGAAAGCGTACTTGGAAAAGAGCGGTCGTTCCATGTTCGAGATTCTGCCGGGACTGTTCGCCGCGACATGGTTCGACTTCATCTGCGCGATTGTCCTTTTCCTTTTCGCCATCCGTTATCGGGATCAGGGAATCGGCGGGCGTCTCTTCCCGTTATGGCTTCTGACCATCCTGCACATGCTTCTGTTTCCTTCGCTCGACCTCATTCCGCTCGACCATGACAAGATCGCCGGGACCATGACCGGAACCATTTTCCTCGTTCTGGAGTCGACAATCTTGTTTTCGCCCCTCGTCCTGTTCCTGTTTGCCCTAGTCTACGGAATCGCGCTGAGCAACATGAAGCGAACGGACCGCCCGTTGAAAATCGCCTTCGTTTTATTTTCCGCAAACGTTCTCATTCAGGGGCTGATCGCATTGAGCGTATGGGCCCTTTCGCAGGGCGGATAATCCGAACAAGTCATCTTCTCAAGATTTGGAACATGCATCCGGCGAACGCGGGGCAAAGGTCACGCCTGGTAGTAGCAGGCGACGGTGTCGTGGCCGCTGCGCTTCAGGGCGGCGGCGATAAAGATAGAATTCGCATTAAGGATTATTGCGTCAGAATGTCACAATCGGTTAGTGAGACTAACCGATTGGGTTCTAAGCTGTTCATTTTGAAAGGGTGGACTTTTCTGTTTTATGGGGAGCAAAAAACGAATGGATTACAAAAACGATTAGCAAAGCACAAAAAGCCGCAATGTAATCCTGTTATGGATTCTGCGATGATGCTTTTTCCTTTATTCCATCAGGTTCCATGCTGGAATCATCGCTTTCGTAGTAGTAGGAATAATCAATCCCCTTCATAAACAGCTCACGATTATCTATTTCGTTGGTCAAGGCCGCTCGAAGCAGAGATTTCAGATGGGTACTGTTGTCAACGCTTTCCCTCATGGCGCTCAAATACTCGAATTTATCGATCCTGCTCCAGTCCACACATTTCTTCAGGGTGCGTTTGAGCATCAAATCTAGCCAGATACGCGTACTGCGGCCATTGCCTTCCATAAACGGGTGCGCTATATTCATTTCAATGTATTTGTCCGCGATCTGCTCAAACGTGGTTTCCGGCATGGACTCTATCATAGGAAGCGTGGTCCCGAAATGGCGCGCATTGGCAAAAGCAAACCCGCCTTTGCTGATGTTCCTGTCGCGGATTCTGCCGGCAAATTCGTAGAGTCCACCAAAAATATAGGCATGAATCTGCTGAAGACACTCAATAGTTCCCGGTTCCAGAGAAGACAACAGACCGCTTTCGAAAAGATCATATGCTCTCTTTTTGCTTTGCCCGTCTATTGTATTGTCACTGTACAGGAACCAATCCAGAAACTTCGATGCCTTTGTATTGGGGAAACTTTTGGCAAGCGCAATGATTCCGGCACTGTCAAGACAATCCGTTGAACGGGATCTGCCATCGGAACCGGGAAGGCGCAATAGTTTTACGGCATTGATTAGCTGGTCTTTTTCCTTTTTCAGCTTCCCCTTCAAGTATTTCCAGTAATTGCGGGTCTTCCCGGCATCGTCCTGCTCATTAAGCACAGCAACAATATCCAGAACGGAAAACCACCATTTGCTGTTTTGAACATCCCAAACAGCCCGGACTTTTTGCTTGCCGTAATGTCGTACAGAAATTTTAACAATCATATCGCCATCGATCCGGCTGTCACGCCTGGTAGTAGCAGGCGACGGTGACGTTGTCGTGGCCGCCGCGCTTCAGGGCGGCGGCGATGAGGTCGCGCACGGCGTCCTGCGCCGAATTGCTCCGCGCCATGATGTCGAGGATCTCCGGGTCGGATACATGGCACATCAGGCCGTCGGAACACACGATGAACTTGTCGCCGTGCCTGCGGTCGTGGACGCGGATGTCCGGGTCCAGACTGCGTTGCTGTCCGATCGACTTGTAGATCACGTGGGACATCGGATGGATCTTCGCGGCGGCCTCCGTGATCACGCCCTCGCGGACCCATTTCTGCACGAGCGAATGGTCGGCGGTCAGGCATTCGATCCCGCCGTCGCGGAACCGGTACGCGCGGCTGTCGCCGGCGTGCGCGACCACGACCTGGTCCTGCAGCAGCGCGAGCGCGGCGACCGTGGTGCCCATGGGCGAGGAGAGCGTGCCCTGGTCGGCGTTGATGCCGTACACGGTCCGGTTGATGTCCTCCAGCGCCCTCCGGAAGAACTCGACGGTCTCGTGCGCGCCGGGCGTCCTGCCCGCGGCAAACCGTTTCCACTGTGCCAGCAGGCTCTTCGCCGTGAACTGGCTGGCGAGGTCGCCGCCGCTGTTCCCGCCCACGCCGTCGGCCACGAAGAGCAGCGAGCAGCCCCCTGCGGGGTCCGTAAACGTGCCGAAACTGTCCTCGTTGTGGTCGCGCTGGAATCCCGGATGGGTGTCGGCGGCGATGCAGGAGGTCTCGGCGGGGAAAAGCTCGATGACCTGCGTCCTGGAAGGCGAGTCCAGGAATGTTCCGTCCTGTTTGCGGGTTGACATGTCGGTTCGGCGGTGAATGGTTGTGCGACGGCGTTGAAAAAAGTATCGTTTCTAATGTATCACGTTTTCAGGGAAAAGCAAGTCCGGTTCCGCTGAAAAAACGGAAGAGACGGCGGAATCACGCTTTCGGGGCGCGTTTTCCGCGGTCGAAGATGAAGAAGACCGAGCAGGACAGCGCCACGAGCAGGGTCACCATCGTGACCAGGATCGGGATCACGCCGCTCTCCGTGTCGGTGAACCCCATGGCGGTCATCATCTCGGCGCAGGCGATGTCGCGCGTACCGGTACCGCCGAACGAACCGGGGATCGCTGCGATCGTCTGGCTCACGTTCGAGATCATGAGGCACGGCAGGAAACCGCGGTGCGGCGCGCCCTCGAAGCCGTTGGCGATCAGCCACACGGGCATACTGAGGATCGGGAAGAAGATCAGCGTGGTTGCGGCAATCCAGCCGAGCAGGAGTTTCCAGTTCCGGCGGTACAGCGCCACGGCGTCCGCGGCGCGCTTGAACGTATCCTTCGTGATGCGGTCGGCGATGTCGAGGAAGAACTTGAAGAACTGCACCTTGTACAGCAGGTCGCTGAAGAAGACGAAGATCACCACGCAGAGCAGCGCGCCGCACACCGCACACATCACCAGCAGGCCGTGCCGCGCCCCCTCCGGGAACTGCGCGATCGTGTCATGGCAGATCAGGCATGTCCCGAGCAGGGCGATCAGCAGCGCGCCCAGCCCGCACAGACGGTCCACGAAGATCGAAAACACCACGTTGAACTTGCCGCCGGGAGGCGTCCGCGTGGCGAGGATGCCCGCCTTCACCACGTCACCGCCCACCGAGCCGCCCGGCAGAAACTGAGAGAAGAACATCCCCTGCATCTGGAGACTGAACGCCTCGCGGAAAGAGCACTTCACGCCCGCGGCGCGCAGGAGCGTGAACCAGCGAACGGCGGTCAGGGAGAGCTGGGTGCAGATGGCGAGGAACGCGGCGGCGATGCACCACGGATTCACGAGCTTGAAGTCCTGCCACTTGATGTCGCGCGTACAGACGATGTAGGTGAGGATGCCCGCGGAAACGCCGAATTTGAGGAGGAATTTCAGCGTCTTTTTCCAGGCGGGTACGAGCGGCTTCTCCGTTTCCGCCGCGGGTGCGGTTTCAGAGGAGGAAACGGCCGCACCGTCCGTCTGTCCGTTTTGCGCCGCGTTGTTCAGAGATTCGGATTCGTTCATGACAGCTTCCCCTTTCCCGGCAGGATCCGGCGCAGCCCCTCGTACACGGCGATGGCGGTCGAGTTGGCCAGGTTCAGGCTCCGGTTGAAGTTTCCCGGCATGGGGATCGTGTAGAACTGCGGCGCATACGTGTCGTGCAGGTATTGCGGCAGTCCCTTGCTCTCGCTGCCGAAGACGAGGAAGGAACCGCGTTCGAACGGGCAGTCCCAGTAGCACCGTTTCGCCTTGGTGGAGAAGAAATACATCGGCGCTCCGGCGGCAGTCCGCAGCACGGAGTCGAAATCCTCGTGGATGATGCAGTCCACGTGCCGCCAGTAGTCCATCCCGGCGCGCTTCAGGTGCGCGTCGTCGAACGAAAACGAGATGGGTTTCACCAGGTGCAGGCGGCATTCCGTGCAGCAGGCGATGCGTCCGATGTTCCCCGTGTTCTGGGGGATTTCGGGCGCGTGCAGGACGATATGGAAGAGAGGATCGGAGGGCATGAAAGTAATAACACCAAAAAACGGAAAGGAATCGTTGAAATCAGCTTGGAACGGCCTCGCTTCGCGGGTTCAGTTGTTCAGGCGCAAGCGCGCCTCCACGTCGCCGTTCCGCGCCGCTTCGCGGTACAGCGCCAGCGCCTTTTCCAGGTCGACGTCGCAGCCGACGCCGTTCTCGTAGCACACGGCCAGCTGGCGCTGTGCGGGGGCGTTACCTTTGGACGCGGCGCGGTTGAACCAGAAGAACGCGGACTTGTCGTCCTTCGCGATCGGACCGTCCTTTTGCAGGAAGAGCATCCCGAGTTCGTACTGGCAGTTCGCGTGTTCGAGCTGGGCGCCGCGGGAGAAGAGTTCCGCGGCGAGTTCAGGGTCCTTTTCGGCGCCGATGCCGTGAAGGTTCCAGACACCGAGGCGGTACAGCGCCTCCGGGCAGTCCTCGACGGCTGACTTCTTGATCCACACGAGCGCATCGTCCGTGCCTTTTCCCTCGACCTCGCCCGCGGCGATCATGTCGCCGTATTTGAGCATGGCGGCGGGCAGTCCGGCCTTCGCGGCGCGTTCGTAGCACGCGAGCGCCTTTTTCGGATCGGCCTTCACGTTGATGCCGAATTCATAGCAGTAGCCCATGCGGGACAGCGCCTCCAGGTTGCCTTTCGCGACCGCCTTTTCCAGCGCCTCGATCATCTTTTTTCCGTCGGGAATGGTGCCGAATCCGGAGAAATAGCAGTCGGCCAGGACGCGCCAAGCGCGCGCGGGCGCGTCGGGGTCCTTCACGGCCCTGGAAACCAGCGCGAACGCCTCCTCGGCGTCCTTCGCGGACACGTCGTCCGGTCTGGCGATCAGGATGGCGGCGAGCTCGACCTGGGCGGGCAGATAGCCGCGTCCGGCGAGCGACCGGATCATCTTGCGCGCCTTTTCCGGGTCGCGGGCGGGGAGGTCGGCGTCCTTGAACTTGCCGCTCTCTTCGACGGTGCGGAATTCCACGCCGTTCAGCAGCACCATGGCGTAGTTGTATTCGGCGGGCTCGCAGTTCTTTTCGGCGGCCTTGCGGTAACATTCGGCGGCGGCCACGGGGTCGCGGTCCACGCCGAGGCCGCGTTCCAGGCAGACACCGTAGTTGAACATCGCCTCGGGGATCTCGTCGGACGCCTTGCGGAACCAGTGCGCGGCAAGCACGGGATTCGCTTTGCGCGTCTCCGTGCCGTAGAAATACTCGTTGCCGAGCGCGAACTCGGATTTCGGGTCGCCGAGCAGCGCCTTTTCGCGAAGCTCGTCCTCGGCGGAGGACATCCGGACGCAAAAAAGGGCGGCGCACCCGATCAGAAGAAAACAGATGTTTCCGCGTCCAGTCACGATGCACCGCCAGTGCGGTCACTTACCGCAGCATTTCTTGAACTTCTTGCCGGACCCGCAGGGGCACGGATCGTTCGGCCCGACCTTCTCTTCGTTGCGTCTGTACGGAACGCGGGGAAGACTCGGGCGCGGTCTCGGCATGGACTCGGGCGCGCGTTCGGGGGCACGTCCGGGCGCACGTTCGGGCGCACCCGCGGGAGCGGAAGCGGGCCTTTGCGGCGCCACGGAGATGACCGGCGAAGCGCCGTCCGAAGCCGGGGCCGAGGCCGGAGCATCGGCGGAAGCCGCCGTGGAACCGAGCTGGTCGATGGTCAGATGTTTGAGGGTGTACCTGCGCGCACCCTCCAGGAAACGGAAGAACGAAGTCTCGTCGATAACGGCACGGAAGATCCAGAGGATAATCTGCTGGTCGATGTTGGTCTGGAGCTCTTCGAACATGCGGAAAGCCTCGCGCTTATATTCGACCAGCGGGTCCTTCTGCGCATAAGCGCGGAGGCCGATGCTGCTGCGGAGATCGTCCATGCTGCGGAGATGGTCCTTCCAACGGGAATCGATGGCGGAGAGCACGACGGTTTTTTCGAATTCCTTCATCCTTACGGGGTCCTCGCAGGAAACCTTCAGGTCATACATGTCGTGGACTTTTTTCAGGATGCGGTCGATGATCAGGTCGGCGGCGTTCTCGGCCTGCAGGTCCACATCCAGGTCCTGTTCGAAGAATCCGAACGGGAAGGAGTAGTTCAGCCAGTGCAGGAGGAAATCGCGGTTGTAGGGAATTTTGAGGTCGCCCGTGGCGGCCGCGAACGCCTCGTCCACACGGCGGCCGACTTCGATTTCGATGATGTCGAAGATCGACTGGCGGATGTCATCGCTGAACAGGATGTCGCGGCGGAATCCGTAGATGACTTCGCGCTGCTTGTTCATCACGTCGTCGTATTCGAGCGTGTGCTTGCGGATGGAGAAGTGGTACTGTTCCACGCGGCGCTGCGCGGTCTCGATGGACCGGCTCATGATCGGATGCTGGAAATCCTCGTTCTCTTTCAGGCCGAGTTTCTTCATGATCGTCACGATGTGGTCGGCGCCGAACAGACGCATCAGGGGGTCTTCCAGCGACACGTAGAAATGCGACTTTCCGGGGTCGCCCTGGCGTGCGCAGCGGCCGCGCAGCTGGCGGTCGATGCGGCGGGAGTCGTGGCGCGAACTGCCGATGACCAGCAGGCCGCCCAGTTCTTCCACACCGGGCTCCAGCTTGATGTCGGTACCGCGCCCGGCCATGTTGGTGGCGACCGTCACGGCGCCGCGGCGTCCGGCAAGCGCGATGATCTCGGATTCGCGGGCGTGGTTCTTCGCGTTCAGCACGTTGTGCGGGATGTTCCTTCTTGCGAGCATGTAGCTGACCAGCTCGGAGTCCTCGACGGAAATGGTGCCGAGCAGGACGGGCTGGCCGCGTTTGTGCGCCGCCTCGGTCTCCGCCACGATGGCGAGGAACTTGTCGGACTGGGTCCTGTAGATCGAGTCGGGCAGGTCCTCGCGGATGCACGGGCGGTTCGTCGGGATCACGACCACGTCGAGCTTGTAAATCTGATGGAACTCGTTGGCCTCGGTTTCGGCCGTACCGGTCATGCCGGCGAGCTTTTTGTACATGCGGAAATAGTTCTGGATGGTGATCGTGGCGAGCGTCTGCGATTCAGCCTCGATCGACACCTTTTCCTTCGCCTCGAGCGCCTGGTGCAGGCCGTCGCTGAACCGGCGGCCCGGCAGGATGCGCCCGGTGTGCTCGTCCACGATCATGACCCTGCCGTTCATGACGACGTAGTCCACGTCCTTCTCGAAGAGGCAGTAGGCCCGGAGCAGCTGGGAGATGTTCTGGATACGTTCGCTCTTCTCGGCGAACGCCGTCTGGAACGCCCGGCGGCGTTCCGCCTTGGTCTGCATGTCCAGGTTCGGATCGTTGTCGATGTCGTGCAGGGTGGTGGCCAGGTCGGGCAGCACGAACGCATCGGGATCGTCCGGGGAAATGGTGCGGCGGCCGAGCTCCGTAAGGCCGGTCTCCTGATGCTTCTCGTCCATGGAGAAATACAGGGATGACTGAACCTTCTGGAGCATGCCGCGTTTCTGCTCGCTGCGGACGGACGCCTCGTAGCGTTCCAGCAACTTGAGGAGGTCGGGCGACTCCAGGAGGAGGCGGGTGAGCCCCTTGTGGCGCGGCATTCCGAATTTGACGCGCAGAAGCATACGGATCGCGGTCAGGCACTCCTTGTTCTGGGCCAGGTAGCGTATCCCGGCCTCCGGACCGAAAGGCAGTTTCGTTCCGACGACCTGGACCGGCTCGTCGTTTTTATTCTTTTCAGCGTCTTTCTTCTTCCCGGAATCCGGCTGCGTGCCGAGCTTTTTGCCCAGCGTGTCGGACAGGCCCATCAGCTGATAGACGAGGTTCCAGAAGATGTTTTTGCGTGCCCGAATCCGTATCGCCCTGGCGGTGGCGGACTTGCGCCGGTTGCGCTTCTCCTGGCGTGTCTTCTCCTCGTTCATCTGCGCCCGTATTTCAGTGTCGTAGCGGTCGAGGATTTCCTTCGCTTTTTCGACGAGGCCGTCGCAAAGCACCTCCTGCTTGTGGTACAGGGAGGCCACGAGCGGCTGGAGCTTGTCGAACTGGTGCGTGGAAACGTCCACGGGGCCGGAAATGATCAGCGGGGTGCGGGCCTCGTCGATGAGGATCGAGTCGACTTCGTCGACGATCACGTAGAAATAGTCGCGCTGGACGATCTGGTCCTTCCTGACGGCCCCCATGTCGCGGAGGTAGTCGAACCCGAATTCGCTGTTCGTGCCGTAGGTGATGTCGCAGGCATACTGCGCCTTGCGCTCCGGGTTGTACATGGAGTTCTGGATGCAGCCTACCGTGAGGCCGAGGAACTCGAACACGCGGCCGACCCACTGGGAGTCGCGGAGCGCGAGGTAGTCGTTCACGGTGACGAGCTGGCAGTTCCTGCCGGTGAGCGCATTCAGGTACAGCGGCATGGTGGCGACGAGCGTCTTGCCCTCGCCGGTGGCCATTTCCGCGATCTTGCCCTGATGGAGCACGATGCCGCCGATGATCTGCACGTCGAACGGGATCATGTCCCACACGAGGTCGTGGCCGCAGACCTGGTAGGTGCGCCCGACCATGCGGCGGCAGGCGTTCTTCACGACGGCGAACGCCTCGCACATCATGGAGTCGAGCGATTCGCCCTTGGCATAGCGGTCCTTGAACTCCTGCGTCTTGGCTTTCAGCTGCTCATCGGTGAGCGACTGATAGGATTCCTCCAGGGCGTTGATCTTCGCCACCAGGGGACGCAGACGTTTCACGTCGCGCTCCGATTTGCTGCCGAATATTTTCTTGATGATCGTTGCAAACATGGATGGTCTTTCTGTGGTTCATCCGCCCGTCCGTCCCCTCAAAAAAAGAACGGCGGGGCGGAGCGGATTCAGGATTTGCTGCCGGGGACGTCGATGGGCTGTCCGGCGCGGCACATGGGGCACTCCTCCGCCGTGTAGGTCGGCAGGGAGAGCTTCAGCAGACTGAAGAACGGGATGCCGCCGAAGGAGGCTTTGCCGCCGCTGCGGTCCGTGATGACCGCCACCGCGACAGGATCGGCCCCGTGCGCGCGAACCAGGTCGATGGTCTGCTGGACGCGGCCGCCCTCGGTCACGACGTCCTCCGCCACGATGACCTTCTGCCCGGGTTCGAGACGGAAGCCGCGCTTCAGGACGAGCTGGTCGTTCTCCTTGTCGGCGAAGATGGATTCGATGTGGAGGGCGCGGGCGATCTCCTGCCCGACGAAAAGGCCGCCGACCGCCGGCGAGATCACGACGGATGCGTCGATCCCGGCGGCTTTGATGCGGGCGGCGAGTTCCTTGCAGAGCTCTTCCCCGACCCACGGCTTCTTGAAAACGAGCGCGGCCTGGAAGAAACGGTTGCTGTGCTTCTTGCTGCGGAGCTGGAAATGTCCGGTCAGCAGTGCGCCGGCGGACTCGAATGCGGCGATGATTTCCTGGTCTGTCATGATGCGATGTACCCTTTTTTTCGGTGATTAACGGAACGTGTCGGGCGAGGACGGCTGGATCCAGAGATGGAAGTCGATGGACTTGCCGCCCACACGGAGCGTGAGCATGGTGTTCAGGCGGGTCAGCAGCAGGGCGTAGGGGACCTTCACGCTGCCGCCGGGGACGTTGACGGAGACGCAGCAGTCGCCGAGGATGGGTTCGGCCTCGCGGACGACCTCGATCAGCTTCTGGAGCTTGCCGAACTTCGTGCGGAGTTCATGATCGAACACATAGGGCTTGTGGCACTTGGGGCACAGCACCTGGATATTGCTTTCGGAGCAGTCCTGCAGGCTGAACTGCACGACGCCGTCGCAGCCTTCTTCGGCGCAAATAAAATCGACCTTTGCCTGGCCGTTCTTACTGGTTTTGTCTTCCGGCATTTTGGATTCCTTGCGGTTGATTCGTGTGGGGGATTAAAAGTCTTATCTTATAATATAGCACGCTTTTCTCATTTATGAAAGCCATTTTTTAGAAAAAGGTGCATTTTTTAAAGCAAACAGCCGTGCCCGGAACGAATACCGGACACGGCATTTTCAAGAGAGGACACCGGTTTATTTCTTCATCACGCGAATCTTGGTGAGCTGAGGAGACGCTTTGCCGTTCGCGCCGGAGAACACAAGCTTCGCCGTGCCGTCCGCGGCGATGGCATCCGCGTGGATCAGGACCGTTTTCTCGACGCTCTGTCCGCGTTCGGTGTTCACGTCCTCGGAGAATAATTCCTTGCCGCCGCAGACGATCTTCAGCGCGGAATTGCGGCCGGACATCTCCACGGTCAGCTCCAGCGGCTCGCCGGACGGCAGGTTCGACACGGTGTACTCGAACGAGGTCCCGGCAGGCGCGAAACGGAACCTGCGGCCGTCCATTCCGGCGCGCGCCTGCGTGTTTCCGATCACGACCTTATGGTCGATCTCGGACTGCTGGTAGCCCGGGTTGATCTCGTCGACGAGGCGGCGGCTGTTGCCCATTTCGAGGCGGA
>JAGCTY010000032.1 GCA_017963105.1 Lentisphaeria bacterium
CGTCCCGTCCACCGCGACGCAGAGGCAGCCCCACAGCATCGCGTCCCTGAACCACTTCGACCTGATCAGGTAGCGCACGAGCTGCACGAGCACGGACTCCAGCTCCGCCGTGGACACGTCCGCAAGGAGGTTCCGGCACGTCTGGGAGCAGGCCGTGTGCAGCCCGGGGTCGTCCGGGCCGTAGGGCTGGCCCGAAAGCTCGAACACCGTCTGCGAGTACGCGCGGGCGTTGCGCGTCGCGTCCATCTGGTTCCGGCTCCTCAGGTGCTGGAAGAACCCGAGGATCACCGTCCAGTACAGCGTCAGCGACGAATACGAGCAGTTCGCCTCGTCCCGCGTCCCGACGAGGCCGACGAGAAGCGGGTTGAGGACCTTGCGGAACGGCTCTACGAACCCCCTCAGCGCCCTGAGCGCTTCCGCGTAGTCCGGCTGCGCGGCCGGCCTGCGCCCGAAGAACTTGAACTTGTGCTGCCCCCAGTCGTCGCCTTTCTCGGCGCCGAGGACGCGAGGATTGACCTTGAACAGTCGCCCAGCTCCTTCAAAAGGCCCTTCGCCTCCCTCCAGCGACGGATCCAGCCCCGCACCTCCTCCACCGAGGACATCGGCACGTAGAGCGTCTGCGTCCTCCCGTTCACCTTGCGCGTCAGGTGCCAGTGGGCCGCGGACCCCGCCGTCACGCGTGAGAGCGAACCCTCTATCACCTGCCCGTCCGTGAGCAGCTTCTTCAGCCTGCTCGCCACCCGCCTGTAGGCGGCCGTCAGTTTCGTTTTTTTCATAATAGGCGTAATTATACTTATATTTCCGGCGAAAGTCAAGGGGTAAAGTGAGATTTTTTACAAAAAAATTTTCGGAGCGTCCCGGCCGATGCGCCGGAATGCCACGAATCCTGCGGCGACAAGGCCGCAGTCAGCGATTGAGACTTATTCTACTTTTGGAATCCTTGACGAAATGACCGGGAGGGGAGGGCCGCGCTTGTCGCGGCCGATCGCCTAGAAGAAGATCGAGAAGGCGTTGGCGTCGATGGGGAGAAGGCTGTCGCCGGCGGAGGGGAAGTCGCAGACGTTCGTCTTGTAGACTTCCTTCCCGCGCGTGAACGTGGCCTCCCAGGCGCCCATCACGCGATCATCCACGAACGGACGCAGCTTCACCTTCCATCCGCCCTTGTTCAAATCGGCGCGCAGGATGTCCGCCTCGTCGTCGCCGACCGCCTTCGCCTTCGCGAGCAGGAGCGGTCCGCGGAAGAGACGCGCGGCGGGCGTCGTGCGGAAGAGCTGCGCCGTGTCGCGTCCCACGTTCCAGCGACCGTAGCGGTAGTCCGTGCGGACGTCCGCCGGCGCGCGGTCGGAATCCTCCAGACGCGGCGTCATGTCGAACTTCACCGTGATCGCCGTCACCCCGGCCGGCACCTGCACCGTGTGCCAGTCGCCCGACGCGACGGACGTCTCCGCGCCGTCGGGCAGGCGGCGGAAGACGGTCGTCTTCGACCACGTCGGCAGACGGAACTTCACCGTCCGCGGCGTCTTCGCCTCCACCATCGCCGTCACGCGGTCCGCCACGGGGAACTCGCCCGTGAGCACCACCGTCTCGTCGCCGAGGGTGGTGGTGGACGGCGAGTAGAGGTTGACGCGCAGCGCGCCGTCCGCCGCCTCGCGCGTGACGCCCAGCTGCGCGACGTCCATGAACGTGCGCGGCATGTTGTTCACGCAACAGTGTTGGTGGCGCATGCCGCTCTGCCCGAACCGCGCGACGTGCCGTCCGTGCGAGCGCACCTCGCGCGCGCCCCACTTCCCGTCGCGGAACACGCCGGCGAGGAATGCGTTGTAGAACGTC
>JAGCTY010000033.1 GCA_017963105.1 Lentisphaeria bacterium
AATGGTATAGTCGTCTCTGCTTTAATGTGCCACATACCGCCAAATGCGCAAGTAAATTTTGATGAATCCCGTGTTTTCTTCTTTAGAAAGTTTTTTGTCACTGATTAAAGATGAATGCATTCCGTCTAGCGTCCACCTTTTCTCAATTTAATTTCAAATCAAAAGACATGAGACATGAGACATGAGACGTGAGACATGAAAGGTGTGCCATTAAACATCTGTCTCACGTCTCGCGTCTTGTAAGTTAAGTTTTCAGCCGGAGCCCCGCACCGCGAGAATGTAGCCATTACTCGTCGGAGCGGGGGGGGGGCTTCGGCGCTTTCCTTTTTCGCTTCCTTTTTCCTTTGCCCTTAAAAAAGCATCGGGAACTGGAAAAAAACAGAAAGAGTTTTACGGTAGGATGGTTTTCCGGGTCGCTCCCGAAAAATCACGGGGGATGGCAGCGCTTTCGTGTCATGGAGCCCTGAGCTCGTACGTGAGGTCGCGCGCCATCCCCCGCTACCGTGCTTCCGAAGACCGGACATTACCATGAGCCTTGAGCTCGCTTTTGCAAGAACGGCCCGGAGCACATTGTTTAATGTACTACAAGGAAAACGACATGCAAGAAAAAGCCAGCTTCCCGATCTGGATCGGAATCGATGTGTCCAAGGACTCGTTCACAGCCGCCTGCCGGAGCATCCTCCGCGGGGACGAGACCGTCTTCCCCCCGCAGGGCGGGTTCGCCATCGAGCGGAAGAGCGTGAAGGAGTTCATGCGGTGGGCGGACGGCGTGGCGGACGGCTTCCCTTTCGGGATAGCCATGGAGTCCACCGGTGTCTATTCCCTGCGGCTCGCCGCCCTCATCCGCTCGGTTTCGCCCGCGCAGCATGTGGCCGTCTGCAACGCGGCGTCCGTCTCGCTGTACGCCAGGAGCTTCACGGAGGAGAAGAACGACAAGGCGGACGCCGAGGCCATCGCGCGGTACGGCTGCGACAGGAACCCGCGGCAGCCGCGCATACAAGGGAAGGAGGAGTCCAGGCTCCGTGAGCTTGTGCGCGAACGGGACAGGCTCGTCCAGTTGAAAAACGACATGGAAAACGGCGGCGAGGGGCTCGCGGGCGCCGATGTCAGGCGGCTTCACGCCTCGGCTGTGAAATCGCTGGGAAAGACGGTCAAAAAGCTGGACAAGCTGATCCAGGAAACGGTCGACTCGTCGGAGGAGATCAAGGAGGAGGTCGCGCGGATGGCCACCGCCCCCGGCGTCGGCTTCCTGTCGGCCGCCTGCGTCTACGCGGAGCTAGGCTCGCTGAAAAACTACACGCGGAGGCAGATATCCGCCATGTCCGGCGTGTGCCCGGTCAACAGGAAGTCGGGGACTTCCGTGGACAGGCACGCCATGTCGCGACGCGGTTCGGTGCTGCTTCGCAAGATCCTTTTCCTTGACTCCCACCAGGCCATCAGGGGAATCCCCGCGATGGGCGAATTCCACAAG
Organism: Lentisphaeria bacterium; assembly: GCA_017963105.1. GTDB lineage: Bacteria > Verrucomicrobiota > Lentisphaeria > Victivallales > UBA1829 > UBA1732. The sequence goes on from JAGCTY010000033.1 coordinate 1,472, forward strand.
CGGATGCTTGAAAAGCCGAATTCAAGCAGAATGAGCGCAAAATGCGCCTGCATGAGGAAATTGCTTCTGATACTGCACGCCATGGTGGTGAACGGGATGGATTTCAATCCAAACTATGAATCGGAAAAAAAGATGGAAAAGAGCAATCAGCCGACTTGAAAAAAACACATTACCTCACGTCTCATGTCTCACGCCCTCCGTGAT
>JAGCTY010000034.1 GCA_017963105.1 Lentisphaeria bacterium
ACATGATCGGCAGCTTCACGGACGTGCTGTCCTATATCCGCCTGTTCGCGGTCGGCCTCTCCGGCATGTACATCGCCCAGAAGTTCAACTTCATGGGCACGATGGTCCGGGACGCCCTCGCGGAAAAGAGCCTGGTCTGCGGGATCATCCTGATGGTCCTCGTCGCGGTCGCCGGACACGTCCTGAACCTCGCGCTCGGCTTCCTCGGCGTGCTCGTCCACGCCGTCCGCCTGAACACGCTCGAATTCTCCAACCACATGGGTCTCCAGTGGGCCGGATTCAAGTTCAAACCCTTCTCCGCAAAACGCAAAAACGACTAACCATAAAAAATATAAACAAATCCATTAGGAGAAAACCATTATGAGTCTGCTTCTCAACACCCTCGCAAACGTCACCCCGGTCCTCGCCCAGGCGGCCGACGCCGCCCAGGCCGCCGCAAAATCCACGGCCGACATCCCCTTCTTCGAACAGAAGGCCCTGATCTACGCCGCGGCGTTCACCTCCATCGGATTCGCCGCCATCGGCTCCGCCTACGGCTGCGGCTCCGCCTCCTGCGCCGCCATGGGCGCGTGGAAGAAATGCTACGCCCAGAACAAGCCCGCGCCGTTCCAGCTGCTGATCTTCGCGGGCGCCCCGCTCTCCCAGACCATCTACGGCATGATCGTGATGTTCATCGTGATGGGCGGCGCGACCAGCATCAGCATGGCAACAGCCGGCAACTGGATCGTCTATTCGCTCGTCGGCGTCCTCGCCGGCATCGCCATGGGCGTCTCCGCCCTCTGGCAGGGCATCAGCGCGGCCGCGGCCTGCGACGCTTTCGCCGAGACCGGCAAGGGCTTCGCGAACCAGCTGATGGCGCTCGGTATCGTCGAGACCGTCGCCATCTTCGTCCTCGCGTTCTCCATCGTTCTGCTGAGCTCCCTGGGCGCCGCCTGACAAAGGCAAATCATTCGTATTCACTGGCTCCGTACCCGCAACCCGGTGCGGAGCCTTTTTTCAACCTTCATACTATCTTGAAATCAGGTTCAATATGATCTCCGTCGACGCATCCAAATGCACGCGCTGCGGCCGCTGTATCGCAGACTGCGTGGTCCAGGTCATCCACCGCACCTCCGGCGGCCTCCCCGCCGTCCCGGAAAAGCTCGAACGACACTGCATGAAATGCCAGCACTGCCTCGCCGTCTGCCCGGCGGGCGCGCTCACCTGCGACGGACACGGTCCCGACCGGTGCGTCCCGGCAGGCCTCCTGCCCGACGAATCCCTCATGATGAACCTGATCCGCCAGCGCCGCAGCATCCGCCAGTACAAACAGGAAAACCTCCCGCCCGAGGTCATGGAAAAGCTGATCGCGTCCCTGCGCTGGATCCCGACCGGATGCAACGACCACCGCCTGGCCTTCACGGTCATCGACGACATCGCGAAGATGGAGCCGTTCCGCGCGAAAATGCTGAAGATCACGCGCTTCCTGATCAGGTCCGGCATCATGGCGGTCGTTTATCCGGGCTACAGGCGCTTCAGGGACTCCATGCTCGGCGGCCGGGATTTCGTATTCCGTAACGCCCCGCACATGATCGTCGTCGCTTCGCCGAAGGATGCCCCGTGCGGCAAGTTCGACGCGTCCATCGCGCTTACGCAGTTCGACCTTTACGCGCAGAGCCTCGGCGTCGGCACGTGCTGGTGCGGGTTCGCCTATTACGCGTTCACGCTGAACAGAGGCATGCGCTCCCTGCTCCATCTTCCGAAGGGATACAAGGTCGGCGCGGTGATGCTGTTCGGCCCTCCCGCCGTGGAGTATCCGCGCGCCACCGATCCCGAACCGTACACGATTATCAGACCTTGAGCTTGTTTCGTGGGAGGACAGGTCCTCCGCTGATCAGGTGCGCCGTTAACGCGGCACACGAACGAAACGGAGCCGAGCCGACCGGGGAACCGGACGTCAGACCGTCACGACGACTTCATTTTTCCCGGATGCGGGCAGAAGATATTTCGCGGACTTGACGGAGGCAAGGAGCTCGGCCTTTGCGGCCTCTTCGTCCGGACCGGAGGTCTGCGACAGCGGGTCGAATCCCGTGCCCGGGTACTGCACGACCGCCGTCACGTCTCCGGTTTTCGCATCCGCGTTGAGGGTCAGGATGATCCGGGTGACATGCGGGAAGATCATCCGCACAAGCAGATTTTTCAGCGCGTCGCACAATTTGCGGCGGCGTTCAGGAGGGATCAGGCATCCGGCGGCGAACGCCTCGACCGCGCCTTCGAACTCATAACTGTCGAACGCGCGGGCGTTGAGCTCGCGGTAGAAACCGGTGTTCTTCCGCACGAACGTCTGCGTCCGGTCAAATTTCGGATGATCCAGCACTTGCTCCGCCGTGCCGTCCTCGCGGATCATGCCGTCCGCCAGGAAAACGACCCGCGTGGCGATCTCCCGGGCGAAATCCAGGTCGCGCGTGGAGAAGAGGATCGTCATGCCGGTCTTCACGACGGCGCGGATGAGCGCATACACCTCGTTTTTTTCCTCGGGCGGCAGGTCCGCGCCGGGGTCTTCGATCAGCAGGATTCGAGGCTGAAGCATCAGCGCGCGCACGACGGCCAGACGCCGGCGCTGCCCCGCGGTCAGGTTGATCGGCATTTCGTCCGCCGCGCCGGAAAGACCGGCGAACTTCAGCAGTTTTTTCGCCCGTTCCTGGATCAGCCACTCATCCTCATCGGACTTGTCGGATGGCGCGATCAGCATGTTTCCCATGACGGAAAGGTTACGGAACACCGATTCACGCGAGAACACCATCCCGATGCTTTTGCGGGCGCGGTCCGCTCCGCCGTGACGCCACATCACGGGCTCGCCGTTCACCTCCATATTGCCGCCCTCGGGCTGGTCCAGCAGGTCCAGACAGCGCAGCAGAAGGCGCTTGCCGGGCTCGGACGCGCCGATCAGCGCGGCGACGTCGCCTTTGTAAAGCTCAAGCGTGAGGTCGCGGAGACGTTCCATGCTGTAACGGTCCTGGATGCTGATCCTGCGTGCCGCCAGGACCGGCGTGCCGGGGGTGTTTTCTGCTGTGTTCATATCGTTTCTGTCCTTATGCTGAGGTGTGCGGATTGAACGGGGGATGATTATTCTCCGGGTCATGCGGTCCAGAACGGCGGGCGCACCGGCAGGTCGTCGAGCCATGCGTCGGGTTCATAGAAGACCCGTTTGAGGAAAAGCCCGCGGGCGGGCGCTGTGTCCTTGCATTTCGCGCGGTCACAGGCCAGCAGGATGCCGCGGAACTCGTCCGGGGTCATGCGGCCGCGCCCGACGAACATCAGGGCGCCGACCATGCTGCGGACCATTTTGTAGAGGAAGCCCGTACCGAGGAAATACATGCATACGAGCGGGCCGAACGTGACGATCTCCGTGCGGAGGATCGTGCGGACCGGATCGTCGATCTTGCCGCGCTCGACCGTGAATGTGGAGAAGTCGTGCCGCCCCTCGACGTGCCTGACGGCCTCGCGCAGGGCGTCGATCTCCGTCATGTCCTCCATATGCCACGAGTAGCGTCCGCTGAACGGGTTGATGTCGCCGGTATTGACCACATAGACGTAGGACTTGGCGAGCGCGTCGAACCGCGCGTTGAAGCCGTCGTTCACGACCTCGGCGGTGCGGATGCGGATGTCGTCCGGCAGCAGACGGTTCATCGCCTTCTTGAGCTTCCAGTCCGGGATGTACGGCGACGGCGGCGCGGAAAAGGAGCACACCATGCCGAGCGCGTGGACTCCGGCGTCCGTGCGGCTGCTCCCCTGGATCCTGATATGCTCGCGTTCGCCGAAAAGGCGGTACAGCTTGTCCTCGACCACTTCCTGCACCGTGATGCCGTTCGGCTGACGCTGCCAGCCGTGGTACGCCGTGCCGTCGAACGACAGCTCCATTTTGAAAGTCGTCCGGGGCGCGGAACCGGCGGAGGAAACGTCATCCGGCTCCGGCATCGGTTCAGGCGAGGACACGGGTGCGTCCGGAGCCTCGCCGACGGGGATTTCCGCTCCGGCGGATGCTGAATCGTCATGCAATGCCATGAATGCCGTCCCTGCCTGAAAAGCAAAATCCGGGCGCAGTCGCCTGTGCCCGGATTCGTGTTGGAATACCGACCGTCCGAAGGGGTCAGTTGTTCTTCAGATACACGGGCACGAACTCGTCGCGACGGTTCTTGGACCAGACGGCGTCGCCGGTGCCGGTCACGGCCGGGCGTTCCTCGCCGTAGCTGACCGTCTTGATGCGGGAGGATTCGATACCGTAGATGTCGACGAGCATATCGTTGGCGGCGAGGGCGCGGCGTTCGCCGAGCGCGCGGTTGTATTCCTCGGTGCCGCGTTCATCGCAGTAGCCTTCGATCACGACGCCCGCCTCGGGATGGCCGAGCAGGTACTGGGCGACCGCTGCGATCTTATTTTCCTCGCTGGAGGAGATGGTGTTCTGGTCGTAGGGGAAGTACAGAGGCTGGAATTCGACGCCTTCGATCCGCGCGCCGAACCCGTCGATATACGGGGTTTTGCTCAGGTCTTCGCCGAATCCGCCGGGGGCGCCGTTCGAATCGAAGCCGTCGCCGCCGGTCAGGCCGCCGTCGCCGAAGCCGTCGCCGCCGCGGAGCCCGTTGCCGCCGGTCTGATCGAAGCCGTCATCGAATCCGTTGCCGCCGTTCGGGCCTCTGCCGCCGTTCAGAGCATCGCCGTCGACGTCGCCGTCCGCCCAGAACGGAGCGAGCGCGCTGGCGTCGTCGGATTCACAGGAGATGGCGAACGCGGCGCAGCTCAGCGCCGCCACGGCGAGGAGGGAGAGACGAACAAATTTCATGGGAAGATTCCTTCATGTTTGGTTGCAGACATAAGTCACATCCATTAAATTAGCCCAAATTCGAAAAAAATCAACACGATTTCCGAAAAAAACATTGACTATCGCCGAAAAACGTGTAAATTTCTTTATATTCATTTCACATTGACGGCTTTTTTTCCCGCCGTCGCACCGTTTAACAATGGAGTTTTTTATGGACTATCCCCGTCCCATCCGTACCGACATCGACTGGTCGGCCCTCTCTTTCGGCTACATGCCCACCCGCTCCCACATCGCCTTCCACTGGAAGGACGGCGCCTGGGACAAAGGCGAACTCAAGACCGATCCCACCATCTCCATGAGCATCGCGGCCACCTGCCTCCACTACGGCCAGGCCTGCTTCGAAGGCATGAAGGCGTTCCGCTGCAAGGACGGCAAGGTCCGCGTCTTCCGCCCCTGGGAAAATATCAAACGCATGAACCGCACCGGACACCAGCTGCTCCACCCCGAAATCCCCGAGGAGATGTACCTCGAAGCCATCCACCGCGTCGTGCTCGACAACATCGACTACGTCCCGCCCTGCGAATCCGGCGGCTCCATGTACATCCGTCCGCTCTTCATCGGCACCGGCCCGCAGATCGGCGTCTCCCCGGCCACCGAATACGATTTCCTCATCATGGTCATGCCCGTCGGCGCCTACTACAAGGACGGCCTGAAGGGCGTCCCCGCGCTCGTCATCGAGGACTTCGACCGCGCCGCCCCGAAAGGCATGGGCCAGTTCAAGGTCGCCGGCAACTACGGCGCCTCCCTCATGCCCGCCAAGCTCGCCAAGAAGGCCGGATTCCCCATCCCGCTCTTCCTCGACCCGCGCGAGCATAAGTACATCGACGAATTCGGCACCAGCAACTTCCTCGCCATCACGAAGGACGGCAAGTACGTCACCAGCGATTCCCCGTCCATCCTCCCCAGCGTGACCAACATGTCCCTCATGCAGGCCGCACGCGACCTCGGCATCACCGTCGAGAAGCGCCCGATCGTTGCCGAAGAGGAACTTCCGACCTTCGCCGAAGTCGATGCCTGCGGCACCGCTGTCGTCATTACTCCGATCTCCTCCGTCACCATCCACGGCAAGGTCATCGAATACGGCCACGAATGCGGCCCGGTCTCCCAGAAACTCTACGACCGCCTCACCGGCATCCAGAGAGGCGAACTGGAAGACACGCACGGCTGGCTCTACACCATCTGATCTTAATTCAAGCTCAACCCAGAACACCGGGAGGCAAACATGACACGATCCGTTTCGACCGCACTCGCCCTGACGCTCGGGCTCGCCGTTTCCGCGGCGGTTGTCTTCACCGTCTTCGCACAAAGGAATCATGCCGTGTCCGCCTCCGGACCGGCCCCGGACGCGCCCTCCGCGTCCGAGGTCGTTTTCACGCAGGCGCAGCCGTCCGCGGAGGAAAAAACCTCATTGCAGGCCCCTGCCCCGCCGAAAGTTCAGCCGCAGGACAAATCGGATGAATGGACGGATTCCGGCGACGACGGCGGCATCCGCTCAGGTTCGCTCTCCATCACTGCCACGCCGAAAACGAACCCCGAAACGGTCAAGGTGGAAAAGCTTCCCGAGATCGAGGTGGATTCCTCCAACGTCCGCTCGATCCCGAAGGCGTCCGTCCAGCCTATCCGCGAATCCAAACGCGAGATCAGGCTCACCTCGACGCTCCCCGGCGGCTCCCTCGCGGAAAAGCTCACCGACGCAGAGGCGGAGACCGTCCAGACCTGGCGGCCGGCCTTCGCCTCGCAGGGATTCCGCGGCGCGCGCCTCGACGCCTTCGCGGTCTCGCAGGACGGCTCCGTGCTGGCGATCGCCGAACGCACCGGCACGTACAACGGGCCGAACGGCACGCGCATCGTGCTGGTCAACACCTCGAACTGGCAGTTCATCCGCGTCTTCACGGTCGGGCGAATGCTGAAGAAGCTCGCATTCGTCCCCGGCGGCACGGCGCTCGCGGCCATCGCATTCCCGCAGGCCGCGCTCAAGCAGGAGTTCGGGCTGGCCGTCCTTGACCTCGCGGAGGAAAAGGAACAGGGGTTCCTTCCGCTTTCGTTCCCCTTCAATACGAAGATCGAACCGGAAGATATCGCTCTGCTCGCCATGGAGGAACGGATCATCTGCTCCGGCTTCTTCGGTTCGACCGTTTTCTGCATTCATCTCCCCGTCGCGAAGGAGGAGGATTCCGGGGCCCAGTTCCCGTTCCATACGTTCGAGACCGTCTCGCCCGCCTCGGCGCTTGCGATCACGCCGGACGGCAAGTCCCTCGCCGCCGCCTCGTTGAAGGCGATTGAGTATTTCGATCTCAATTCCTCCGCCAAATACAGACGCAAATCCATCACCTCGCTTGACCTCGGCTGGAAACCCGTCGCCATCCATTTCCTCAACGGCGCGCAGACCGATTTCGTGCTCTGCCCCGCCTACCGCGATGATACCGCGCCGATCTTCGTGCGGTCCGCCGCCAAGGATTCGCTCGACGGACGCAGCGCCGGATTCGCGGTCCCCATGGAACAGGGCAGCCGGATCGGCGTCGCCTTCAAGGTCAAAGGCCGCATCGATATCGTCGACCCAGCCACCCTGGAGGCCAACGACAGCGTGATCCTCGAACAGCTCCGCCCCGAAACGACCGGCGACACGGCGTTCGTCTTCTACCATGACGCCATCCATGCGTTCTGCGTGATCGACACCAACGGCAACTGCTTCGCCGCGGGCAAACGGGAAGGCGAAAAACGCTGGTCGAAACGCATCATCTGGAACGGCGGAGCCTCGAAACGATGAACTGCGGGAACCGTAAAGCTTTCCCGTTTCCGAGCGAAGCCGGACACAGCTTCAGAGGAGGCTTTGCCATCCTCCTCGCTTGCGCACTCCTCCCGCTCCTTCTGTCGTCCTGCGGCCTGTTCCGGGAAATCAAGCCGGAACCCGACACCGTCTCCGAGACGCGTTCCCAGCTCATCGCCGCCGCCGGAGGCTTCATCTGCCTCTACCGCGAGGGCGCAAACCCGCTCGACCTGATCTACGTGAAAACCACCGCCAACGATGCCGGACTTCAGGTTGTCTTCAAGATCGCCGAATCCTCCGTGATCCCGGAGGCGATCCGCAAAGGCTGGGGCGACGTCGCGGTCGGGTTCACCGAGGCCGAGGCGAAAAAGCTCGGGCTGCGCGTCATCCCCCTGCCCCGCGACGAAAACGAATTCCGCGAGGACGCCGGCACGAACGTCCTCCTGCTCCGTTCCGCCGACGAATACCTGGACAATCTGCTGAATCCGGACAAGCAAAACAAGCCGTCGCCCGACACCGACATCATCCCCCTCCCGTAAACCAGCCGGAAAGGAACACAGGTCATGGAAGAATTTGCAATGGTCCTGATGGGGCTCTTCGTGTTATCCAGCATCTGCGGCTTCCTGTGCGCCATCGCCCTGCTGATCCTCCTGTTCCGGATCCCGAACGTATCCGCGACGGACGGCCCTGACGAACTCGACAATGAAAGCGGATCGCCTCAAGACGAGCAGAACCTGGACACGAACTGGACTGTAACGCGTTTGCTCCTTCTGACGGCGCTTCACGCGATTGTGATCCCCTGGGTCCTCATCCTGATAAAACCGCTCGGTCAGATCTTCTTTATTGCTTATCCGGCATTTGAAATCATCTGGTATATTCTTTTTCGGAAAACCCTTTTTGCAGAGGAGTTTCGCGAGACACTATTTTTCAAGCCTGCAAAAATCATTTGCATGATCGATCTCATCCCGATCGCGCTTGTCGCCATCCTTATGATCCCGACCATTCTCATTTGGTTTTTCCTTCTCAGACATTTTTAGGCGCAGCCGGAAAGGAACATTGAACATGGAAACAATTGGTCAAATCTTGTTGGGGATCCTCAAGATATCCAGCATCTGCGGCTTCCTGTGCGCCATCGCCCTGCTGATCCTCCTGTTCCTGATCCCGACCATTTCACGGACACGCGGCAAACTCGACAAGGAAGGCGAATCGCCTCAAGCAAAACAGGACGATCCCGATGGCGCTGTGCATCACCGAGGCAGTTCGGACATCATAAGCAACACCAGCTCGAAGCCGTACTACATTCAGGCCGCCATTCACGACATCTGTGCCCGCGAGCAAAGACAGGATATGTATCGGGCCGTAACGACTTTGCTCATTCTGGCGGTGCTTCATGCGATTCTGATTCCATGGCTCTGGGTCTTCGTGCTGACAAAAGACCTAAAATTGCTCGCTGCGATCATACTTATTTCTTATCCGGTTCTTAAAATAAAATGGTATGTTCTTTTTCTGAAAACCCTTTTCGCAAAGAAGTTCCGCGAGACCCCATGTTTCGAGCCTGCCAGGATCATTTGCGTGATCGATCTCATCCCGATCTCGGTCGGTGACATCTTTCTGATTCCGTTTTTTCTCTTTGTATTTTTCATCGAATTCATTCTCATGTTCCATTAAACACAACAGGAAGATTTCGGGACATGAACACGTATCAACTGTGGCTCAGGTTGACATTCTGGTTCCTGTTCAGCTGATCCGCCCGGCAGGACACGGGCATCCGCCACGTCTTTTTCGCCCGATTTTCCGCTTTTTTCGCGCCTCCCCGGTTTCATTTTGCGGTTTTTGTGATATAGTATAATAGCACATTTTCAAACGAGGACCATTCATGAAGCTTACCGACAATGTACCGCTGATCTTTTTCGACCTGGAAACGACCGGCGTCAACCTCGCCGTCGACCGGATCGTGGAGCTCTCCGTGATCAAGATCATGCCAGACGGCACGCGCGAGACCAAGACCCGCCTGATCAACCCGGAAATCCCCATCCCGCCCGAAGCGACCGCGGTCCACCATATTTCCGACGAGGACGTGAAGGACGCGCCGACGTTCCGCCAGCTCGCCCACAGCCTCGCGATCTACTTCGAGGGATGCGACCTCGGCGGCTACAACGTCGGCAAGTTCGACATCCCGATGCTCGCGAAGGAATTCGCCCGCTGCGGCATCCAGTTCTCCACCGCGGGCCGCCGCATCTTCGACTCCTACACGATCTTCTGCCAGATGGAGCCGCGCAACCTCACGGCCGCCTACAAATTCTTCTGCGGGAAAAAGCTCGAAGGCGCGCACGGCGCCGCCGCCGACACGCAGGCTTCGCTCGAAGTCCTGGAGGCGCAGCTCGAACGCTACTCCGCCATGTCCCCCGACCAGTTCCCCGAAAACATCACGGCGTTCCCCCGGACCCTCGACGAGCTCCACGCGTTCTGCAACCAGGTCAACCCGAGCAACGTCGACCGGAACGGCCGCTTCAAATGGCGCAACGGCGAGGCGGTCGTGTCGTTCGGACGGCACAACGGCGAAACGCTCCGCGAGGTCGCAGCGAACGCGCCCGATTTCCTCCAGTGGATCATCCGCGCCGACTTCGACGACGACGTCAAGAAGATCGCGCAGAACGCCCTCCGCGGCAAGTTCCCCGTCCATCCCTGACAAGACAAGCATTTCCCCTCAGAGAGGTTTTTCCGCACCATGAACCAGCCTGACGACAAGAACGACATGAAATACCTGGTCGAACTGCTCGACGACGAAAACGAGCAGTCCGCCAGCATGGCCATGGCCGAACTGCTCACGAAGGGAAGCACGGCGCTGGAGCCGGTCCTCCGAGATATGCAGAAGTCCGACAATCCGCGCATCCGAAAACGCACACGACAGCTTCAGCACGCCCTCATGGCGCGTTCCCGCCGCCGTATCTTCATGCAGCCGCCCGAACGCCCGATCTCGCTCCTCACCGGGCTGATCCGGCTGCACCTGTGCTGGTTCGACAACGACAGGCAGTCGTTCGTGGAGAAGCAGTGGCGCGAGCTCGAGGAGGAGTACCGCAAGGCGCATCCCGCCGACCTCTTCGCCATGGCCGAGTTCATGCGGAAGATGTTCCCCGACCGCCCCGAAAACCGTGACTTCCACCCCGATTCCTTCTGCATCGGCGCGGTCCTGGAGGACAAGATCGGCTCCGACCTCATTTTCGCCTGCATCGCCGCCATCCTCTCCTCCTCTACGAAAAACCGCTTCAGCGTCGTCCGCGTCGGCATCGACACCGCGGTCGCCGACAGCAGCGGCTGCCTCGTCTTTCCCATCGACAACTGGCAAATCTACGGCGGCGTGGCCGAAGGCGAGGAGCCCCCGGTCGTCTGGGACACCCAGACCATCCTGCGCTACGTCTCCTCCGTGCTGTTCGTCTCCGCCGTCGCGTCCGACGGCTTCCGCTACCTCTACACGCTCGGCGCGCCGCTCGCCGCCGCCATCGGGGAAAAGGACCTGTCGTTCCTCCCCTACCCTTACGGCAACGGCTCCGACTCCGGCGAGCCAACACCCGGCGGGAACAGATCATGAGCGCGAATCCGGATACGACGCCCCGGGCGGACCTCCACACGCACACAGCCCTCTGCAAACACGCCTCCGGCACGCCGGAGGAATACCTCGCCGCCGCACGGAAAGCCGGGCTGGCATATTGGGGCGTCTCCGACCATTTCCCCGCACCCGCGGGCTACGATGCGGCGTTCCGCATGGCGCCCGGCGACCTGCCGCGCTATTTCGACATCCTCGATTCGCTCCGCGAAGCCGCGGACGGCTCTTCCCTGACGATCCTCGCTGCCGTCGAGTTCGACTATGTGCCGGGCCGCATGGACGAGGTGTTCGCCGCAATTGATCCGCTCCGCCCGAAGTTCGACTATCTGATCGGTTCGGTGCATTACGTCGGCGAGTTCGCGTTCGACGATCCGGACAAGCTCGACGAATGGCCGCGTTTCGGCGTGGACGCGGTCTGGGACGGCTACCTGACCGACCTGAAGGCGTTCGTCGAGCTCGGCGGCTTCAACGTCATGGCGCACTCCGACCTGCCGAAGAAATTCGGGTTCCGTCCGTCCGACCGCGAAAACGTCCTGCGCCGCATGACGGATATCTACGAATGCGCCGCCGCGAAGGGCATCCGCCTGGAGCTGAACACCGCCGGGCTCCGCGTGGCCGCGGACGAAATCTATCCCGCCCCGGACCTTCTCCGCGCCGCCTTCCGCGCCGGCATGAAGATCACGCTCGGCTCCGACGCCCACAAGCCGGAACACGTCGCGTACGCGTTCGACCGCGCCGCCGCGCTCGCACGTTCCGTCGGCTGGACCACGCACACGGCGTTCGTCCGCGGCGAGGCAGTCGAGCTCCCGCTCTGAACAAACGCACGGTTCCCAACAGCGCGCTTCACGGTTGGCCGCGGCTGAAAAAGACGTCTGCCGTCCCATTCCCCGAAAACCGCGACAACCGCGGATGAGGGTCCGCGCGTTCGTGCTCAAAAAAGATATTCGGAGGCGTCAGGTGCAAACTCCGCCCGCCTTCCCTGCTGCCGCGCGCGAACTGTTTAGAAAATCACGAACAAACGTGAAAAAAAACGCGTGAACAGGATTGATTTTCGCATCCGGCAGGTTATATTAACGTAAAATAGTTCACAACACCACATTATTTTCAACCGTTCAACCCATAACCAGCAGGAAATCACTATGAAACGTATTCTTTCCTCGTTCACAGCGGCAACCATGCTTGCCCTCCTCGCAGCAAGCATCTTCGCCGCCGACAAATGCACGCTCAACGAGCCCGTGCCCGGCGCGGATCAGGACCCCGGATACGCGAAGGTCACCACGCCCGCGCTCAGCCAGAATTTCGTCCAGCGCATCGCGGAGAAGAAAGAGCAGGCAGAGAAGGAAGGAAAGGACATCAAACTCGTCCTGGTCGGCGACTCCATCACCCATTTCTGGGAAGGCGGCGGATTCGGCGGATTCGGCGGATTCGGCGGATTCGGCGGATTCGGCGGCGGCAACCGTCCTGCCGGCGGCAATCGTCCTGCGGGCGCAGGTGCTCCCGGCGCAGGCGGCAATCGTCCTGCGGGCGCAGGTGCTCCCGGCGCAGGCGGCGCTCCTGCCGGCGGCATGGGCGGTTTCGGCGGATTC
>JAGCTY010000035.1 GCA_017963105.1 Lentisphaeria bacterium
ACACCGATCCCTTCGTCATCACGAAGCCCTACACGATCAGGAACGCCGACCCCTACGCGGTCCGCAGCTATCTTGAAGCCGCCGTCGGCGCCCGCAGCGTCAGCGCGAGCCCCGCGCAGGCCACCGCAGTCAAGTTCGAAGACGGCACCGGTGTGGTCCTCGTCTCTGCCGAAGAATACCGCTTCAGCGACAACGAGGACGGACGCGGCATCGACGGCATCGTGGCCGCGCTCGACCGCAAGGGTCTCACCTACTCCGGCGACGCGGGTACCCGCATCTACTTCCCCCGCGCCAGCAAGGCCGCGAACCTCCGCGACATGCTGCTGAAGGTCGGCTCCTCCGAGCTCGATCCGCAGTTCGAAATCTCCCCCAGCACGGTCCTGGTCGACGGCGAGCTCAACGCGCTCGTGATCTGCGCCCCGGAATGGTCCTGGGAAGACATGCGCAAGCTGCTCGTCAGCTACGACCGCCCGATCCCCGAGGTCAAGATCTCCTACCGCGTGATCGAGATCTACGCCGAGAACGACGACCGCATCGGCGTCGACTTCCAGAGCTGGAAGAACAACGAGGGCGTCGACCTCTTCTCCGCAGGCGCCATGATGAGCCGCAACTGGGGCACCTTCTTCACAAGCAGCGTCCAGGACACCGGCTTCAACAAGACCTCCTACTGGAACTTCAACCCGAAGTGGAACACCCGCTACCTCGACTTCATGACCTCCATCGGCAAGGCCAAGATCCTCGCCCGCGGCGAGATCGTGGCGCAGAACCGCGCCGTCTCCACCGTCCAGGTCGCCTCCGGCTTCTTCTACGACCGCACGTTCTACACCGCCGGCGCGAAAACCATCGCCGAGGGCACGGGCGAGTTCGCCTACACCGACCCGAACCCGGACACCATCCTCCGCGAGGCCGTCACGAAGATCCAGCCGCTCTCCAAGATCCAGGAGTTCTACAAGGATGCAGGCACCTCCGCCATCATCCGCCCCGACGGATATACCCTCCGCACCATGAACACCCAGACCGGCACGAACACCTACGGCGACGTTTCCGCGAAGGTCTTCGGCAATGACTCCGCGACCAGCGCGCTCGCCAAGTTCCTCACCGGCTACGTCAAGGCCGACGGCACAGTCGTGAACGGCGCGTACTACAACACCAACTGGGACAACGTGAACGCCGCACCCGGCATCATCCACGGCTGGCTCCAGTACCCGATGGTCACCGACGGCTTCAAGTTCGACCTCCGCGTCACCCCCGTCGTCACATCCAGGGCCGCAAAGATCACCTTCGACCTCGACAGCATCTCCCTGCTCGGCTGGAACGCCGACGGCTCCGCACGCATGAGCAAATCCCAGACCGGAACCACCTTCCAGATCGGCACCGAAGCCGAGGAATTCGTGATCGGCGGCCTCAAGAAATCCGAGTCCGTCCGCAGCACCGCAGGCCTCCCCTTCCTGAAGGACCTTCCCGTCATCGGACGCGCCGTTTCCACCGAATCCGAGTCCATCAAGCAGTCCCAGCTCGTCGTGGTCGCCAGGGTCGAATACTCAAACCCCGACGACCGCGTCGGCGAGGACATCTCCGAAGACCTCGGCAAGATCGTCAGGAGCGTCAACAAGGGCATGACCAGCCGCGTCGGAAACATGTTCTTCCAGCAGTACGGCCTCGACGAGGACCGCGCCGACCGCGTCGAACGTCTTGACAGCGTCGGCAACTTCATCAACGACGACTACCAGGAGATGAAGTGATGAAAAAGAACGGCGTCAAACAGGCAAAGCGCCCCGCCTCCGGGGCGCCGCTTCCCGGGACCTCGCGCGGTCCCGGGGCGCCGCTTCCAGAGACCTCACCCGACCTCGAGGCGTTCAAGAAGATGGTCCGCCTGCTCGAACGCAAGCACCGCGAATTCCTTGAAAAGGACTGGAAGGAGCACGCCTACGAAATCCAGAGGAGCCAGTTCAACCAGCTCATGATCGTCAGGTTCGCCATGCCGTGCAACCTCAGCCGCATCATGGCCGTCACCGGGCTCACCTCCGCAGGCGCGTCCCTCTTCGTCGACAAGCTCGTCCAGAGCGGATACCTCATCCGCAAAGACGACCCGAACGACCGCAGAAATGTCCGGATTTCCCTCTCCGAAAAGGGCGCGAAGTTCATCGCCGAGGTCGTCGACAGGTTCAACGAGTTCATCAACGGCTTCCTCCGCACCCGTACCCGCGAGGAGCTGGCCGTCATCTCGCAGGCCATGAGCATCATCAACGAGACGATCGACGACGGCGAGGAGGGCGTGTAATTCGGACGCAGTCTCACGTCAAGCCGAACCGTCGATCTTCATCGAATCGGAACCTCTTCCCGCCGCCTCTCCTCGGGGCCGACGGGTTTTTTATTTATTCAAACATGCAAACGAACCGGGCAAATGACCGCCCGCGAAGACAAATCAGAGAAATAAGTTACCGTACCGCGAAAAAATGAACATACCGCGCGCCGCCGGAACGTTAAGAAGCGTTAGAGTCCATGATAAAAAATCAATGGAGAAAATAGAAAATTCAGGCAAAAAGCAGTTTAGAGATTACACAAAACCGAAGATTAAGGTTTTTACACTTCTTGATAAAAACTACATGCTTTTATCATTTTTTACATACCTTTTACTATTGACAAATCATTTCACCGATTGTATATTAACGCTGAAATCCCGAAAAATCCAAACAAGTGAGCTCAAGATCCCCTCGCCAGGTGGCGTAAGGATTCAGGCTCACGCCAACAAATCACAAGGAGTTTACAAAATGAAACTCGGTCATTTCCTCGGTTGCGCAGCGGCGATCGCCCTCGCGATCACGGTCTTCGCACAGGCTCCGGCCGGCCCCGGCGCAGGCGCTGGTGCTGGTAACGGCGGCGCTCCGGCCATGGGCGGCTTCGGCGGCGGCATGGGCGGCTTCGGCGGCGGCATGGGCGGCTTCGGC
>JAGCTY010000036.1 GCA_017963105.1 Lentisphaeria bacterium
CCGTGGCCTTGTACATGGTGTTGCCGCAGTTCAGGTCGGGGAAGATGAGCACGTTCGCCTGACCGGCGACCGGGGACCCCGGGGCTTTCTTCTTCGCGATGTCCGGGATGATGGCGGCGTCGAACTGGAGTTCGCCGTCGATGAGCAGGTCGGGAGCGAGTTCCTTCGCCTTGGCCGTGGCCTCGACGACCTTGTCGATGATCGGATCGTGCGCGGAGCCCTTGGAGGAGCAGCTGATCATGGCGACCTTCGGTTCCTGGCCGGTGTACTGGCGGAACGTCTTCGCCGTGGTGACGGCGATCTCGGCGAGCTGGTCGGCGTCGGGATTGATGTTCAGGCCGCAGTCGGCGTAGAAGAAGACACCTTCATAGCCCCACTTCGGATCGGGGAGCTGCATGATGAAGAACGCGGAGGCGATGTGGTTGCCCTTGGCGGTCTTGAAGAGCTGGAGCGCGGGCTTCGTCTTCTGGGCGGTATTATGCGCATAGCCGTTCGGGTTGCCGCCGCCGGACACATAGCCGTGGGCGTCGCCGGCGCAGACCATGGCGGCGGAGAAAACGCAGGTGTCCTTCAGCCATTCGCGGGCCTGTTCCGGGGTCAGGCCCTTGTTCTTGCGGATTTCGACGCAGACGTCGATGTACTTCTGCAGGTTCGGGGTCTTCAGCACATCCACGATCTCGACGCCGTCGAGGGACACGCCGTTTTCGGCGGCGAGCTTGCGGATGGCGTCTTCATCGCCGACCAGGACGGGTTTCACATAGCCGAGCTTCGCAAGCTTTTCGGCCGCTTTCAGGTTGCGGGGGTCGTCGCTTTCGGTCAGGCAGACTTTTCTGCCCAGGGACTTCGCTTTCGCGCGAATGGATTCGAGCACGTTGGCCATTCTAAGGAATCTCCTTGACTGTGTTTTGGATTTGGATGGTTCAGCGAACAAAGGCTCAGTCGACGCCCTCGTACGCGTTGTTTGTTTGAACGTGGGGATGCGCAAAAATCGCAGGCGCATATCCCATGCGTCCGCGAGCCGTGCGCGTTACCTAACCCCATAATGTAACACAAAAAATGAAAACTGAAAGTGCAAAACGGGTTTTTTTCGGCTTTTTTTGCTTTTTTTTTGTTTCAGACTTGATTTTTCGCCTCATCGGGTGTAATGTATATTCCGTAATCCAGTTATTTGGAGTGCTCGGGTGGCGGAATGGCAGACGCGCTAGCTTGAGGTGCTAGTGGGGTATCCCGTGGGAGTTCAAATCTCCCCTCGAGCACCATTTTTTGTTTTAAAACACTTTTTCCCGTCTCATGTGCCGTCGCGGAGCACGGCACACCCCAAGCGGTGTTGATTCAGTGCGCGGCTGTGCTCGCGCACAGATACCAGCACTACCGTTGTGGAGAACTTGTCCCTTTTCCTGTGCTTGAGCGGAGCCAAGCACAACCGCAGTGGAGGGCTTGCCCTCCTGTGCCGTCGCGAAGCACGGCACTACCTCAGTGGAGGACTTGTCCTCCCGACTCTGTCTCATATTCCGACAGATGTCTGTCGCCCTCCTTCGGGTTCAGGTACATATCGAATTGGATCCTCCAGTAGGACTTCTCGCCGAACGCTTCGGAATCCACGGGTCCGAGCCGGATGTCCGATAACCCGTTAGTGTAATACAAACAGGCTTTCGCATAATGCCCCCTGATCCTGAGAAATACTGTTCTGTAAACCTTGAGCGTACACGCCTTGAGCCCGTTGGCGTCCCAGATGCGAATGACCTCTTCGATGGGGATGGAGATCTCCCTGCGCGTGTATCCGTCCTCCGGCGCCATCGTCTGTTCCTTCAGGAACCGGGCCGGCGCGTCGGTCAATTCCTTTCTGAAGAGTTCGCGTTCCTTGTCGAACTCCCGTCCGTCGCCGTATAGCCGGATATTGCCGTCGAAGGGATTCTTTTCCAGTACGGATTCTCCTTCGCCGACCGGGAGGATCCCGTCGTCCGGATCGTCGGAATGGAGCCGGACGATGAATACCGCGGGATACTGGATCGGAACGCCCCATTTGTCGACGACGTCGGGAAACTCCCTGAGGACGATCTCGCCCCATTCGTCCCGCAGGAAATCAAGTTCGAAATACCTGGCCGCTTCCGGTTTCTTCCCGAAAGGGACGTAGCGAGAATACACATCAAAGTACCCGGTAAAGGGTGTCACGTAAAACTCAATGAAGTGGTTTCTCCGTTTGGACATTTCGTATATCACGTCCTCGGTCTCATGATCCAGAGTCCGGACTTTTCTCGGCGGCGGCGGCTCTTTCCGCATCACGACGCGCATATCGCTCCACTGAGACACTTTTTCTCCGTCCGCCGTGACCTCGTATTTCTGACCGATGCGGTATTCCTCAGTGTAGTACCCCTCCTTGGAAAAGGATATGCTTTCCACTTCGCCCCTGCGGAACAATACTTTGTCCCGAACACGGAATTCCCCGTCGACGGTCATCGACTGGTAGATAGCCTTATCCCGATTCCAGGATGGTGTGTCCGGCCACCTGCTGTAAAAAAGAAGATTAAAAATCTTCGGATACGGCGGCGGCACACAATACCTGACCCCGACTGTGACGCCGTCAAGCGGCGCGCCGCTTTCGTCCACGATGGTCCCGCCAATAGTCTGCGTGGGCACAGTCCTCCCGACTGCGATCAGGACAATAAGGCAGGCAGCCCCCAGAAGGAGGAAAAGGAACAATCGGATCTCACGTTTTGCGTTCAACATGGCGGGGCTTTCTCTGTTGATTCAAAATGGCAAAAGGCAGCAACGATGCGGATACTATACCGCATGATCGTAAAAAAGTCAAATAACAAGACAATTGGCCCCTCGGCTTTTTGTCGGAAACCGTCGAAGCGGCGTTTTTTTCTCTTTTCAGCCTGAAAACCTCCGTCTTTTTCGCGTTTTTCCCTTGCGGAATCGGCCTCGGGCGTGTATATTATATAAGATAAGATTTTTCAACCGCAATTTTGAACTCAACCCGGAGTACGTTTCCCATGGCTGTTTTCAGACCCTTCCACGCCCTCATGCCCCGTCCTGCCGAAGTCGCGCAGGTGGCCGCCGTCCCCTACGACGTCGTGAACACCGCCGAAGCGGCGAAGCTCGCCGAGGGCAATCCTCTGACCTTCCTCCGCGTCTCCCGCCCCGAAATCGAGCTTCCCGCGGGCACGGACATCCATTCCGACGCCGTGTACGACAAGGCGCTCGCGAACTTCAAACGCCTCTGCGCGGCGGCCCCCCTCGCCCACGATCCAGAGGCCAACCTCTACGTCTACGCGCTCACCATGGACGGCCGCACGCAGATCGGCATCGCGGGTACCGCTTCCGCCGCCGAATACGATTCCGGCGTCATCAAGAAACACGAGACCACCCGCCGCGACAAGGAGGACGACCGCGCCCGCCACGTCATGACGCTCCGTTCGCAGACCGGCCCGGTGTTCCTGACCTACCGCGACGTCCCGGCGATCGACGCCCTCGTGGCGGATATCATCAAGGAAACGCCGTTCTACTCGTTCACCGCGGCGGACGGCATCAAGCACGAACTCTGGAAGGCCGGGGACAAAAGCATCGCGCTCGCCCGCCTCTTCGCGGACGCCGTGCCGTGCTTCTACATCGCCGACGGGCATCACCGCGCCGCCAGCGCCGCCCGCGCCGCCAGGACCTGCCGTGCTGCAAATCCGGCCCACACCGGCGACGAGGAATACAACTATTTTCTCGCCGTGGCGTTCCCCGCCGACCAGCTCCGCATCCTGCCGTACAACCGCGCGGTGAAGGACCTGAACGGCCTCACCGAGGCTGAATTCCTCGCGAAGGTCGCCGCCGCCGGATTCGAGGTGGCGGAGACCGCGACGAAATCGCCGGACCGTTCCGGCACGTTCCGCATGTATCTCGGCGGGAAATGGTACGCGCTTACGCCGAAATTCTCCTTCGACGGGCTCTCCGTGACCGCCTGCCTCGACGTCAGCATCCTGCAGGACCGCGTGCTCGGCCCGATCCTCGGCATCGACGATCCGCGCACGAACGCCCGCATCGACTTCATCGGCGGCATCCGCGGCACGGGCGAACTCGAACGCCTCTGCGCGGAAGGCCTCGCCGCCGTCTGCTTCTCCATGTATCCGACCACGCTGGACCAGCTCATGGCGATCGCCGACGCCGGGTCCATCATGCCACCGAAATCCACCTGGTTCGAGCCGAAGCTCCGCGACGGCCTCGTGTCCCACGATTTCTGATCCGGGGAGAAGATCCGCGCCATGAAGACAGCCGTCATCATCCCCGCCCGCATGGGGTCCATGCGGTTCCCCGGCAAAGTCCTCGCCGACCTCGGCGGCAAGCCGGTCATCCAGCACGTCTGGGAGAACGCCATGCGCTCGAAGGCCGACTCCGTGACGGTCGCCGCCGACGATCCCCGTGTGGAACAGGCCGTGAAGGCGTTCGGCGGGCACGTCGTCATGACGAAGCCGTCGCACCCGTCCGGATCCGACCGCGTGTGGGAAGCCGCCCAGTCGACCGACGCCGAGCTGATCGTGAACGTCCAGGGCGACGAGCCGTTCCTCCCGCACGAGGTCATCGACGACCTGATCGACGCCATGCACGGCACCGACGCGCCCGCGATGGGCACCGTGGTCCTGCCGTGCTCCCGCGCCGACATCGCCGCGAACCCGAACCTCCCGAAAGTCGTCCTCACATCCGACGACTACGCGCTGTATTTCAGCCGTTCCATGATCCCCTACCTGCGCGAAGGCGGCGAGGAAACCGTGGTCTACCGCCACTGGGGCATCTACGCCTACCGCCGGGAGACGCTCGCGAAGTTCGTTTCCCTGCCGGAAGGCCGCCTCGAGCGCTGCGAGAAGCTCGAACAGCTCCGGGCGCTGGAGAACGGCATCCGCATCAAGGTCATCAAAACGTCGTTCGACTCCATCGGGATCGACACCCCGGACGATCTAGTGCGCGCGCAGGAATTTCTTGCCCGAAGGGCAAAAAGCATTTGATTTTTTCCGCTTTTGTAGTATTGTATTGAAAACCGAAATATTTTTCAAGTAAACAGGACGTGCGGCGCCATGACATTTTCTCCCGTAAAAACCTCGAACCGGACCATCGGCTGCGGTAATCTCGCCGTATTCGCCGGACCGTGCGTCGCGGAATCCCGCGACCTGTGCCTCCGCGTGGCGGAACACCTGATGAAGGTCTGCGACAAGCTCGGCGTCCAGTACATCTTCAAGGCGTCGTTCGACAAGGCGAACCGGAGTTCCGGCGAGTCGTTCCGCGGCCCCGGCATCGACGCCGGACTCGCCATGCTCGCGGCCGTCAAGGAACAGTTCGGGCTCCCGGTCGTCACCGACGTCCATGAATCCGCCCAGGCCGCACAGGTGGCCGCCGTAGCGGATTTTCTCCAGATCCCGGCGTTCCTCTGCCGCCAGACCGACCTCCTCGTCGCGTGTGCCGCGACGGGCCGCCCGGTCAATGTCAAGAAGGGGCAGTTCCTCGCCCCCGAGGACATGGCGGGCGTGATCGGCAAGCTCCGCGCCGCGGGCTGCCGCGACATCCTGCTGACCGAACGCGGTACCACGTTCGGCTATCACAACCTCGTGGTCGATATGCGGTCGCTGGCGGCGATGCGCGCGCTCGGCGTGCCGGTGGTCTTCGATGCCACGCACTCGGTGCAGCTCCCCGGCGGCCTCGGCAAGGCGTCCGGCGGACAGCGCCAGTACGTACCGTACCTGGCCCGCGCGGCCGCGGCGGTCGGCATCGACGCGCTGTTCCTGGAGGTCCACCCCGATCCCGACCACGCGCTTTCCGACGGTCCGAACTCGCTGGATTTCACGGCCGCCGAACAAACCATCGAACAAGTGAAGGCGATTTATGAGCTTACCGGACAATATCTCTGACATCAAGGCCATCGTGCTCGACGTCGACGGCGTCCTCACGGACGGCCGCATCGGTTACGGATGCGGCAGCCCCCGCGAGATCAAGTTCTTCGACGTCCGCGACGGCCAGGGCATCCGTCTGGCCATGCGCGCCGGGCTGCTCGTCGGAATCCTCTCCGGCAGAAAAAGCCAGGCCAACCGTACCCGCGCGAAAGAGCTCGGCCTCTCCTTCCTTTACGAGGGCTGCCTCGACAAGCTTTCCGGCTGGGAGACGCTTCTCGCCGAACAGGGCCTGCAGCCCTCCGAGTGCATGTACATCGGCGACGACGTCGTGGACATGCCCCCCATGCGCCGCGCGGGGTTCCCCGTCGCGGTCGCCGACGCCGCCCCGGAACTCGACTCCGTGGCGGTCCTCCGCACCAAACACTCCGGCGGACGCGGCGCGGTCCGCGAAGCCATCGAAATCCTCCTGAAAGGACAGGGGAAATGGGACTCCGTACTCGCAAAATACATGCTTTGAGCCTGCTGCTCCTTCTGGCGGCGTTCGGGACCGGGGCGCTCCTGCTCGCGCAGGACCTCTCCTCCGGCTCCTACACCGTCCTCAAACGCTACGTCTACCCCCGCTACAACGGGAAAAACGAGATCGAATATCTGGTCTACGGCAAAACCGCGGTCAACAAAGGCTCGCTCATCAACCTGACCAGCCCGATGATCGACCTCGTGGACGGTTCCTACACATCCATCCGCCAGATCGACACCATCAAGGCGAGCGAACTCTATCCCGAGCCGTACCAGCTCGGCTCCAAACTCAGGACGATCCAGCGGTTCTGGACCAGCTCCCATCACAGGCACTCCCAGGCCTGGATTTTCGCCGACGAGGCCGTTTTCGACAAGTCCACCAACGTCCTGACCAGCGACGACGCAGCGCATTTCCGCTCCCGTCAGCTCGATGCGGACGGCGTCGGCTTCGACGCGGACAACGACCGCAAGTTCATCCACATCCGTTCCAACGTCCGCGTGGTGCTCCGGCTGAAGAACAAGAAGATCGCCGTTGAGGAACCCGAATCGCAGCCGCAGCCAGAAAAGGAAGAAACGAAACAATGAACTCCCTCTTCCGCACATTACTGACAGCGATCGGGATCGCCGCCGTCGCAGCGGTCTTCCCGCTGTCGCTTCACGCGCAGGGATTCGGCGTTTTTTCCGGGTTCAACATCAGCGGCGTTTCGGATTCGGAAGATGACGATTCGGAAACGCCGCCGACCGAAATCACGGCGAACTCCGCGGACATCGACCTGGAACAGAAGGTGATCACGCTCGTCGGAGACGTCACCGTCGACGACACGGAAACCAGGATCACCTGCGACAAAATGGAAATCTATCTGGAGGAGGACGCCGCCGACACGCTCGTCGGAAAGGCGGAAAAACCCGGGGAGTCCTCCGGGAAGAAGGACGCCCGCCAGGATCAATCCGCCGAAGCCACGAAAAAGAACGGCGAAGACAAGGACGCCGCCGGGGCCGGAAAACAGGACGAAAGCGGCGGCGAATCCGAGGACGAGGAAGACGAGGACGAGGACAGGAAGAACATCAAAAAGATCGTCTGCCTCGGCAACGTGATCTGCACAAAGTATGCCGACAGGAACAATCCCGGCGAAAAGGACCAGGTCGCCATGGCCGAAAAAGCGGAATACGACGTCAACAAGGAGATCATCGTCTTGACCGGAGCCCATTCCGCGCCGGAAACCGTGATCCCGGAGGACGTGTATGCCGCCATGGTCCGGCAGGTCCGTGCGACAACCGTCGAGAAGAACCCGGTGATGATGCAGGGGGACGCCTGGATGGTCGGAGAAAGCTTCACCATCCTGATCAAGGAGGACAACCGCCTGAAAGTCAGGGAAATGAAGTTCTGTTATACCGGAGACGCCCTCTTCTCCGTGGAAACAGGGGAGAAGGCCACGGAGAAGGACGCGGAGAAGGACGCGGAGAAGGACGCGAAAAAGGAATCCACCACCATGGTCTCGGCCAATGATGCGGATATTGACCTGGAACGCAATCTCATTACCCTCGTCGGCAGCGTGGACGTGGAGGAGGATGCCAGCAGGATCACCTGCGGCAAAATGGTGATCAAACTGACGGAAAAGCCCGCAGGAAACGATCAGGGCGACGGCGAAAAGGAGGCGGCCTCCGACGCGCCGTCCGCTCCGAAGGAAAACGCGGACACGAAAAAGGACGTCTCCGAGATCATCTGCACGGGTGAGGTGGTGTTCCGGAAACACGCCGAACCGGACGATCCCGACGGGGAAGACCAGATCGCCATGTCCGAACGCGCCGTTTACGACGCCGTCTCGGAAACCATCCTCATGACGGGCGAACCGGTGATGATCCAGGGCGGCAACAGACTGTACGGAAACACCATCGAAATCCTGTCCAGGGAAGACAACCGCATCAGGGTCAACACGGCGAAGGCTTACATCACGGGCAGACTCCTTTCCTCCGACGACGAGGACATCCCCGGCGTCCCCTCGACCATGATCACCGCCGGCACGGCCGATTTCCGCCCGAACGAAAAGATCACGCTCTCCAGAAACGTCGAGGTCGACGACGGATCCGGCAGGATCACCTGCGGCGAAATGGAAATCTTCATGCGGAAAGACTCGTCGAATCCGCTCTTCTCCGCCGGGAAACAGACCAGGACGGACACTGCCGACGCGGCCGACAGGGACAAGATGAAAAACGACCTCTCGAAAATCGTCTGCTCCGGAGACGTCGTGTACCGGAAAGAAGAGAACGGCCAGAAACGGATCGTCCTTTCCCGCACGGCGGATTACGATGCGGTCAACGAAACGATCGTCATGACCGGCGCCCATTCGGATCCGAAGTCGGTCATTTCCCCGGAATCGTACGAGGATATCGTCCGTGTGCTCGGCCCCGGAAAAACCGGCGAACAGTATTCGGTTCTGATGCAGGGGGAGAGCTGGATCGCCGGAACCCCCATCACCATCCTTCCCAAAGAAGGAAACCGCCTGAAAGTGAACGACATGAAAGCCGCACTGCGACAGTCGTCCCGTTCAAAAACCGAACAGGAGGCGGAATGATGAACATCTTTGGATTCGAACTCGCGCACCTCGCGCAATCCGTTTTTTTCGCGTCGTCGTCCCTTTTCCGGACCGCCGTCACGGCACTTGAAACTACCACGGGTCCCGCCCGTTCAAAACAAAGGATTTAAGCCATGAAGTCCCTCTTCCGCTCTTTTCTGGTCGCGTCCGCCGTCTTCGCAGCTTTTGCGGCTGTTCAGCCGTCCCTTCACGCACAGGGGTTCGGCGGAGCGTTTTCCACCTTCTTTTCGGACGACGAGGAGGAAGACAACGTCCCGGTCGATGTCTCCGCCAGCGTTGCTGACATCTATCTGGATAAGAATATCATCACGCTCCTCGAAAATGTCGTCGTGGACAGGGGGGACACAAAAATCACCTGCAACAAGATGGAGATCTTCCTGAAAGACAAGTCGGAGGAGACGGATGACGGAAAAAAAACCGAAAAGGAGAAGGATTCGAAGCCCGAGGTAAAGCCTGCCGTGATCCCCGCCGGAGGAACCGCGCCGGAGACCGCCGACGCGGGGAAAAAGGAGAAGGACGAGGACGACGGAATCAACCAGAGCATCTCCAAACTCGTCTGCACGGGCGACGTCGTATACCGGCAGCAGAAAGCGGACAAGCCGGACGAGGATTCCCTCGCGCTGGCGAACAAAGGGGATTATGATGAAAAAACCGCGATCATCGTCATGACCGGCGGCCATATCAATCCGAAGTCGGAGCTTCCCGAGGCCATGTACAACGACATTGTGCGCGTGGTCGGCAAGGACATGATCAAAGAGTATCCCATCATGAAACAGGGTTCGACCTGGATCCTCGGAGACAAGATCGAAATCTTCGTCAAAGACCGCAACCACATGCGCGTCATCAACCCGAAGGTCAGTTCGAACAAAGCACTCACCACCAACACATCCAAATCCGGGAGCACCCGCTGATGACCGATACGAACGAAGAAAATTTCCCCGAAGCAGATAACTTCCCCGCCGAAGAACAGGCCGTGGAGACTGCGCAGTCCGCCGCCGTTGAAACCGGAAATATCCAGACGGAAGAACAGCCCGCCGCCGTTGAAACCGGAAATATCCAGACGGAAGAACAGCCCGCCGAAACGGAAGAAGTCTCCGCCGAAGAGCAGCCCGACGAAACCGAGGCTGTCTCCGTAGCAGAAGAAGGCGAAACCGCAGCACAGCCCGTGATCACGGAAGTGGACAATCCTCCGGGCGAATCGAAGTTCGAGTCCCTCGTAAGACCCAATCCGATGCCGGAGGGGCAGGTCCTGCTTGAAACGCGGGGCCTCGTCAAGGCGTACCACGGCCGCAAGGTCGTGAACGACGTCAACCTCACGGTGAAGAGCGGCGAGATCGTCGGACTGCTCGGGCCGAACGGCGCAGGCAAGACCACGAGCTTCTACATGGTCACCGGCCTCATCAAGCCCAACGAAGGCTCCGTCTTCTTCAAGGGCGTGGACGTCTCGCATTTCCCGATGTATGTCCGGGCGCGCATGGGCATGGGCTACCTGGCGCAGGAACCCTCGATCTTCCGCAAGCTCTCCGTGGAGGATAACATCCTCGCCATCCTCCAGACACTCGACATCTCCGCCGCGGAACGCAGAGCGCGCCTCGAGGACTTCCTCGCGAAACTCGAACTCACGCACCTCCGCAAGCAGAAGGCGATGACGCTCTCCGGCGGTGAACGCCGCCGCCTCGAAATCACGCGCGCGCTCGTCACGAATCCCTCGTTCATCATGCTCGACGAACCGTTCAGCGGCGTCGACCCGCTCGTGGTGTACGAGATCCAGCAGAACATCCGGCAGCTCCGCGACATGGGCCTCGGCATCCTCATCACCGACCACAACGTCCGCGAGACGCTTTCCTGCGTGGACCGCGCGTACCTCATGGCCGACGGCAAGGTCTGCCTCGAAGGCACGTCCGATTTCCTCATCAACAGCGAGGAAGCCCGCAAAATCTACCTCGGCCCGGCATTCGTGCTGTGACCGCGCACCCCATCGGAGGCCCTCATAAATGACCGCTCACGCCAGCTTCGTTCTCTCGGTCGCCGACATCGCGGCGGAACGCGCTTTCTACCGCGACGTCGTCGGGCTCGGCGAGCCCGTCATGAACAGCAACGTCTGGGTCGAGTTCAAGCTCGACGGCGGCTCCTCGTTCTGTCTGGAGCAGGCCGCCCCGAACAAACCGCCCCTGCCCCCGCACGGCCGCACGCAATTCCTCTTCTTCGTCGACTCGCTCGACGAGTTCGAAAAACGCTACCGTTCGCAGGGCCCCTCGGACGCGCCCGAGGGAATCCGGTGCGAACAGACCGGTATCCGCGCCGTGTCGTACCAGGACCCCGAAGGGAACCTCTTCCGCGTCACGGACAAACAGCACCGCTGAAAGGGGGACTACCCCATGAAAACCTCAGTCGTCTTTTCCTTCCGGGCGCTCAGAGCCGTTCAGGCAGTCGTGCTCGCCGTTCTGCTCGGACTCGCCGTCCCGCTGGCCGCGCATCCCGCCGGGGAAATCTTTCCCTCGGCGGACGGCCCGGTCACGCTCCTGACGCCCGACCAGGTCAGGGACGCCCCGTTCCTGCCGGACGCGAAAAACAATCCGCTGTTCCTCAAGTACGAGGACATGCTTGCCAAACTTGCGGAAAAACATATCAAACTGAACGTACAATCGCTGGCCGTCTTCGATGAAGGTTTCCTGCTGAACTCGGCCGCATCACCCGCCACCGTGCGCTACATTCTGAAATACAAGCTCCTCGGCGAGAATTTCACCTGGACCGAGACCGGCGACGCGGATCATCCGGCGTTCAACCTGACCATCCCCGACAACGGCTCCTTCCGCATCACGTTCCCGGCGAAAGACTGGCTGCTCTTCATGGCGAACAGGCCGCCGGCCCCTGCGGACGATCCGTCCGGGGCAAAGGAAGTGGAAAAACAGGAAAAAACGCCCGCGGTTTCCGCCGCGTCCCTGCTCGAATCCCTGCCGGACGACGTCGCCATGGCGTATGTCTGGCCGGCCCCCGGCGCCACGCCGGAATACCCGATGATGGGCGAGCTCAAAAGCCTTTCGTTCCACGTCGTCCGCGACGCGCAGGACAAACGCCCGGTCCATGCGGAGATCGTCATGCCGGCGAAAACCGCCGACGCCGCGCTGAAGATCCAGCGCTCCTGTCAGGACACGATCGCGCAGGTCTACGGCGAGGCGGCGAAACTCGGCAAGATACCGTCCGAGCTCGTGAATGCGTTCACCGTCACGCGGAAGGACGCCGAGGTCGCGATCCATATCGCGCTCCCCGACGACATGGCGAAATACCTGTTCACGCAGTTCGCCGCCGCGCTTCAGGAGGAGATCAAACCGTTCGCCGTCCCGGACAAGCTCAAGTAACGATCCCGACGCAGGGCGTATCCGCGGGATTCGGGACGATTCCGTCTTTCTTGTTGCAAGTCGCTGATTTTTTTTTATTTAGCTTGACTTTACCCGTTTTTTGTGATACAGTATAACGACAAAACATCATAAAGAACAGGAAAAAGAAATCCGTATGGATACGAATGAAGCGAACGATTCGCGGCAGACCGTTGCCCCTGACACATCGTCCACTGCATCGAAGCCCCCTCTTTCTATCGGCTCGGAACACGAGTACGTGTACTCCATTTTCCGGCAGAACGCTCCGATCTTGAAGATGATCTGGATCGCGGTGGTAATACAGCTCCTCCTGATCCCCATCGTCTGTATCATGCCCTCTCCCTGGGCAGGGACCGCAAAAATTGTATTCGGGCCCCAGGCAGACAGTTTCGCCAAAGCGTTGAAAGAGCTTCCTCCTAACCTGTATATCCCGCTTGCGCTCGCATCCCCGGTTTCTTTCATCGCCCTCCTCGCGATCCCGTACGTTCCGGGCATCATCCTGCGCAGGCATTTCAGGGATGCCGTGATCCCGATGTGCAGGAACACCTGTCCCCGAGAGGAGATCGCCCGCGGCGCCATGCAAAGCCTGCGGCACATGCTGGTCCGCTATGTTCCGGTCCTGCTTCCCGGGATCCTCGTTTACCTCGTGCCTGTCGTTTTCACGCTGGGCATTCTCATCAAGATATTTTGCGATGATCAGAATACCGGCGGCGAGCTTGTGATCATACATGGCAGTTTTTCCGTCATCGTATGGATGTATCTTCTGTCGCTCCCCGGCTTGCTTCTGAGCGAATACGCCCTGGCGGTCTTTCCGGTCGCGCGCCTCTTCACGAGGCTGTCCGGCGCGATCCGCCCCGGCATGTTCCTGATGCTGCCGCTGGTTTATCTGGTACGGATCGTGTTTGTCCTGAATCCCGTCTTCACGGCGGAAAAAACCGCATTCCTTACCGTCGCCATTATTGTGATCTGCACCGCGCTTTCCGTCGGCGCGATCGCGTATTTCGACCATGCCGCAAGAAACGACGCGGGAAAATGGGATTTGAAGGACCAGGAATGAAGAGCTGAGCTTGCTCCTGTTCTCACATTAAGCTACGAAGCAGCGTTTCGGCTTGCGCGTCGCTCATGGGCTCCGGGTTGTTCTTCATACTGTTGCTGCGGCAGTTCGCCACGATGAACGGCAGATGCTCTTCGGCGAGGCCGTACTCGCGCAGATGGTCCGGCACGCCGAGTCCGAGGGAGAGTTCCCGCATCGCCGCGATAAACAGCGCGGCGTCCGGGTGAGGCTCCTTCGGCAGGAACGCGTGCGCAAGTTCGCCGTAAAGGCGCCCGCAGGCGTTCATGTTGAACTGGAACACCGGAAGCATCAGGATGGCGCAGGAAACGCCGTGCGGCACGTGCAGAAGCGAGCCGACGGGATGCGCCAGTCCGTGGACCGCGCCGAGTCCGGCGTGCGCGAACGCCATTCCGGCAAGCATGGAGCCTTCCGCCATATCGACGCGGAATGCGGCGTCGGGCGCGGGTTCTTCGCCGGCGGGCTTCCACGGTTCGTGCGTGATGCGCTTCAGCGCGCCGTAGAGTTTGCAGGCGGCGGCCTTCGCCAGCGCCCGCGTGTAGTCCGTCCCCTTCGGCGAAACGAACGCCTCGACCGCCTGCACCAGCGCGTCCAGCCCGCTCGCGACCGTCACGCCGTGCGGACAGTTCATGGTCAGGTCGGGATCGACGAGCGCCAGGTCCGCGGTCATGCCCGGATGCCGGATGGATTTCTTGATCTTGGTCGCGGGGTCGGTGAGCACGGAGTTGTTTGTCATCTCGGCACCGGTCCCGCTCGTCGTCGGTAGCGCGGCGAAGAACGGACGGTCCGTCACGACAAGCTCGCGCGCCCCGTTGAAATACTCGATGCAGGAGCCTTCCAGCCTCGACAGCGCGGCGGCGGCTTTCGCCGTGTCGATCACGCTGCCCCCGCCGACCGCGACGACCGCGTCGGCGTTCCAGTCGCGGAGTGCCGCAACAGCGGTATCGACCGCGCCCGGCGAAGGTTCCGCCATGGTCTCGGCGAAGATGCGCGCCTCCCGTCCCGAAGCGGACAGGGCGTCCGCGATCGTTTTCGCCTCGGCGTCCGCGGCGTGCCGTCCGGAGATCACGAGGACGCGTTTCACGGACGCGGGCAGAAGCGCGGGAAGCAGAGCGGATTTCCCGCGTCCGAACACGATGTCACGCGGGGTGTGGATGGTAAACGAGGGAAAATGTTGTTCGGGTTCCATGCAATTTCACTCCTCTTCGCCGGTTTTGTCTTTGTCTCCGTCGTGATGCAGCAGGATATGCACCGCCGCACGGGCAGCCTCGCGTTCGGCGAGCTTGTGGCTGCTGGCCGTGCCGCGCGCGACGACCTTGTCCCTGATGAGGACTTCGACTTCGTACTGCGGCGCGTGGGCGGGTCCGGTCACGGCCACCACGCGGTACTGCGGTACGCCCTGCGCCTTCTGCTGGGTGTATTCCTGGAGGATGCCCTTCGGGTTGATCTCCTGGAGGCTTTCCGCCGGGTCGGGATAGTTTTTGAGGAGGATCGGCAGGAAGAGATCGGTCGCGGCCTTGAGCCCGAGGTCGAGGTAGACCGCCCCGATCAGCGACTCGAACGCATCGGAGATCGTGGAGTCGCGGTCCTGCCCGTTCAGTTCGAGTTCGCCGCGTCCGAGCAGAAGGAACGACCCGAGCGAGATGTCGCGCGCGAACTGGGCGAGCGCGTCCTGGTTGACCATCGCGCTGCGGATCTTCGTGAGGTCGCCCTCCTGCAGGTCTTTGTAGCGGCGGTACAGGTAGTCGGTCAGGATGATCTGCACCACGGCGTCGCCGAGGAGCTCCAGCCGCTGGTTGTCGTAGCCGAGCTGATGTTCGGCGGCGAACGACTTGTGGGTCAGCGCCTCCTTGTAGACGGCTTCGTTGCGGATCCTGATCCCGAGGATGCGCTCCAGTTTGACGAAATCGTTCATGCAACCTCAAAATAATGCGGAAAAACGGAAGGGACGGGAGACAAATTCTCCGTTGCGGCAGGGCCGGGCTCCGCTCCGGCACGGGGGCAAATCATGCCGTACGCATCAGGAGCGACGCATACGGCATCACGGAGCGGACCGCGCCCCCCCTCATGAGGAAGGTCATTCAGCCGCGGGAGCGTCGTCGTTCTTCGCGGTCTGGTCCTTGTCCTTCATTTCGCCGAGGTACTTCGGCAGGTCGATGCCGGCCATGGCGGCGACGTCGTGGATCGGGGGCAGGCTCTGCATCATGCCGCTGAGGAACCCCGCGGTGGAGGACTTGCCGTCGGCGCGGCCGTTCGGGGAATCCCAGACGGTGACCTTGTCGATCTTGATGTTGCTGATGGCTTCGGTCTGGAGCCTGACGATCTCCTCGAGTTTTTCGACGAGGAGCATCTTGGCAGCCGCATTGGCGTCCATGCCGCAGGATTCGATGATTCTGCGGTAGCCTTCGCCCTTGGCTTTCAGGACTTCGAAATTACCTTTCGCCTCGGCCTCGTACTTGGCGAAGATCGCGGCGGCCTGGCCTCGGGCCTCGGTCTCGATCTTGGCGGCCTGGGCTTCGGCGTCGATGATGCGCTGTTCCTTGTCGATCTTTGCGGCGACGATCGTTTCGGCGCGCTGCTTTTCCTCTTCCATCTTGGCGCGGGCGGCCTGCGCCTGCTGTTCCGCCTCGAAGTCGGCCTTGCGGATCATGGCTTCGGCGACGCGTTTCGCGGCTTCGGCGGCCTGGTACGCGGCGGCTTCCTGCTCGGCGCGGACGGCGTTGGACTTGGCGATATTGATGGCGGAGACGTTTTCGCCCTCGATGGCGGTGGCCTCGGCCTGTTTCACGGCGATACGCCGTTCCTTGTCGGCTTCGGCTTCGCCCGCCTGCGCGGAGGCTTCGGCCTGCTTCACGGCGATACGGCGTTCACGGGTGGCGTTGGCTTCGCCGACCAGCGCCTGCGCTTCGGCTTCGGCCACGGCGACGCGCTGGAGCTTGTTGGCTTCGGCTTCGCCGATTCCGCCCTTCCGCTCTTCTTCGGCGACGTCGATACGGGCCTTGTTCTTGGCTTCCGCCACGGCGCGTTTGCCGATGGCTTCGATGTATCCGCTCTCGTCGGTGATGTCGGTGATGTTGACGTTCAGGAGATGCAGGCCGATCTTGTTGAGTTCGTCCGCCACGTTTTCCTCGACGTTGCGGAGGAACGTCTCGCGGTCGGCGTTGATCTGCTCGATGGTCATGGACGCGATCACGAGACGCAGCTGACCGAGGATGATGTCCTTCGCCAGGTCGGAAATGGCTTCCTGACGCAGGCCGAGCAGGCGGTTCGCCGCGTTGCCCATCAGCGACTCGTCCGTGCTGATGCCGACCGTGAACACGCTCGGCACGCTGATGCGGATGTTCTGGCGGCAGAGGGCGTTCTGCAGGTTCACGTCAAGCTGCATCGGCCGCAGGGAGATGAACCCGTAGTCCTGGATCACAGGCCAGACGAACGCCGCGCCGCCATGGATGCAGTGGCTGGCGCGCTGTTTGCCGGTCCGGCCGAACACCACCATGATCTGGTCGGGCGGGCACTTTTTGTAGCGGGAAATGAACGTGAGGACCAGGATGAACAGGATCACGAGCAGCGCTGCGATAAGCAATGCGACGCTGCCGACGCCTGCGGCGGCAAAAATGGGGTTGATCATCGTCGGGAACCCTTTCTTGGTTGATATGGTTGTATCGGTTTCGGAAAAAAAGTCTTCACGCCCGTATGGGACGCCGGAATCATATTCGGGAGTAAATATAACGCCCCAACGGGGAAATGCAAACCTTATTTCAGGTTTTTAAGAAAAAAGCATCGGCAAAAACCGAAAAAACGGCCGTATCCCGCCGGCTGGTCCGCCCGGCCGTTTTTCAAAAACCCCTTTCAACAGCGTTCCGGTAGACTTTTTCGCCGGAACAGCTTGTATTTTCGCCTGAAAAGATGTATAGTAAAAGTTGTATTTAATTTGGAGGAAACCCTCATGAAATTCGAAGACCGCAAGTACATCCTGAACGCACTCGTCAAGAACGCGAAAACGACCGCCGCGGACCTCGCCGAACAGCTCGGCGCGTCCGAACAGGAAGTCGCCGCCGAGATCGCCGACCTCGAAAAACAGAACATCATCCGCGGCTACCATGCGCTCGTCAACGAGGACAACCTCCACGAAAAGCCCGTCAAGGCCATCATCGAGGTGCGCGTGCGCCCCGAACGCGAGGGCGGATTCGACCGCATCGCGCGCCGCCTGAGCAATTTCCCGCAGGTCACCGCCCTGTACCTGATGTCCGGCGGCTACGACCTGATGCTCGAGGTGCAGGGCGCCGACCTCAACGAAGTCGCGTCGTTCGTCTCCAGCAAGCTCGCCACCATCGACGGCGTGCTGTCCACCGCGACCCATTTCCTGCTGAAAAAATACAAAGAATCCGGGGTCATGCTCCTGGAGGAGGAACACGATGAGCGACTCAAGATCGTGCCGTGATTTCGTAGCGCCGCATATCGCCGTCCTGCCGAAGAGCGGCATCCGCTATTTCTTCGACCTCGTGAACACCATGTCCGACGTGATCTCGCTGGGCATCGGCGAGCCCGATTTCGTGTCCCCGTGGTCCATCTGCGAGGGTACCGTGTATTCGCTCGAACGCGGCCGCACCCACTACACATCCAACCTCGGGCTCCTCTCCCTCCGCAAGGCGATCTGCGACTATGTCGCCGAGGAGTTCGGCGTGCGTTACGCACCGGAGAACGAATGCCTCGTGACCGTCGGCGTCAGCGAAGCCTTCGACCTCGCCATCCGCGCCATCACCTCGCCCGGCGACGAGATCATCTATCACGAACCGTGCTATGTCTCCTACGGCACGGAAATCCGCATGTCCCACGGCGTGCCCGTCCCCGTCCGCACCTACGAGAAGAACCTCTTCGCGCTCGACCCCGCCGACCTCGAAAAGGCCGTCACGCCGCGCACCCGCGCCATCATCCTGAACTTCCCGTGCAACCCGACCGGCGCGGTCCTCACGGACGAGCAGATGCGCGACATCGCGAAGATCGCCGTCAAGTACGACCTCGCCGTGATCGCCGACCACATCTATTCCGAGCTGCACTACGACGACCGCCCCATGCACACGGTCGCCGCCCTCCCCGGCATGCGCGAACGCACCATCTTCCTGCACGGATTCTCCAAGGCGTTCGCCATGACCGGATTCCGCATCGGCTACGCATGCGGCCCGAACAGCATCGTTGACGCCATGATGAAGATCCACCAGTACGCCATGCTCTGCGCCCCCACCACCGCGCAGTACGGCGCCGAGGAGGCGTTGAAGAGCGCCCGCCCGGACATGCAGCGCATGGTCGCCGAGTACAAGGCCCGCCGCAACGTGATCGTCTCCCGCTTCAACGAAATGGGGCTTTCCTGCTTCAATCCGCAGGGCGCGTTCTACGTCTTCCCGAACATCACCTCCACCGGGCTCAGCTCGCAGGATTTCGCCGTGAAGCTGCTCCATTCGAAGCGCGTCGCGGTCGTCCCCGGCAACGCCTTCGGCGAATGCGGCGAGGGGTATGTGCGCTGTTCCTACGCGACCTCGCTGGAGGACATCCGCACCGCCATGGACCGCATCGCGGAATTCCTCGACGAGCTCAAAGCCGGAAAAGCCTGAATCCTTCCGTACACAAACAAGAATCTCGCCCGTTCAATCCATGTGATTGGAACGGGCTTTCGTTTGGATCGGAATCAGACCAGCGCGCGGCCGGCGCGTTTCCCGCCTTCGGTCGGTTCGCCGTTCACGTACACGCGGACGATCCCCTCGGCGGGCGTGTGCGGATGCGCGAAATCCGCCTTGCAGTCCAGTTTCGCGGGATCGAACACGGTCAGATCGGCGAAATACCCCGGCTTGATTAAGCCTCGGTCCTTCAGGCAGAACAGCGAGGCGGGGAACGACGTCACGCGGCGGACGGCTTCCGGCATGCCGCACAGCTCCGCCGTCATCTTCAGGAAGAGCGGGAACGACCCGAACGAACGCGGATGGCCGCGCCCGAGCGATTCGTCCTGCGGACGCGCATTCTCGTCCGTGCCGCAGCACACCCACGGTTCCGCGAGGATCCGCCGCAGATTCTCCGGCGACATCCCCCCGAACGCCGCCATCGCCCGCGCGCCGTCGTCCCGCAGGACTTTAATGGCGAACGCCGCGGCGGAGGGCATTCCGGCGAGGACGGCGCATTCTTCGAGCGTGAGGCCGCAGTACGGCAGGATTTCCGGCTTGGACACCGCCGTCAGGATCGCTCGCTTCACGCGGCGGGAATCCGCCAGCTCGGCAATCAGACGCTCACACTCGGCGGGATCGCCGCTCAGTTTCTCCTGGATTTCGCGGTCGCGCATGGAATCGTAGCGCGGTGGCAGGATCACGCTCAAACTCGTCTGGGAATAGGTGTACGGATAACGGTCGGCTGTAATTCGCAGGCCTCGCTCGCGGGCTTTCTCCAGCAGCTCCAGCGCGGCGTCCAGCTTGCCCCAGTTCGCCTCGCCCGCCGTCTTGAAGTGGCTCACGTGGAGCCGTCCGCTGCCCGCCGAAGCGAACGCGACGGCCTCCTCCAGAGATTCGAGCAGGCGCGCGCCCTCACTGCGAAGGTGCGTCGTGTAGATCGCATCCATGGGTTTCAGGACAGCCGCCAGACGCAGCAGGTCATTTGGCGGCACGGTGCGCCCCGGCGCATACAGGAGCCCGCTGGAAAGTCCGGGGCAGCCATCCGCCAGCATCTTATCGAGCGCGGAGCATTGGTCCTCGATATCGGGATACGCCGCACAGAGGGCGTTATGTCCGCACAGCACGGCGAAATTCACCGCCGGGTGCACACGTTCCACTGCCTCACAGTAATCGCGCCAGTTGCTCCACGTCGGTTTCACGCCGACCGCGGCACAGTCCGAGGCGATCTGATCGGCGTTATGTTCGGTAACAGGGAACAGCGAATGGCCGCAGTTGCCCAATATCTCGGTTGTGATCCCCTGCGTGCGTTTGCTGAAGGCGTCAGGCGCGGCGAGCAGCGTGGCGTCGGAGTGCGAATGCGCGTCGATGAATCCGGGCGAGACCACGCACCCCTGCGCGTCGAAGACTTCGGCGTCCTTCGCGCCGGATATCTCCCCGTTCGGAACGAGCTCGGCGATCCGGTCGCCGTCGATGCGGATGGAGCCGGGGTAAACGTCGCCCCCGGTCCCGTCGCAGATCAGCGCATTCCGGATGATCCGCACGGCGCTCACCCGGCGATCACACCGTCTTTCAGCACGATCGAGCGGTCGGCGATGTCGGCGACGCTGCGGTCGTGCGTGACCATCACGATGGTCGTGCCGTGGACCTCCACGAGCTTGCGGAAGAGCGTGAGGATGCCTTTCCCCGTCTTGGAGTCGAGGTTGCCGGTCGGCTCGTCCGCCAGCAACAGGCGCGGCTCGTTCATCATGGCGCGCGCGATGGCGGCGCGCTGCTGTTCGCCGCCGGACATTTCGTTGGCGCGGTGCCCGATGCGGTCCTTCAGGCCGACTCGCTCCAGTAAATCGAGGGCGCGCGCTTTGCACTCGCGCGGCGGCTTGCCGTCGAGCAGCGAGGGCAGCATCACGTTTTCGAGGATGTTCAGCTCGGGCAGGATGTGGTAGGACTGGAACACGAATCCGATGTTCTTGCGGCGGAACGCGACCAGTTTCGAGGCGGACAGCTCGGCGGGGTTCACTCCATCGATCACGATGGAACCTTCGTCCGGGCGCGAGATCGTGCCGATGATGTCGAGCAGGGTCGTCTTGCCGCTCCCGGACGCGCCGAGCAGCACGGTCCATTCGCCCCGCCCCGCATTGAACGACACGCCGCGCAGGACCTTGATCACGGACGACCCGATCTTGAACTGTTTGGAAACGGACCGGACGGACAGGAAATCGTTGGCATCACTCATAGCGCAGCGCCTTTGCGGGATCGAGGTTGGCGGCGCGGATCGCGGGCACCAGCGCGCCGCAGGTGCAGAGCAGGATCGAGATCACGGAGATCAGCGCCACGTCGCCCCACACGATGTGCGCGGGCAGTTCGCTGAAGAGGTACAGCTCCTTCGGGAAGATCTCCTGGCCCGTGATCGCGCGCATCGCGTACAGGATGTTCATGCGGAACACCACGACCAGCCAGCCGAGGAACACCCCGCCGGCCGTGCCGATCACGCCCACGAAGAACCCCTGCATAATGAAGACGCGCATGATCGAGAACGACCCGGCGCCCATGCTTTTCAGGAGGCCGACCTCCTTCGTCTTCTGGATCACGGTCGTGATGAGCGTGTTCGCGATGCTGAACGCCGCCACGAGCACGATGAAGACCAGCAGGAAGAACATCATGTTCTTCTCCACCGCCAGCACGCTCAGGAGCTGGCCGTTCAGCTGTTTCCAGGAGTACACCATCACGTCCGGGTGGCTCTTCGACAGCTGGTCGCGGAGCGGCGCCAGGAAGCCGTCGATGTGGAACGGATCGTCCACCCACACGTAAACGTGCGTGGCGCAGCCCCAGTCCAGCCCGAACAGCTGGTCGGCGTCGTCGAGCGAGAGGAACATGATGTCGCGGTCGTAGTCGTACTTGTCGAAGCTGAAGATGAACGACACGGTGTACTCGCCCGGCAGGTAGTATTCGGATTTGTCGGAGATCCTGTATTTGCCGGACTCGTCGCGTTCGATGAGCTTGGCGAGGCGGGACGGCGAGTGCAGGAGCACCTTGCTGCCGACCGAAAGACCGAACTCGCTCGCGATGACCTGGCTGACCGCGATCTCGCCGCGTCCGAGCGAGTATTCGCCCTGCTTGACCACGCTTTTCAGGTCAAGCCCGGCGGTGTCCATGTCGGGATCGAACGCCGCCAGCACCTTCGGGTTGAACGCCTCCTTCACCTGGAGCAGCACAGGCGAGACCAGCACGGGCAGCGCCTTGCCGCCGTTCCGCTTCACGATGTTGACCACGTCCTCCGCCTCCTCGGAGAAGAACACCCCGGCGTTGCCGCGCGGGTTGGTCGAATAATGCCGCGTGGGCTTGCGAATCTGGGCGTGCGACCCGGTCTCCAGCAGTTTGATCTTCGTCTGGTCGGTGAACCCGGTCATGACGGCGAGCACCACGATCAGCACCGCCACGCCCAGGATCACCCCGATCACGGAGATCAGCGTGATCACGCTGACCGCACTGCGTTTCGGCTTGAAGTACCGCCACGCCAGAAAACATTCCGTCCGAACACTCATTCCGTGTGATTTCCAAATTGTTTCGCGGGACGGACGCGCCGTCCCGGCAGGTTGCAAAAACAGGGGGCTTCCACAGGACGCCCGCATAATATAGAAATAAAATATACCTTGAATTCGTGCTTTTTTCAAGCTGTTCTGTTGCCTTTTTCCGGTTCCCGCATTATATTATTTTCATTATGCAGAACTTCATGCCGCACAAACCCGAACTCCTCGCGCCCGCCGGAAACGCCTCCTGCGCCCTCGCCGCCTACGATGCGGGGGCCGATGCCGTGTACGCCGGGCTCAAACGCTTCAACGCCCGCGAACGCACCGGCAACTTCACGCCGGACGAAATGGCGCGGGTGATCCGCTACGCGCACAAAAACGGCCGGAAGTTCTACGTGACGCTGAACACGCTCATCAAGGAGAGCGAGGTGCCGGAAGCCGCGGAAATGCTCGCCGAGCTCGACCGCATGCACCCGGACGCCGTGATCGTGCAGGACCTCGGCATCGTCGCCATGCTCCGCGACTATTTCCCGCGCCTGACCATCCACGCCTCCACGCAGACCGGCATCCACAACACCGCCGGGCTGGAGCTCGCGCACGAGCTGGGCGTAAAACGAGTGATCCTCGAACGCCAGACTTCCCTCGCCGAACTTGAGGCAATCGCCGCCTCGAAACCGCCCGTCGAGCTGGAAGTCTTCATTCACGGCGCACTCTGCTGCTGCATCTCCGGGTCCTGCCTGCTCTCCAGCTGGCTCGGCGGATGGAGCGGCAACCGCGGCAAATGCAAGCAGCCGTGCCGCCGCCGTTACCACACGGACAAGGGCAACGGATTCTACCTCTCCGTGCAGGACCTCTGCACGATGGAGCTGCTGCCGCGCATCGCCGCGACCGGGGTCGCGTCCGTGAAGATCGAAGGACGCCTGCGCCGGTCCGACTACGTGGAACACGCCGTGTCCGCCTACCGCATGCTGCTCGACGCGACGAGCGAGGAGGAGTTCGAATCCCTGCTGCCCGTCGCCCGCGACCGCATGGCGCACACCTTCGGGCGCAAATGGTCGGAAGGGTTCTACACGGCTGCCTCGGCGAAGACGCTCGTCAAGCACGATTCGCTCGGCGCGTCCGGCCAGCTCTGCGGCACGGTCGTCTCCGCGAAGGACGGGCTCGCCGTCATCGACGTGACCAAGCGCATCCACCTCGGCGACGTGCTCCGCATCCAGCCGCGTTCCGGCGACGAAGGTCCCGCGATCTCGGTGACCTCGCTCATGGTCAACGGCGCACGCGTGACCCGCGCGCTCCAGGGCGAACGCTGCACGATCCGCATAGCGGCGGACACGGCCGCCGCGCCCGGCTCGATCGTCTACAAGACCGGCGAATCCACCTCGGACTACTCGCGCCGCGTGGCATCGCTCCCCGCGCCCCGTCCTGAAATCCCGCTTCAACTTCATCTCGACGCCTCCGGGCTGACCGCCGGCCTCTGCGGCCGCATGTTCAGAAAAACTCTTGAACTCGCACACGCCACCTCGCATCCCGTCACGCCGGACACCCTCGCGGCGGCATTCGAGGGCGAAGGCTCCCCGGACTTCGTCTTCTCGCCCGTTCATGCCGAGGCTGACGGCGCGTTCTTCCTGCCTGCAAGCGTGCTGAAATCCGTCCGGCGCGAACTCACGGCGTTCGCGGAAGGCATCCCCGCATCCGACCGCCCCGATCCCTCCGCCGATTCCCTGAAAAGCCTCCTCGCCGACTACATATCTTTTTGCCGTCCTGCCGATCTCGCACCTGTCGTTGAAAGTGTAATCCTGCCGCGCGGCGTCCGCCCGCCCTCACCCGGCATGACCGTCGTCCGCGAGCTCGCAGACGATCCATCCCCGCACGAGGAGCTTCTTCTGCCGTTCTACATCCCGCAGAAATCCCTGCCGGACGTC
This sequence comes from Lentisphaeria bacterium, assembly GCA_017963105.1. Taxonomy (GTDB): domain Bacteria; phylum Verrucomicrobiota; class Lentisphaeria; order Victivallales; family UBA1829; genus UBA1732. Next base: position 24,527 of record JAGCTY010000036.1, read on the forward strand.
GCCGCCGCGCTTGAGCGGTTCGTCAGAAAAGGAGGGAAAGTCGTCCGCGTGACCTCGATCCAGCATTTCACGCTCCTGAAACCGTATCCCGGCCTCACGGTCCGCACCGGGTTCCCCCTGCCCTGCTGCAATTCCTTCGCCGCACGCGAACTCGGCCGCCTCGGCGCATCCTCGGTGCAGGCGTGGGTCGAACTCGAACGCGCCGAGCTTGAGGCGTTCGCCCGCAAGTCGCCCGTCCCCGCCGAACAGTTCGTCTTCGGCCGTCCGGTCCTGCTCTCCACGCGCGCCGCGATCCAGGTCGACGGCGACATGCAGGATGCCCGCGGCAACGTCTTCCGCGTGTCGCGCCACGGCGTGCTCACGCAGATTACGGCGGACAAGGTGATGGGGCTGCCGCGCGTCCGCGGGTTTGCGGCCTACCTGACCGACCTGCGGGACGCCCGCGCCGACGAACCCGGCGAGGCGCTCTTCAATTTCGGCTACGAGCTGAAATAACGCGCCGCGCTTACGGATCCGGTTCGGATTCCATTGCTGGTTCAGACTCGGATTCCGGCGGGTCGGCCGGACATTGAATGACCTCCGGTTCGACCGGAGCCGATTCCGAAGACTTCCGGGAAACGGCCTCTTTGAAATCGAACCAGAGGAACTGGCACGCCACCTTGTAGCGTTCCACGCGCCGCGAGAACGTGTATCCCTCGCCCCGAAGGCGGACGGTATCCACGACAATGATGCTGGCGATCCCCGCGATGACGAGCGCAAGGAAGACGAGCACGACGGTCGCAATCAGGAGAAGGCAGCCCTTCGCCTGATGTTTTTCCCGTTGGGGGAATCCTGTTTCGTCATTCTGCATAGTTCAAGGTCTGCGTGTCCGAGCGGAGCCGGACACACTGCAAGCGGTGTTGAAGTAGTGTTCTGCTGCGCGAGAACACGTGCTCAAGCAAAACTGAGAACACTATAGTGGAAGCGCCGCCTCCCCGCCTGCGGTGTGTTAGGCGATGGTGGAGACGGTTTGCCAGTCGGTCATTTTCTTGTCGTTGATCTGCCAGTAGCCGGCGATGCCGGATCCGGCGCTGCGCCACGCGATGTCGTCCGTGCCGTCGCCGTTGAGGTCCGCGACGCCGACGAGGCTCCATTCGGCCGTATCGACCTTGCTCAGGATGCTCCAG
>JAGCTY010000037.1 GCA_017963105.1 Lentisphaeria bacterium
GATGTTGCTCTTGTAGTCGCATTTCCACGGCAGGTCGTAGCCGTCGCCCCAGATGCCCTGCGAGTTCGACGGCAGCGGGTTGTCCTCGCGGCTGGACGCGATCATGAGGTAGCGCCCGAACTGCGCGAAGAGCGCGGCGAACGCGGTGTCCTCCGGGTGGTCCTTGAAGCGTTTCAGACGTTCCACGGTCGTGAGGTTCAGGAACGCTTCGAGCTCTTCGTCCGATTTCCCCTCGACAGGATTTTTGAAATCGAACGACACGCGGTCGTAGAATTTCTGATAGTCTTCGATATGTTTTTGCCGGAATGTGTCGAATTGGTCCATCCGTCCGCTGACGCCCGTTCTGCTGACGGGCGTGAAAGACTGGGACTGGGAGCGGACCACAGTTATCGACCGGGGTGCGATGTTTCCGATGCGTTCGCGGACGACTGCAACAAGGTCGTCGCCGTTGCGGTAGTTCGCATCCCAGTCCGCCTTGTAGCTGGTGTGGGCAGCCAGATATATAGTGAACGCTGTAGCGCCCGTGACCGTGATGGTGTCGCCCTCGGCGGAGAGTTTCGCGTTAATTCTGTCCAAATCCGCGATGCTCATGTCCGGTTGCGGGCGGGCGTGGCTGCTCGGTTCGGCTTCGCCGGGGGTCGGTCTGCTGAACATGAATCCCGGGACGACTTTCAGCATCACGGCGTAATCGCAGTTGCCCTTGCGGTTGTCGTAATCGGTGTTCCCGGTCATTAGAAGCGTGTCGTTCCCCTCTGCGACGGTTTTCGCCGCGCGGCCTCGGTTGAGCGTGATGTGGCAGGAGAGTGCGCCGGGTTTCGATGCCGTGAACCGCGCCGCGATGACCTGGTCCGGGTGGCTGGCGAAATACTCACGCGTGTAGTACCTGACGCCGTCCACAGTAAAGGTGACGGTTTCGACGGCGGTCTTCAAATCGAGCTTGCGGCTGTAGTTTTCGATCTTCGCGTCTTCCGGGATGTCGAACTTGATTTTGAGGTCGCCGAGCGTCTGGTACGACGGGAAATAGCCGCCTTTTTCGGTCATGTAGCGGTTCACCAGGTCGTTCGCGCGCCGCCATTCGCTTTTATTGATCGCCTCGCGGATTTCCGGCAGATGCTGCCACGCGTCCTTCTTCCACGGATCGTCCTTGCCGCCCGACCACACCGTGATGTCGTTCAGCTGGAGCCGTTCCTCGCGGATGCCGCCGAAGACCATCGCGCCGAACCGTCCGTTGCCGATGGGGTACGCCTCGCTCCATATCTTCGCCGGGGCGTTGTCGCGGATGGACGAGTTCGTATCCTTGAGACGCGCGTCGAAGTTTCCCGGCAGGGCATAGGCCGCATGCGCGGCGGCGATGCAGGCGAGGGCGGTCAGGAACAATTTCAGGCGGTTCATTGCGGGTGTCTCCTGTTGAAATGAGGTGTTTTTTTGATTCTTTCCTCTATACTTTATCCCGTTTGCGGCGAAAAATCAACCGTCGAATCACGCGGAAAACACGGTTTCCGGTGATTTAACACAAAAACTAACGCACGATAACGTTAGAGCTAACGTCATACATTTTTCGCCGCGGGCCGTTTTTCCCTCGGATCGCGCTCAATTCTCCTTGCAGTCGCCGACGCAGCCGAATGGGATATGCACGGACGGCGTGTACTCCTTGGCGGCTTCGAGGTGGGGGGACCACTGGTCGTCGAAATAGATGTGCGGGCGCAGCTGCTTCAGGATGCGGCTTTTGTTCATGCCGCCGAGCGTGAACGTCTGGTCGACGGTGATGTTCCATTCGCGGAGCGTGGTGGCGAGGCGCCACTGCGCCGGGCCGTTGCGCGCGGTGACGATGGCGGTGCGCAGGAACCTGTGATAGTTCGGGTCGGCGCTGCGGCGGTCCTCCTCCATGGTGTGCAGGCGTCCGAGCTTGGCGAAGAGGTCGGCGAGGGGGCCGGGTCCGAGCGGGACGGCGGAGTTGCTGGATTCGGATTTCCAGAACTTGTCGATGCCGCCGCTCTGGAAGACCTGTTCCGCGCTGTCGTCGGCGAGCACGCCGTCGAAGTCGAACGCCACGCGGAGCTCGTCGTCGTTTTCGTCGTCGTTGAGCTTGCTTTCGAGGACGTAGCCGGCGGCGAACCCGCGGCGGATGGCGTCGCGCACGTCGGCTTCGTTGCCGGAGAGGAAGAGCGAGACGTTGTAGGCGTCGATGTAGTCCACGGGATGGCCGTCGGTGAGGAAGGCCGAGCGGGTGATGTCGAGCCCGTAGTGGTCGATGCAGCGGAGCACGCGGTTTCCGGTGTCCGGGTCGTTGTGACTGAGGAGGACGACCTCGACCGGCTGGGTTTCGGGGAAGATTTCGTTGAATTTCAGGAAGCGCCGGATGAACGGGAAGGCGATGCCGGGCTCCAGGACGGTGTCCTCGTGTTCGCGCTGGTATTTGCGGTAGGCGGAAAGGCCCTTGCTGCGGTAGATTTCGTCGGCGACGTCCAGGCGGAAGAGCGCGCTGGAGGCAACCGCGATGACGAGCTTGTCTTCGATCGGGAACGCCATGTCAGATGCCTCCTGTGCGGATGAAGTCGAATGCGCGCGGAATGCGGAGCAGCAGGTCATCGGCGATGAGGCCGCGTCCGGCGAGCGGGGCGTCCAGTTCGCCGAGCAGCCCGTGCACGAAGACGCCGTTTTTCGCCGCCGTGAAGAGGGAAGCCGGGGCGGGCGCGAGCGCGGCGATGATGCCGGAGAGCACGTCGCCGCTGCCGGCGGTCGCGAGCACGGGCGATCCGCTCAGGTTGAGCGAGTAAAGGCCGTTCGGGGACATCACGACAGTGCGGACGCCCTTCAGCACCACATGGAGCGCGGTGAGCCTCGCGAGCGCTTCGGCGCGTTCGACGCGGTTCCGTCCGCCGGAGTTCAGTCCGAGCGCCGCCTCGAGCCGCTTCATTTCGCCCTCGTGGGGCGTGACGACCGTGGCGGTGCCGAGTTCGTGCAGCAGATCGGGATGTTTCGCGATGAGGTTGAGCGCGTCGGCGTCCAGCAGCAGCGGGCACTGCGCGGATGCCATGAGCTTCCGCAGGAACGGCACGGTCTCCTCCGCGGTGTTCATGCCCATGCCGGCGGCGATCGCGGCGATGTTCGGAGACAGATTCAGCGCCTCGGCGGATTTCGCCGAGAACACGCCGTTGCCGTCGTCCGGGAGGCGCTTCACGATGAGCGCCTTCGGCGGGGCGCAGACGATTTCCATGGAGGCGGGCACGTAGACGGTCACGAGCCCGGCGCCCGCCCGGAGCGCGGCCTCCGCGGTCAGGAACGGCGCAGACGGGTAGTCGCGGCTGCCGCCGATCACGGCCACATGGCCGCGTTTCTGCTTGTAGGTGTCGAACTCGACCGGGTGCAGACCGAGGCTGCGGCGGACGTCCGCCAGCCCGGTGCACGGCACGGTCCGCATGACCGTTTCGTCCATGTCGTCCGGCAACCCGATGTCGACGACGCGGATGCGCCCGCAGAGTTCGGGACCCCGTCCGGTCAGCATCCCGGTTTTCGGGAAGCCGAACGTGACCGTGACGTCCGCCCGTACGGCCGCCCCGCCGCGCACCTCGCCGTCGTCGGCGTCGAGCCCGGAGGGCAGGTCGGCGGCGATGACCGGGAGGTTGAGGTAGTTCACGAGGTTGATCCAGTGCAGCCAGGGTTCCCTCAGCGCGCCGCTGAATCCGGTACCGAGGAGGGCGTCGATCACGACGGCCCCGCGGAGGTCGGCGGCATGGAGCTCCGTGGCGCGTTCGATGCCGTCGGGGAGCTGCGACCAGGCGCGGAGTGCGTCCCCTTTGAACTCCGACGCCGGGCAGGTGTGGAAGATTCTGACGCGGCATCCGCGTTCGAACAGCGCCTTTGCGGCGACGAATCCGTCGCCCGCGTTGTTGCCCTTGCCGGCCAGCACGGCGTAGAAATCGCCGCGGTCACGGAACGCCGCGGCTTCTTGGGCGAGCGCTTCGCCCGCAATGGTCATCATGGCCCACGAATCGACCAGTCCCTGCTGGATGGCGGCGGACTCGATGGCACGCATATGCGTACCGGAAACGGCTTTCATAGTACGACCTCCTGTATGAGTATCTCCGCGGGGAAACGATCGGGATACCCGTATGTTTTTACGGAAATAATCCGAATTTGATTTGTCTTCACGGGGTTTACGGTGTAAATTTACTACGTCTTTTTCTTTTTTTCAACATGTAATGAAAGGTTTTTGCCTTTTTTATGGCCATATTCGAAGAAAAACAGCCGGAAATCAGGTGGCTCGTCCTGTTCCTGGCCGGCGCGTTCCTCCTCTCCTTTCCGCTCATGCAGATCGGGACGAACGAGCTGTACTCCACGGAAGGCGAGTATGCGGCGGCGGCTTTGGAATTCACCGGGGTAAACACGCTGGTGACCGTCCACGGCACGCTGCCGGATTCGGTGTTCCCGCTGTACCCGGCGCTGGTGCGTCTGCTGCTGAACTGCGGACTGCCGCTCGAATTCTCCCTGCGGTTCATGTCCCTGCTGCCGCTGGCGCTGCTGGCGATCCTGACCGGGCTGATCTGCGGGCGTTCGGCGGACCGGCAGGCGGGCGCGGCGGCGGCCGTCGTCGTGCTGACCACGGTCCTGGCCGGGTCGAAAGCGCCGGAAGGCTACCCGCAGATGCTGTCCGCGCTGATCGTGTACGGCGGGTGGATGCTGTGGTTCTACCTGGGGTTTGTCCGGTCGAACTGGAACGCCGCGTGGATTTCGGTCGGACTGTTCGGCGGGCTGGCCTTTTACTCAAACGGCCTCACGGCGGTGGTGTATTTCCTCGTGCCGCTGGCGTTCCAGCAGAGGCCGTTCCGGGTGTGGTCGAAACTCCGGAAGCCTGGGCTCCTGGCGGCGTTCCTGCTGGCGGCGGTCTTTTTCTTCGCCTGGCTGACGCCGATCCAGAATTTTCTGGCGGCGAACCCGGAAGCGCCGCATGAAGCGCCGGCGTTCCGCATCCTGACTTATTTCAAGGACATTGCCGTCCGTCCGTTCGACGCGGCGTTCCGGTTCTTTCCGTGGTCGCTGATGCTGTGGGCGCCCTTCTGCCCGGCGCTGATCGCCATCGAACGCAACCCGCTCCTCATCAAGTACCACCGGATCCTGTTCGTGGTGCTCGGTCTGCTGATCTGGTTCAATCCGCAGACCAAGCCGCGCGACTTTTTCTATCTGCTGCCGCTCGCGTCCGTGCTGGCTGCCTGCAACTACTGGATTCTGGTGCGGCGCTACGCCGGGAAGTTCTTCGGCATCTTTCTGCTGCTGGCCGTGCTGGCGCTCGCCGCGGGCGCGGCGGCCGTCGCATATCTCTTCCTGCCGCAGGACGTCTTTTCGAAGTTCGCCGTGGGCGTCAGTCTTCCCGAGGCGAAACCCGCCGTCACCCTGCTGATGACCGCGGAGATCATGCTGTCGTTCCTCGCGGCGTTTGCCGCCGTCCTGCTCATCCGCCTGCGCCGTCCGGTCTGGCTGACCTATCTCCTCGTGTTCACTTCGTTCATGCTGCTCTTCTGGGCCGTGGTGAATCCCGTCCGGAGCATGAAGGAGAGCAAGAAGGTCCTGGCGGACGACATCCTGAACACGCTGAACGAGAAAGAAATCGCGTCGGCGGGGACGGAAGCGGAATCCGGTCCGCAGACGGCGCATCCGCCCGCGATGCTCTTCAAGGACCCGGCCATCATGGGGCTGTATTCCGAGGGGTGCTACATCGGGATCCCGATCCGCACGCTCGCCCACGACAAGATTCCGGCGGACGTCGACCCCGCGTACGTCCTGACCGCGGACGTCCCTTCGCACCATGCGCGCACCTGGACCCGCCTGTACGACAGCGAGTACCGCGGCAAGCATCTGTATATTTACAAAGGCGTTCTTAAAAAGGAGCTTTCCGATGACGACGACTACGACTATGAATGAATCGAAACCCTTTCTGGCGTCAGCCTCGAAACAGGACATCGCCGCGGCGCTGAAAGCGGCGGGACAGCCCGGATACCGCGCCGACCAGGTCTACGACTGGATCGTGAAGAAATGGACCGTCGACCCGGCGCTCATGACCAATCTTTCCGCCTCTGCGAAGGAGGCGCTTTCGGCGGCGTTCCTGTGCCCGTCCGTCGCGATCGAGGCGGAATACCCCGCCGACGACGGTTCCGCGAAGTATCTTCTTCGGCTCCATGACGGCGAGACAATCGAATGCGCCCGCATCCCCGCCGAGGACGGCCGCATGACGTTCTGCCTGAGCTCGCAGGTCGGCTGTCCCGTGTCCTGCGTGTTCTGCTCCAGCGGCGCGGACGGCCTCACGCGCAACCTGGCCGCCGGCGAGATCGTCGAGCAGTATTTCCTGCTGTGCCGCAGGCTTGGACATGCCCCGGACAACGTTGTCATGATGGGCATCGGCGAACCGCTGCTGAACTTCGACAACCTCGTGGCCGCGCTGAACGTGATCACCGACCCGGACGGCGTCGCGCTCGCTCAGCGCCGCGTCACCATCTCCACCAGCGGCTGGACGCCCGGCATCCGGGCGCTGACCGAACTCCGCAAGCAGTGGAACCTGGCGTTGTCGCTCCACGCCCCGGACGACAAGACGCGCGCGATGCTCATCCCCACGAAATTCCGCCGCGACATCCGCGAAATCCTCGCCGCCTGCCAGGAACATCGCGAGGCCACCGGGCGTCTGCTTACCATCGAGTACGTCCTCCTCGCCGGCATCAACGATTCGCCCGAAACGGCGCGCAAGTTTGCGCGCCTCGCCGCCGACGCCAACGCGAAGGTCAACCTCATCCCCTACAACAAGGCGCGCGGCGCGTTCGAACGCCCCTCGCGCGAGGCCGTCAAACGCTTCGAAAACGCGCTGAAGACCCTGCATGTGCCCGTAACCGTCCGCGTCGAAAAGGGGGCGTCCGCCACGGCCGCCTGCGGACAGCTCCGCGCGACCTCGAAAAAATCCGTCGCGGGCAGGATCGTGCCGGTCCTCGCCGCCGTCATGGTGCTTTTTGCCGCGGCCTCCTGCTCCCTCTTCTCCTCGCAGCCAAAGGAGCTTTCCGCCGGGCAGCGCGAGCTCATGGCCCAGGTGGTCAGCCCGGAGACGGACCTCGCTCCGCTCTACAGCGCGCTTTCCTTCACGGACCCGAATTTCATCGACCCGGAGACCGGACGCACGCCCCTCATGACCGCCGTTGCGCTCTCCGATGCGCCCCGCGTTTCCGCGCTGCTGGCCTCGAAGGCCGATCCCGAGGCGGCGGACGCGAACGGCGTCCGCGCGATCCACTATGCCGCGGGCGAGCCCGACCCCGCTCTCCTTCGCACTCTCATCGTTGCGGGCGCGGACATCAACGCGAAAGGGCGCACAGGCAAGACGCCCGTCATGGAGGCGGCCCGCCTCGGAATGTTCCAGAACGTGAAGATACTGGTCGACGCCGGGGCGGACCTGAACGCGCGCGACGACCTTGACCGCAACGTGGTGATGTTCGGCGCGATGGCGAAACAGTCCTCGCTCGACATCGTGAAGCATCTGCTCGAAGAAGGCGCGCCGGATTTCACGTTTACCAGCAAGGGCGATACGCCGCTCTTCCTTGCCATCGACCACGGCAACACCGATACTGCGCTGTATCTGCTCAGCCGTCTCGAAAAATTCGCCGGGAACCAGGGAGTCAGTGTCGGCCCGGTCGACGTCGAATACACGATTTTCAACCGCTACAACGAGGCGACCGCCATCGGGCTCGTCGCCATGAAACACGCGATCTACGCGGGCGACAGGAAGATCGTGGAGGATCTGGTCGAGCGCGACCTGCCGCTGAATTCGAGCGTGAACCGCGTCTACAGGGGCCTGAAACGCGCGAACATCGAGGGGTTCCATGAACTACTCGCGCGCAACGGCGTCATCGAGGACGGGAAGAAGCCGCTCTTCTGGGCCGCCGAGGTCGGGGACGTGCCGATCATGGAATACCTGGTGGAGCACGGCGCGGATCCCTTCGAGATCGACCACGCCGGGAAACGTCCCATCTCCTACGCCCGCAAACGCGACGCCGTCGATTACCTCGAGAAAATCATGAAATGAGCGCGGGCAGCTTCAAGACCCGGTACATGATCCTCCGCAAGACGCCCTTCCGCGACACCAGCCTCGTGGTCGCGGGGATCAGCGAGGACCACGGACGGCTTGATTTCGTGCTGAAGGGTGCCCGCGCCATCGGAAAAAAACAGTTTCCCACGGCGGACGTCTTCCGCGAATTCCAGATCGAATTCCGTCCCTCGCGCCGACCGGAATCCATGCCGACGCTCGTTTCCATGGACCTGGTCGCCGCGCACGACGGCATCGCGCAATCCATGGACTGCTACCTCGCGGCATGTTCGTTTGCCGCCGAGACGCTCCGCCGCGCGCAGCCCATGCTCGAAATGCCGCTGGCCTGGCAGGCGTTTTCCGTGATGCTGACCCGCATGGAACGCACGCTCTCGCCGATAATCCCGCTTATGCTCGCGCGTCTGGCCGTCCTGCGCGAGCACGGTATGCTTTCCGACGTCGTGCCGTACCCGGATCTGCTTGCCCCGCTCTTCCGTTGCGCCGTCGACGCCGACGCGCCGTGGCCGGAGATCGACGAAACCGCGCTGAACCGCATCGACGGCTGGGTCGAAACCCGCTGCCGTATGCTTGCGGTCTGACCGATGTTTCACTGTCGGGCCGAAAACGGAAAATAATCACGAAAAAAACGGAAAACGTGTAGAATCGGCGGAAAAGACGCGTTCTTAGCAGTGTGTCTTTCCCGTCGGTACATCAAACTTTTTTGAAAGAGTTCTGATGCGGGGCGTTGAATCGGCGGGAAAGACGCGTTCTTGAAAGTGCGGGACAGCGACCCGATGAAATAGAACAGTTCACGACAACAACGACATAAGGAGGCTGCTATGAACAGAATTCTTACACTCGCGCTCGCCGGAATCCTTTTCGCAGGAATCGGAACAACCGGAATCGTTAATGCACAGGCTCCCTTCGTAGCACAGCCGGGAGCACAGCCCGGCATGGCCCAGCGCGGACCTCAGGGATTCGGCGCGGCGCAGCCCGGACCCGGACCTCAGGGATTCGGCGCGGCGCAGCCCGGACCCGGACCGCAGGGATTCGGCTTCGGCGCGGCGCAGCCCGGACCCGGACCGCAGGGATTCGGCCTCGGCGCGGCGCAACCCGGACCGCAGGGATTCGGCTTCGGC
>JAGCTY010000038.1 GCA_017963105.1 Lentisphaeria bacterium
CAAGATCGGGGTCAGCGAAGTCGTGAAGGCTGTCAATGGAGCTGAAGCATGGGACAAGGTTCAGAATGCGGAAAAGTCGTTCGACATCGTCCTGACCGATATCTGGATGCCCGAAATGGACGGCAAGGAATTTGTCGCCAAAGTCCGTGCGGACAAACGTTTCGCCGACCTTCCCGTCTATGCCGTTACCGCTGACATCGAAGCGCAGAAAGACTTCGTCGAGCGCGGCTTCACAGGACTGCTCCTGAAGCCCGTCACCATCGACAAGATTTCCGGAATCTTCCTGACTGAATGAACTCTCCCGCCGCATGTTGCGGGGATAGTCACAAAGAATCAAAAGGGGCTGTTGCAAAACCTTATCTCTATGCTTCTTCTATAGCCTCTTTTCCTGCCTCCGTGTATTATAATATGCGTCCTGACGGGAATCAACTCCATGCCCCCGTTCCGCGTCCCACCTCCCCATGGTAACGAAACAGGCGTCCTGCTGACTGTTAGACCTCGGAACCACGCGTAACAGGCGGCACAGCACCCCGAAAAAAAAGAATCCGGCGGCCCGCGTCAGGTCGCCGGACGCCCGACACACGACATGCAGGGCTCCCGAAAAGGTAACCATACAATATCATGTGTTCGTGGGAATGTCAAGCCCGAAAAAGAAAAAAGCTGACGGAGCGAATCCCCGTCAGCATAACCCTTAACCTCTTGAGGAATGGGAGCATTCTCAAAAAGGCCATATAATTTACACCGGAAATCCGGAAAGTCAAATTCCCCGCTGGAAAAAGAGAAAGCCGATGGAAAGGGAATCAGCCAAACCATCGGCAGAGCCATGACGGAAGCATGTCCGCCCGGTGTCTCTTGTCATTGAAAAGCGCCATTATTGCGCTTTCCTGTCCTGCGCCTTTTTGCCGTTGCCGGCCGGGATGATGATCGGCTCCTCCGCCAGGAAGGGTTCGGCCGCGTCGATGGAATACGGCATCAGCATGATCTCCAGCTCGTCTTCGGTGGTTTTATGCGGCTTCGCGCCGGCCTTCTTCGGCAGGCGGATACGGTGCCGGATATGTGCCGCGGAATCGCCGGAATTCGTGACGGTCAGCGCGAGCCGTCCGCCGGTCGCCGTCGCCAGGCTGAACGCGTGGTCGCCGTCGCTGAGCTGGAACCACGCGTACGCGGAGGCCGCGTCGAGATCGGGCACGAAATCCAGCACGAACATCTGTTCCAGATTCTTCCACGGGGTCTCGTTCACGGTCACTTTGGAGGGATATTTGCCTTTCCGCGCGCCGTCCTTGTAAACGAGCGTATTGCCCTTCATCAGAAAGACCGCCGACCGGTCGACGTCGCCGTCGATCACGAGGTCGGCCATATTATCAGGCCTGGCAGGTTTCTTCTTCCGAACCACCTCGGCGACAACCTCGGAGGCATCGGGGACCGTCACGTTCTGCTTCAGTTTGTTCGTCCGGGCCTTGTCCGTCCGCATGCTCATCCTGAACTTCAGCGGGATCGCCGTGTCGCGCGAATTTTCCACCTCCAGCAGGATGCCGGCCGGGGCGGGGTCCAGGATCATCGTGACGCCCCCGTCGTCGAAGACGTTCTCCATATCCGGCGCGGTCGCCAAATCGGGCACGAAGTCCAGCTCGAACGGTTTCTTCAGGTCCGTCCACGGCTTCCCGTCGACCTCCACCGACGCCGGCACTGCCTCGCTGAAATAGGCGATCCGGTTCCCATTGAAGACGAACAGCGCGTGCGACTTTTTGGGCAACTCGGCGGAAAGCACGAGTTTGTGCCAGTCGAACGTGAGACCCGCGAAGAAATCCGGCATCATGAAGGGATTCATGAAGGGCGCGCCGGGGATCCACGACTCCAGCGGCGGGGCCGCCGGGTGCATCTTCCCGTCCGTGGTGTCTTCATCGGTTGCGGGGGCGGGTTTCACCTTTTCCCCGGCCTGAGATGCGGCGGGTTTCACCTCGAGCTCGGTCTTCTGGGCGAAAACGGCGGTCGGAAACGCGGCCGACAGGACGAGTCCGACGAGGCAGACAGTCAGGAGAGAACGGTGACGTATCATGTTATTGTAACCTCCACGAACTAAAATACAACGGGTTCAAGGAAAAGTCAAGCGGAAAACATAAAAATAACGGAAACGCGAGAAACGCCAGTTTTTCGCGCGACAGGCAAGCGCGAGCATGAGGTCGGACGAGGCCGCAAAGCCCCCGCAAATCGCCCCAAAACGCGAAATTTCGGCCTTCCTCGGCAATACCACGGGGTCGAAAAAACCGACCTCGAAAAGGTCGCATTAGGTACTCCTTGAGTATCAATGGCTTATGGCGCGCGGAAGAACTCCCCCTAATAGGCAGAGTTTCCGCGGCTGTCCGAGTTTTTTTATTTCCCTGCCGTTTAAGGGGTTACAAAGGGCGATTTCGCGGGGCTTACGCGCGTTTGCCGGTTTGAAATCGCATCCGCAAAACGCGACAAATCGCGTTTGTCGGGAGCTTTCCGGTGTTTCTGTTAACTCACCATCCGCCGGATGCGCCACCTCCGCCGAAGGAGCCGCCACCGCCGCCCGATCGTCTGGAACTACTGCTGCCTCTGTCGGAACTAGATTTGGAACCGGAACCGGACAGGAACCACGACCAGACGGAATGACGGTTTGACGACTTGCCTTTGTCTTCATTCTTGATTTTGGTCTTAGGCACATATGGTTTTGGATGCAACGGATCGATGATCTCATAATGTGGAGACGACGTGCGGATCAGGCAGCCGAGGTAGAACAACAGGATGCCCAAGAACGAAGCAAGCCCGCCAAGGATGCCGAGTACGGCCCTTGTTGTGTCCCCCTGACGAGGATCGTGCTTCGGTTCGGGCGGTGTAATCTGCGGCGCAACTATGATCGAACTCGTGATCCGGGGCTGTTCTGCATCCGTTGCCGAACCGTTGACCAAAAAACGCTCCATGCCGCGGATGATTCCCGCGCAGGCATCGGCATAGCGTTCGTCCCGGAGTGACGGCACAGCATCACGCAGCAGGTCGCCGCAACGGGCATCGTTCACGCTGTGAATGGTTCCGGGGGCTGAACGTATTGGTATTAGCAACAGAATCAGACGGAGGTTGCGAGCTGATTGTGTTTTGACATCGAATTAATTCTTCGGCTTCAGATATTTGTCGAAGAATTCGATGATGTGCTTGCAGTTCTTTTCTTCGAAGAAACGTTCGTTTTCGTGCGTCGCGCCTTCGAAGATTTCAAAACTGACCTTGTCCTTGCCGATGTATTGGGTAACGGTCTCCGCAAATTCCCTGGAGGATCCGAGAGGGACAGTGGTATCCACGGTTCCGTGCTGGATCAGGAAGCCGGGCGCAGTCTTGGGATCAAGCGTATGGGCATACATGCCGGGATCGGCGAGCTGAACCGGCGTGGGATCGGTTTCACGGGCCGTGCGGATCGTGACGCCGACAAAGGTGCTGTAGAAGCTTCCTTCTCCGTCGTATCCCATTTGCAG
>JAGCTY010000039.1 GCA_017963105.1 Lentisphaeria bacterium
CGGACCTGCTCATTGTAGTATTTTCTCATATCGGGCATTGTTCAGTTCCTCCACTCACTCGGCCTTCTTCTCGCCTTCGTCGGCGGAAGCGATCTTCTTGACGTTGGAGACGTGCACGGAGACGGCGCGGTCGACGAGGCCGCCGTTCGGATTCGCGGCGCTCTTGCGGACGGTGCGCTTCTTCGCGATACGTTCACGGTCGCGGTCGGTGGGGTTCTCGATTTCGAGGACGACGCGGTCTTTCTTCTTCAGGATGGCCACGACCTTGGCGGTCTTGTCCTTCCAGCTTCCGCTGATGACCTGGACTTTGTCGTTCTTCTTGACGTGGTAGTGCTTCTGGCACTTGTTCAGTTCGTTATTCATCAGAGGACCTCCGGCGCCAGGGAAATGATTTTCATGAAATTCTTGTCGCGGAGTTCACGGGCGACCGGTCCGAAAATGCGGGTGCCTTTCGGATTCTTCTGGTCGTCGATGATCACGGCGGCGTTCTTGTCGAAGCGCAGATAGGATCCGTCGGGACGGCGGATGCGTGCGGCGGTGCGGACGACGACGGCCTTGACGACGTCGCCTTTCTTCACGGTTCCGCCGGGGATGGCTTCCTTGACGGTGGCGGTGACGATATCGCCGATGGAGGCGATGGTCTTGCGCTGGCCGAGGACGGTGATGAGCACGATGCGCTTGGCGCCGGAATTGTCGGCGACTTCAAAACTGGATTGCATCTGAACCATGGTTCAAGTCTCCTCTTATTCGCTGCGGCTGATGATTTTGACCAGGCGCCAGTGCTTGGTCTTGCTCAGGGGGCGGGTCTCCGCGATCATGACCTGATCGCCGACTTTCGCCTCGTTCTTCTCGTCGTGAGCCGCATAACGGACGTGGCTCTTGACGACCTTCTTGTACCGGGGATGCGCGGAACGCGTCACGATCTCGACGACGATCGTTTTGTTCTGGGCGTCGCTGATGACGTTTCCGACGCGCGTTTTCCGGTGACCGCGCACGACGGCTGCGGCTGCGGTATCAGTCTTAATGGTTTCGTCCATTTCAGGTATTCCTTATTTGCCGGCCTTGGCGCGTTTGTTGATTTCGGTCATCACCCGCGCGAGGTTGCGGCGGGCGGTGCGGATCTTGGCCGGGTTTTCGAGCTGACCGGATTTGGCCTGGGCGCGGAGGAGGAACTTTTCCTTGCGGAGTTCGGCGTCGCGGGCGACGAGTTCGTCCTGCTTGAGATCGCTGATCTGCTTCATGGCCTTGTTGACGGATTTCGGATATTTTTTACTCATGACAGGTTCTTCCTCATCATTAGACGGCCGGGATCCGGGAGACGAAGCGGCAGCGGATCGGGAGCTTGGAAGCGGCGAGGCTCATGGCCTCCTTCGCGAGGGACTCGGAGCAGCCGGAGACCTCGAAAAGCATACGGCCGGGCTGAACCGGGGCAACCCAGTATTCGACGTTGCCTTTGCCCTTGCCCATACGGACTTCCAGGGGCTTCTTCGTGCAGGGCTTGTACGGGAACAGGCGAATCCACACCTGGCCGCGGCGTTTCATATGGCGGGTGATCGCGACACGGGCGGCTTCGATCTGGGCGGCGGTCAGGAAGCCGCGCTCAAACGTCTGCAATCCGAAATCGCCGAAATCCAGTTTGTTGCA
>JAGCTY010000040.1 GCA_017963105.1 Lentisphaeria bacterium
CCGATCGGGGTCTCGTCGGCCTTGCCTTCGCCGTCGCAGCGCTCGAAGATCCACTTCAGGACGCGGCTGTTGTCGCCGTAGCCGGGCCAGAGCCACTTGCCGTCGGCGGTCTTGCGGAACCAGTTCACGCAGAAGATCTTCGGAAGCTTGGCGCCTTCCTTCTTGCCGATCTCAAGCCAGTGCTTGAAATAGTCGCCCATGTTGTAGCCGCAGAACGGCAGCATGGCGAACGGGTCGCGGCGGACGGTGCCGGCCTTCACGTCGAGGGCGGCGGCGGTCACTTCGGAACCGACCGTGGAGCCGATGAACACGCCGTGTTCCCAGTTCTTGGACTGGTAGACGAGCGGGAGCGTGCTGGGACGGCGGCCGCCGAAGAGGAACGCGGCGATCGGAACGCCGGCAGGATCTTCCCAGTTGGAAGCGATGGCCGGGCAGTTGCAGGCGCGGGCGGTGAAGCGGGCGTTCGGGTGAGCGGCCTTGACGGGCTTGCCGTCGGCGTCGACCTGACCGGGCTTCCAGTCCTGGCCCTTCCAGTCGATGAGGTGCGCGGGAGCATCATAGCCGATGCCTTCCCACCACACGTCGCCGTCGTCGGTGAGGGCGACGTTCGTGAAGATGGTGTCCTTCGCGCAGGAGAGCATGGCGTTCGGGTTGGACTGCATGCTGGTGCCGGGCGCGACGCCGAAGAAACCGGCTTCCGGGTTGATGGCGTAGAGCTGGCCGTCCGCGCCGAACTTCATCCAGGCGATATCGTCGCCGACGGTCTCGACCTTCCAGCCCTTGATGGTCGGGATGAGCATGGCGAGGTTGGTCTTGCCGCAGGCGGACGGGAACGCGCCGGTGATGTATTTGACTTTGCCGTCGGATTCACGCGTGAGCTTCAGGATGAGCATGTGCTCGGCCATCCAGCCTTCGTCGCGCGCCTGGACGGAGGCGATGCGGAGCGCGAGGCACTTCTTGCCGAGCAGGGCATTTCCGCCGTAACCGCTGCCGTAGGACCAGATCTCGCGGGTCTCGGGGAACTGGGCGATGTACTTCTTGTCGAGCGGGGCGCACGGCCAGACGCCGTGGTCGCTTTCGCCGGCTTCAAGCGGCTTGCCGACGGAGTGGATGCAGGGGACGAACTCGCCGTCCTTGAGGACTTCGAGGACCTTCGTGCCGACGCGGGTCATGATCTCCATGTTCGCAACGACGTACGGGGAGTCGGTGATCTCGACGCCGATCTTGGCGATCGGGGAGCCGACGGGGCCCATGGAGAACGGAATCACGTACATGGTGCGACCGTGCATGCAGCCCTTGTAGAGGCCGCGGAGCGTCTTCTTCAGTTCGACCGGGTCGATCCAGTTGTTGGTCGGGCCGGCTTCTTCCTTCGTCTTCGCGGCGATGAAGGTGCGGGCTTCGACGCGGGCGACGTCGGACGGATCGGAGCGGAACAGGAGGCAGTTCGGGCGCTTCACCGGGTTGAGGCGGATCGCGAGGCCGGATTCGACCATTTCGTTGCAGAGGCGGTCATACTCTTCGCGGGAACCATCGCACCAGTAGAGGGCATCGGGTTCGCAGTGAGCAGCCCATTCTTTCACCCATGCGACCAGCTTCGGCGCATTGGGGGCGGCATTGAGTTCTTTCATAGTTGTTTCCCTGTGGTTTTGGGGTTGTTAGGAAAGGTTGGTGAATCGTTTCGGTAAATCTA
Organism: Lentisphaeria bacterium; assembly: GCA_017963105.1. Taxonomy (GTDB): domain Bacteria; phylum Verrucomicrobiota; class Lentisphaeria; order Victivallales; family UBA1829; genus UBA1732. The sequence goes on from JAGCTY010000040.1 coordinate 1,691, forward strand.
TATAATATACACTCGAAAAGTGCTGAAATCAAGATGAAAATGCTATTGTTTCGGAAAAAACAGCCCTTGAGCTCACTCAAAAACGCGATTTCTCCTGCCTTTTTTCATTTTTCAGATTGACTTTCCGCGTATCAGGTGTTATGTTTATTGTTTGAATGCCCGGGCCATGCGGGGAAAATAAACGCGGAACGGGCTTTCCTGCACACATATTCAACCATTTTTGAGGAGCATGACCATGTCTGGAATTTTTAAGGCCTACGACATCCGCGGCATTTACCCGGAGCAAATCGACGCGGACCTCGCGGAAAAGATCGGGCGCGCTTTCGTCGTCTTCACCGGCGCGAAAAAGATCGTCGTGGGACGCGACATGCGTCCGCACTCCGCCCCGCTGTTCGAGGGCCTCACCCGCGGCATCACGAAGCAGGGCGCGGACGTAATCGACATCGGCCTCTGCTCCACCCCGATGTCCTACCACGCAAACGGCTTCCTCGGCGCCGACGGCAGCGTGATGATCACGGCGTCGCACAACCCGGGCGAATGGAACGGCTTCAAGCTCTGCAAGGCGCAGGCGGTCCCGATCAGCGGCGACACCGGCATCGCGGACATCCAGATGCTCGTCGAGGCGGACAGCTTCCCCGCCGCGGAGAGACAGGGCGTAATCACGCAGTACGACATCGCCCCCGAGTACACGAAATTCCTGCGCTCCTACGCGAAGATGGACCGCAAGCTCAAAGTCGTGGTCGACTACGCGAACGCCATGGGCCTTTATGAATTCGCCGGCATCAAGGACTTCTTCGAGGTCGTCCCCATGTACGACACGCTCGACGGCACCTTCCCGAACCACCTCGCCAACCCGCTTCAGACCAGCACGCTCGACGCCATCCGCAAGAAAGTCGTCGAGGTCGGAGCCGACTTCGGCGCTGCGTTCGACGGCGACGCCGACCGCTGCGGCTTCATCGACGACAAGGGCGAGATCATCCCGATGGACCTCTTCACCGCCCTGATCGCCATGGACATCCTCGGCGAACCCGGCTGCGGCCGCGCCACCATCCTCTACGACCTGCGCAGCAGCTGGGCCGTCCGCGAAGCCATCCGCGACAACGGCGGCAAGCCCAGCATGTCCCGCGTCGGGCACGCCTTCATCAAGAATCAGATGCGCAAGGAAAACGCGGTCATGGCGGGCGAGCTCTCCGGCCACTACTATTTCCGCGAAAACTACGTGGCGGAATCCCAGGGACTCGCCATCATCAAGCTCGCGAACCTGATCTGCAAGTCGAAAAAACCGGTCAGCGAGCTCGTAAAGCCCCTCAAGAAATACTTCCAGAGCGGTGAGATCAACTCCAAGGTCGCCGACGTGAAGGCCATCCTCGACAAGATCCGCTCCAAATACGCCGACGGTCGCATGTTCGAGCTCGACGGCATCAGCGTGGAGTATTCCGACTGGTGGTTCAACATCCGCGCATCCAACACCGAGCCGCTCCTCCGCCTCATCGTCGAGGCCAAGGACAAGGCCACGATGGAAGCCAAGCGCGACGAACTCCTCGCCGTGATCAGATCTTAAGACAGATTCCGTGCACGAGCGTGAGCCGTGCACAGTATCAGCACCGTTTGCGGTGTTCGCGGCTTGCGCTCGCGTACGAAGATATGGGGCCGTGCTGAAAGAATGCACGGTCCCGTTTTTTTGTACAGGACAGGGAAGGAAATGAGGCGGGATGAAGATTCAGGCGAGGAAAAGACGCGGAGGATCAAACAAGGGAATCCAGCAGCTTCGAGACCTTTTCCACGCCGGGGAAATCCCGGAACAGGAATCCGTGCGACTGGAAATAGTCGCTCGTCTCGAGGCGTTCCTTCAGTACGCCGTCCTTTTTCAGCAGGGAACGGTCCACACCAAGCAGCAGGTTGCGTTCCGGGTGTTCCTCGCACCAGTTCAGGCGCTGTTCCAGCTGGCCCGCGTGCCAGAGGTGGAATAGCTCCATCGGGTATTCGCGGCCGGAGCCGTTGCGGAACATGAAATCGGGGAACAGCAGCGCCTGTCCGCCGAGCGGGATCCAGCCCGGCATATCGTCGAGGCTCCACCCGTTCTGCGAGGTGCGGAAATACTCGGAGAACATGCGGATCTCCTCCGGTTGGTAGGCGGTGAAGTTGGAATAATGGCTCACGAGGCCGCTGGATTCGTCGAGCTTGAGCTTGCGGTAGTGTTCCTTCCACATGACCTCGGCGGCGACGCTCCATTGAGGGAGCTGGCAGACGGCGGGGAAGAACGATGCGATCTGGAGGCCGTATTTCGCGCTGTGCTCCAGCACGCTTGCCGGACCGTCGAACGTGAGGCGGATGGCGTCCTTGCCGGTCATTTCGGCGGTGAAGAGCAGCCGGAAGAACTTCATGTAGCGGAAGAGGCGGCGCAGGAAGGCCGGTTCCGATTTCGCGGGGATCGTCACGGTCAGTTTCGAGGCGAAGAGCAGGAGCGACTGAACGAGCGAGACGTTGTAGCGTTCCGGCACCTCGCGTACCAGCATCTTCCTCATCGGCAGGAGTCGTTCGCACTCCGGCAGGTCGCAGTAAATCCCCTGCCCGAACGTCTCGGCGGCATTCGGGACCGAGGCGAACACGGCGGTCCGCACGTCCTCAAGCGCGTCGGGCGCGCTGCCCGAACGGATCAGCGCGGCGGTCCCGCGGAAAAGTTCAACGCGGGCGGCGGGATAGTCGCAGTCGGCGGGAAGGGAAAACTCGGCGCGGTCGCGGACGGTCTTGTGGAGGCCGTCGGCGAGCTTCCGGTCGCGGAAGGCAGCGGCGAGCGCGGCGGCGGATTCGTCGAGTTCGGCGGCAGTCGTCCCGACACCCTCGCTGTAGAGAAGGATCAGCGCCTCGGCGTAACGCAGGATCTCCGGGTCGTCCGTGCGAACGAACTGCGGTTTCACGACGTCGCCGGAAAGGCGGGCGCGGATGAGATCCTTCGTAAGCATCAGTATGGCCTCCGGGAATACGCGCTGTTCTTGCGTCGGCGGTCGCTCACGTTCATCTCGCTGGTGCCGTCGCTCACAAGTTCGTAGAGCACGGCCTCCTTGCCCTCGGCGCGGCGCAGGATACGGCCGAGGCGCTGGACATGTTCGCGGGTGCAGCCGCTGCCGGAGACCACAATGCCGATGTTGGCCTCCGGGACGTCCACGCCTTCGTTCAGCACCTTGCTCGTGACGAGGACCGGGTATTCGCCCTGCCGGAACCGCTCCAGAAAGTCCTTGCGTTCCGCCGCCTTGGTCTTGTGGGTCAGCACGGGCAGGCAGAGCGTTTCGCCGATGCGGTACGCGGTATCGTTGTCCGCCGTGAACACGATGGTGCGCGCGGACGGGTTTTCGCGGACGATGCGCCAGACCTCGCGGAGCTTCGCCGAACCGCAGCGGGCGATGGCGCGCTGACGCAGATACGCCTGATACGCCTCGCGTCCGCCGGGCCGTCGGGCGCACAGCGCGATGAAGTCGCTCCAGGCGGAATTGTCCTGGAACCGGATATTGTTGGCGCGCAGGAACGCCACATATTTGGTGTGTGCGGCGTTGTATTCAGCAGTCTCCTCCGGCGTGAGGCCGAGGCGGAGCCGGATGGTCCGGTACGGCGACAGCACGCCGCCTTCGAGCTCGTTGATCTCAGTCCGGTACACCGGGTTGCCGATCAAATCGCACATAACGGGGAACGTGTCGCCGGTGTCCGGCGTGGCGGAGAGCCCCAGGCGGTACGGCGCGAGGCAGAGCGAGGCGGACAGCCGGTTCACCTCGCCGGGCAGGTGGTGGCATTCGTCGTAGATCGCGAGTCCGAACTTGTTCCCGATCTGCGGCATGCGGAGCACGGCGGAATCGTAGGTGCTGACCGTGATCTGCCGGACGTCGCTGCTGCCGCCGCCGAGCATGCCGACCGGCACCTCGAAGGCGCGTTCGAGCTGGGACGCCCACTGGTGCAGCAGGTCGATCGTCGGGACCACGACCAGTGTGGACCGCCGGACGGCGGCGATCGCCAGAAACGCGAGAAACGTCTTGCCGGAGCCCGTCGGCATTGCCACAATGCCGCGGCATTTGGCGGCGAGCCAGGCGGTCAGCGCGGCGCTCTGGTGGGGCATCGGCTTGAACTTCGTGCGGAGCGGCGCGCCGAACACGGTGTAATCGCGGGCGCGGTCGTCGGGCTGGATCCCGCCTGCGTACAGACGCCGCATGATCGCCTCGTAACGGCAGGCTTCCGCCCGCCATGCGCCTATGCGCGGGTCATCCTTCATGAGGTCGATGACGAGCGCCGCCGCCTCGGGCGAGCCCTCCAGCACGATTGTGCCTTCGTCGAACCGCAGGAGACAGTTGCCGTCCTTCATACTGCAACCTCGGTTTGGACTGGGATCATCCCGTTTGCAAACAAAAAGGAAGGACCGCATACGGCGTTCCGCACGTCCGTCGCCGGATGTCTGAACACTGCCATGAAGCGGTCCTTTCTTCTGGGAAGGCGAGGGTGTAATAAGGTCAGCCGATGACCACCCGCTTGAGGTTCTTCTTTCCCGCCTTCAGGATCAGGGCGCCGTCGGAGAAGTCGGCGGCCGTGACCACGCGGTCGATCCCGGCGATGCGCTCGTCGCCGCAGTAGGCTCCGCCGCCCTGGATCAGGCGGCGCGCCTCGCTGTTCGTCTTGCAGAGGCCCGCCTGCACGAGGAGCGTGATGATGTTGATGCCCTCGGCGGGAAGTTCGAGATTGAACGTCGGGAGGTCGGCGGCGGCGACGCGGCGGACGGCGGCGAGGTCGATCTTCGCGATTTCGCTGGTGGTCGGGATCGCGCCCGCCTCGTCGGCGAATCCGAACTTGGCGCCGGCGGCGCAGAAGACCTTTTCCGCCTCGGCCTTGCCGTGCGCGAGCGCGGTGGCCTCGTAGGCGAGGATCTCCTTGGCGCGGTTGATGTTGCCGCCCGGGGCGCAGAGGCGCTTGATCTCGTCGACCGGGAGCGCGGTGAATCCGAGCATGAGCTTTTCGACCTGCGAATCGTCGGTGTTGCGCCAGAACTGGTAGTAGTCGAACGTGCTGTAGCGTTCGGCATCGAGCCAGACGGCATGGCCGTTGGACTTGCCGAACTTGTTGCCGTCCTTGTCCATGAGGAGCGGCATCGTGAGGCCGTAGACGGCGTTCTGTTCGAGGCGGCGGACCAGTTCGGTGCCGCAGGTGATGTTGCCCCACTGGTCCTGTCCGCCGAGCTGGAGGCGGCAGCCGTGCGTGCGGTAGAGATGCAGGAAATCGTAGCCCTGCAGGATCATGTAGTTGAACTCAAGGAACGAAACGCCGACCTCGGAATTGAGGCGCATCTGCACGGATTCCGCCTGGAGCATGCGGTTCACGCTGAACTTGGAGCCGATGTCGCGCAGGAAGTCGAGGTACAGCATGCCCGCGAACCAGTCGGCGTTGTTCGTGAAGATCGCGTTGTCCACGGAGATGAACCGCTGGAGCTGGGACTTCAGGCACTCCACGTTGTGCGCCACTTCCTCCTTCGAGAGGATCGGGCGCGCCGTGGACTTGCCGGACGGGTCGCCGACGAGGGCGGTCGCGCCGCCGACGAGCACGATCGGAGTGTGGCCACATTTCTGCATGATGCGCATGGCCATGACGGGGAGCAGATGTCCCACGTGGAGGCTGCTGCCGGTCGGGTCGAATCCGACGTAGAAGCGAACTTTTTCCTTGCCGAGAAGTTCGCGCACCTCGTCTTCGGCGGTGCACTGATAAATAAAGCCGCGTTCCCGCAGCACATCAAAAGCGTTCTGTTCCATAGTTGTTCCTTTCCGAAATGGATATATCTATCTAATATAGCACGGATTCCGTCTTTCTGCAATCGGATTCCGGCGTTTTCCGGACATTATTCCGGCAGAATCACCGGACGTCCCCCGCAGTCGAAGCGGCGGAACGGGCAGCCATAGACGGGCGCCAGCGTCTCCGGGGTAAGGACGTCCGCCGGATTTCCGGCGGCGGCGATGCGGCCCTCGTGCAGGAGCATCACATATCCGGCGCAGTCGAGCGCAAGCTGGAGATCGTGCGTGACGACCAGGATGCCGACCTCGGGCGCGAGACGGCGGAGCAGCGACACGATCTTCCGCATGACGGCGGGATCGGCGGCGGAGGTCGGTTCGTCGAGCAGAAGCAGGTCCGGCGACCGCACCAGTGCCGACGCCGTGAAAACGCGCTGGCGTTCCCCGCCGGACAGCGTCCCGCACGGGCGGTCGGCCAATGAGTTCAGATCAAGCAGCTCAATCGTCTGCTCGAGGCGGGCGGACTGTTCCGGCGACAGCGCACCGGAAAGACGCGACACGCCGGTCAGTCCCATCGCGACGGTCTCCCGGACCGTGTAGTCCGTGAGCGGTACGGCGACGTGCTGCTGGACGACCGCCAGACGGCGGACGCGTTCCGCGGGGGACCATTCGGAAACCGGGCGTCCGTCGAGCGTGACGGAGCCGGAATCGGGATTCAGGTAGCCGGAGAGCAGGCGCACGAGCGTCGACTTGCCGGAGCCGTTGCGTCCGAGCAGCGCGGCGATCCGGCCCGGCGCGATCTCGAGGGAAACGCCGTTCAGGAGCGGTTCGCGCGCCCCGGGATGCGTGTAGACGAGCTGTTCCGCAGTCAGCTTCATGATCCGGCGCGGCTCCTGTTCAAAAGCCACAGGAAGACCGGACAGCCGACCGCCGCCGTGACCATGCCGACCGGGAGTTCGCGGACCGGCGAGACCACGCGTCCGAGGATGTCCGCCAGCATCAGGAACGCTGCACCTGCGAGCGCGGCGGGGATCAGTATCTTCCGGTGGGAACCTCCGTGCAGACGCCGCACGATGTGCGGCACCACGAGCCCGCAGAACCCGATGATCCCGGCCATGGAGACCGTGACCGCCGCAAGAAGCGAGGCGAGCGCGAGCAGGACGACCGTCATGAGTCGGGCGTTCACGCCGTGGTTCCAGGCGTATTCCGCGCCGAACGTGAGCAGGTCTACGTCGCCCGCGCGGAAGAGCAGGAAAACCGTGGCGGCGGCGAGCAGGACGGCGGCGGGCGCGAGCTGGCGCGCGGGATCCACGTTCTGCACGCTGCCGAGCATCCACCACACCACGCCCGCCATGTCGCGCGAATGCGAAAACGTGATGAGGACCATGAGCAGGCTTGAGGCGAGCGTGCCGATCATTACGCCGCCGAGGAGAAGTTCCTCCGCCGTGCGCCTGCGGACCGCCGCGAAGACCAGCAGGTTCGCCGTCACCGCCCCCAGCAGGGCGAAGAGCGGTACCGACATAAAGCCCCATGCGCTGAACCCGAGGATGATCGCACCTGCCGCGCCGAGGCCCGCGCCGCCGGAGACACCAAGCAGGAAGGGTTCCGCCAGGGAATTGCGGAGCACGGCCTGGAACACCAGCCCGGAAACGGCCAGCGAAGCACCCACGACGGCCGCCGCCGCGGTCCTCACGATGCGGAGTTCCACGATGGGGTTCAGCGCGCCGTCCTGCACGAATTCGGACAGCGGGATGCGGGCGGCGCCGAACAGCACGCCGCACACGGCCGCGGCCAGCGCCGCAATAAGATAGATCAGGATGATGCGCGCGGTCTTCATGGCACAGCAGCCTCGGCATCGGCGGATGAGGCGGACGGGAACATCTTTTTCAGGTCGGTTTTCAGGTCCGCGATCCCGTCGAAGATGCGCGGCCCCGGACGGAGCAGCGCGGAGTCGTCGCGCGGGATCAGGACGCGTCTCTCGCGGATCGCGCGGATGCCGCTCCAGGACGGATTCGATTTCCAGTCCTTGCCGTGCGCGAACCAGACGATCACGTCGGGATCCTCCTTCAGCACGAATTCCAGGGAAATGGACGGATAGCCCTTCTCCGACTTCACGATGTTCTCCAGCCCGGCGAGGCGGCCGACGGCATCCGGAAAGGAATCCGCACCTGCGGTGAGGAGCGGGCTGTCCCAGATCACATAAAGCGCGCGGAGCGGTTTTTTCTGTGCCGTGTTGAGTTCAGCCTCAAATTCCGCGATGCGGGCGTCGGCGCGTTTGAGCTCGGACTCGGCTTCCCCAGGGCAGTCCAGCAGCCGCCCCATGCGGGCCACCCATTCGCGGTAGTCGTCGAATCCGTCGCACGGATGGAGCTCGACGGCAATCC
>JAGCTY010000041.1 GCA_017963105.1 Lentisphaeria bacterium
ATGTTGACGCTGGCCGTCTCGCACTCCGCCTGCACGAACGTGCGCCCGAGCATCGGAAACCACTTAGCCGCCCCGTGCGCGAGTTCGCTCGCCGGGGTGATCGGATAGCCGAAGTAGAGGTCGCACCCCGCGTACAGCGCGCCCATCACGACCGCTTCATTGCTCTTTACGAACTTTGTCATGCCTTCACCACCTTGATCGCGTAGGGTTCAGGGCAGTTGTAGAAGCACATCCCGCAGCCGATGCAGCCCGCGCCCGCGTAGCCCGCCGGACGTATCCCCATCCGGTTCATGTGCTCCTGGATCGAAAGGCACTTCTTCGGACACGCCGCCACGCAGCGTCCGCAGCCCTTGCAGCTGTCCTCCTCGATTTCTGGACGCGGCAGCGCGCCCCCTGTTTTCTCATCCATATCTATACCTTCCTCGGTGGCGAAGAGTATATCATATTTTCGCCCCTTGTGCGCATCCCCGCACGGGAGGCTCCAAAGATTCGGCGATTCGAAAAAAAATCGCGCACCCCTTGACAGTGCGGACGGAAAAGAGGATAATAACGCCCGTTTTCCTCAAGGGAACTTGGGGGTGATCCGGTTTCGACGGGATGCGTGGAGACCAGATTGCGCGTCGAGGATTCTCGTTGGCCTCGTAAAAAAACGGGAAAAACAGTAATTGCGAACAGTGATTACGCTCTCGCGGCCTAACTAACGGCCCCGATGTCGCGCGGCAGACGCCTGCTAAGCCGTAGCGGCATAACCTAGCAGGACCCGCTGCGGGGTTTTCCGCCTGGACGCCGCAGCCTGCATAACCAAGCGGTTGCATCCGGATAAGCCCGTTCGTCGGCGTACCGGATGCGAGATCAAAGGCGGAATACACGCGTAGACGTTTGGCCAAAGCCGTTTCGGACGGGGGTTCGACTCCCCCCACCTCCACCATTTTAGGCCCCGACCCAGCCGAGCTCTTCGCAGGAGTCGGCGAAGTTGTTGAGTCCGTCTACCCAGAAGTCTTCGTGTGCGCGGCTCACATTGGCCCACGGCGCCACCATGCCGCCAAGCATGAACTCCGGGACGGTCTCCGAAGCTATGTACTTCTGCGCCCAGGCTATCGACTCGCGGTCGCGCGGGAAATCCTTGCCGGTCGGTATCGTTGGATATTTCTTCTTGTCGCCCGTGTACACCCAGTTGCTCACGCAGGTGACTATGCCGTAGCCGCGCTCCGACAGCTCCCTGAACATGTATGGCACGCGCCGCTTGTACTTCGTGGGGCCGGTCCTTTTCGCGTATTTCTCCATGAACTCCTCGCGCGACTTGAAGCTGCCGTAGAAGCCGACGTTCATGATCGCCGTCTTCGGGACGCGGCGGTAGAAAATCTCCTGGTCCTTGCCCCAGGAGCTGGTGGGGAAGAACATCGGCTGCGCACCGTGCTTCTCGAGCGTCTTCACGTAGAAGTCGAAGTCGTGCCACCACAGCTCGCCGCGGCGTATGATCGTCATCGGGTTCTTCTCGGAATGTACAAGGTTCTCCTCGTCAAGCCCGATGTGCACATAGCGCGGGCCGCCGAACATCTCGCACGCGTCGGCTATGACGTCCCGGACCACCTCGTAGTATTTCGGCGTCGAAAGCATGCGCCCGTAGATCCCGAGCCACGCGTCGTGGCACGCCGAGAAGTTGATCTTCGGAATGGCCTCTATGCCCATCGAGGCGAGGCGCTTGACTTCGTCCCTCATCTCCTGCGGGGTGAACGAGCCGGGCAGGGTTATTTCGGGATGGCTCTGGAACTCCACGCCGCCGCCGAGGTCGATGACCGCGTGGTTGAAATGCCTCTTCTGCATGTGCGCGGTCAGTTTGCGCCACAACTCGCGATCGGTGGTGCACTTCTCCTTGCCGTATTTGAGGGTCTTGTCCACAGCCTCCCCCGGCGCGCGGTAGCCGCCCCACATGTTCATGCCGAGGTGCAGAAGAGCGGAACGTATCTTCTCGCCCTTGGGAACCGTGAACGAACTCGCCTCGCCACGCATCGCCGCGACACCGGCCGCCGCCGCCGCCGCGCCCTTTACGAAATCACGTCTGTTCACAACCATTTCGCCCTCTTTTTTCTTGTCTTGTCTGTCTGTTGTTTACGAATGCCGTATCCGCCAGATGATGATAAGCATCATTCCGTATCTGCCGATTCGGATCGCGCATATTATAGGATATTTGCGATTCGATGACAAGGGGGAGCCTTTGTGAGATTTAGCCTCTTGACCGGGGAAACTTGCCAAACTGGTGAGAGCATTCTGAAAACAAAATGCCGCTTGCAAAAGTAAACGTGGGTTTGAAAAGGTAAACGTAGGTTTGATGTCGTGAAGTCCGGTTACAGTTTCAAAAGTGGTCGTTCTGCACGTGCTGAGCGTGCAAAAGCACGGTCTGCGAGGTTGTTGCGCGGCGTTTGTGCACACTCGGCCGGGATTTGCTACAATATTGCCCCCAACCCACGACGCCTGGAAAGTTTCCGGCTTGCCGACTGGCGTCAAGGGTGTATCCCCATGGAGGGGCTGGGCCTCCCGACGGAGGCTCAGTTTATTTCTCGCGCGACCGCCTTTTTCCCGTGCTGCTCGTCATTTCACGCCGTTCTGCCTGAGGATGATGCGGTCGGCGTGCCGCTTGAACTTCTTGCCGAGCACGTATGGGTCGAGCGTCACCTCGTTCGCGGGGATCTTCACGATTCCGAGGCGGTCGAGGAGCTGGCGTCCCTCGTAGCCGTATGTCCTCGCGAACTCGTCGTATGGCGTGGAGTTCCCGAGCGAGGCGCGCGTGTAGCTGTTGACGTGGGAGAGCACGACGTTGACGTCGTCCTGGTCCAGGGCGTTGAAGCTCGTGCCCTTGAGGAGGATTCGCCTGAGCTCCTCGTGGTTCCGCTCGACGTGCGGCTTCTGCGTCGCGCAGTACGGGTCGCAGTAGAAGACCTTCGTGCGGGGTATCAGCTTGTGCGGGTTGTTGTCCGCGCGTGCGTTCTCGGTCATTACGGGGTCGGAGAACGGGGCTCCGTTGTCCTCGAGGACCGCGGGGAAGAGCTTCATGAACAGCGGCCTTCCCGCGAGGCGGTAGAGCATGTTGACGATGCCGGTCCACGTCTGGGCGGTCTCCCGCTCCTTGTGGAAGGCCATCATGAGCTGGCACGGGAACTGGATCGTGAAGAGCACGCTTCCGCTCATCTGGCCCTTGAGCGTGTCGGCCTCCGGCACGAGGGCTCCCGGATTCTGCGCCTTCCAGAGGACGAAGAGGTCGTGCGTCCTGTTGACGCGGCATTTCGCGTCGGTCTTCGTCGCGGCCGGCTTGGGCCTGGGCCTGCGGGAGCAGGCGTAGGGGAGGTCTCCGCGCCCGACGTCGAGCGCGTCCAGGCCGACGGAGCCGATGTAGTTGTAGACCGTCCGCTCGCTGAGCCCCCCGAACGCGTCCGCGTTCGACGCCATGATGTGGCGGACGGACTGGTTGCGGAGGAGCCCGTCCTTCAGCGCGGCGTTCATCCTCGCAAGCGTCTCGTCCGAGGCGTGGACGTGGCTGCGCGAGACGTGCAGCTTCGACTCGCGGTCGGCCTGGGCGACCTTGGCGATGTAGAACTTCTTCGGCAGGTGGCAGATGCGCTCGTTCGTGCAGCCGTTGCAGACGAAGGGCGGGGAGACGAGCCTGTCGCACGTTCGCACCTCGTAGTCCCTGCACTGGAGGAAGCACAGGTGGCAGTTCTTGCACCACTTGTCCATGCCGCAGTTCGTGTCGCAGACGTGCGTGCGCCTGCACTCTCCGTACCATCGGCACGTCGAGTTCGTCTCCTTGACCCCTTTGCCCGAGTCGATCCTCCTGTTCTTGATTTCGTTGGTGACGGTCTGGGGCGGCCTCTTCACGTAGGCCGCGATCTCGGGGATCGTCCACCCGCGCCTGAGTCCAGCCTCTATTCCGTCTCGTTCGACGATGGTCATCTGTGCCATGTCAGTATCCTTTCTGATGTCGGCATCCCGGCCTGGCGACGTGCCCGGCCATCGTACCGGGCAGGAGAGTATAGCGGATTTGCAGAACTAAACGAGGGTCATCCCCTAGGGGATGATAGCAGGGAGAAATTATCCACTCCATCAATCAAATATAAGGAGAATCAATGTACTACGCAGAACTAAACGTTCCCAAAAACCATGTTTACCTTTTCAAACCACA
>JAGCTY010000042.1 GCA_017963105.1 Lentisphaeria bacterium
AAACAGCTTACTTCGCGATGACGCGGGCCATTTCGAGGACCTTGTTGGAATAGCCCCACTCGTTGTCGTACCAGGAGAGCAGCTTCACGAAGGTCGGATCGAGGACCATGGACTTGTCCGCATCGAAGATGGAGGTGCGGGCATCGCCGCGGAAATCGGTGGAGACGACGGCGTCTTCGGTGTAGCCGAGGATGCCCTTGAGTTCGCCTTCGGAGGCTTCCTTGACGGCGGCCTTGATCTCTTCGATCGTGGCGGGCTTCTCAAGTTCGGCCGTGAGGTCGACGATGGAGACGTCGGAGGTCGGGACGCGCATGGAGATGCCGGTGAGCTTGCCGTTGAGGTCCGGGAGAACCTTGCCGACGGCCTTGGCGGCGCCGGTGGAGGACGGGATGATGTTCTCGAGGATGCCGCGGCCGCCGCGCCAGTCCTTCTTGGACGGGCCGTCGACGGTCTTCTGGGTGGCGGTGGCGGCGTGGACGGTGGTCATGAGGCCGCGCTTGATGCCGAACTTCTCGTGGATGACCTTGCTCAGCGGAGCGAGGCAGTTCGTGGTGCAGGAGGCGTTGGAGATGATGTCCTGGCCGGCATAGGTCTTGTCGTTGACGCCGAAGACGAACATCGGGGTGGCGTCCTTGGACGGGGCGGACATGATGACTTTCTTGGCGCCGGCGGCGATGTGAGCGCGGGCCTTTTCATCGGTGAGGAAGAGACCGGTGGATTCGACGACGATCTGGGCGTCGACTTCGTTCCACTTCAGGGCAGCGGGATCCTTCTCGGCGGTGAGGCGGATCTTCTTGCCGTCGACGACGAGGAAGCTGCCTTCGACTTCGATCTTGTGGTTGAAGATGCCGTGGACGGAGTCGTACTTCAGCATGTACGCGAGGTAGTCCGGGTCGAGCAGGTCGTTGATGCCGACGATTTCGATGTCATTCGCGAAGTTTTCGACGGCGGCACGGAACACCATGCGGCCAATTCTTCCGAATCCGTTGATACCGACTTTGATAGCCATTGTTTTTTCTCCTTGGAGTTTGTTGTTAAGGCTAGGAATGGGTTTTCCGAAAATTCAAATGCTATAAATATAGCACGCTTTTAGAAATTTACAAGCTAAAAGAGATAAATTCGATAAAAAAATATCGGATTGCGCTCCGCACGGGCGGAAAGATGAACGGGAGATGCCGCCGGACCGTCCGCTTTTGTCCCGTGCGTTTTTCCGGCAGGTTCTCCCGGTCCTTCTTCTGTCACTTCGACGCAAGGCGTTTCGCGGCCTCGCGCGCCCCGGCGATGATCTCTTCTTCGCCGTCGACGTGCCCGCCGCGCATCAGGATGCGTCCGTCGCAGATGACCGTGTCGATGCAGGAGCTGTCGGCTGCGTACACCATGTCGGAGATGAGGTTGAATCCGGGCACGAGGTTGTGGTTGTTCAGGTCGACGAGGATGCAGTCGGCGAGGCGGCCTTCCTCGATTACGCCCGCGTCGATGCCGAATGCCTCGGCCCCGGAGCGAGTGGCGGCGCGGAAGACGTCCGCGGCCTTCATCGCCTTCGGGTCGCCGGTGATGTCCTTCCCGCGAAGCGCGGCGGTCTTCATTTCGCCGATCTTGGAGAGGGAGTTGTTGGAGGACGCGCCGTCCGTGCCGAGCGCCCAGCGGCATTTGTTGAAGAGCGCGGCACTGTCGTAGCGGAAATGGCCGGAGACGAGCTTCATGTTCGAGACGGGCATGTGGACGAGCACGGAACGGCGTTCGGCGAGAAGTTC
>JAGCTY010000043.1 GCA_017963105.1 Lentisphaeria bacterium
CGGGTGTATATTTTGAGTGAATAAATCATACACAAACTAACAATTCAAAATAACACAACACTTTATGATTCGCATCATCTTTTCCAACGGGGCGAATTAGTTTCCAATATAGCTTAAATATGAAAATCGCAGTAGCAGGAACAGGATACGTCGGCCTCTCGATGGCCGTGCTGCTTTCCCAGCACAACACGGTCAGAGCAGTTGATCTTGTCAAGGAAAAAGTTGACATGATCAATGCGGGCAAATCGCCCATCATCGACAAAGAAATCCAGGAGTTTCTTTCCACAAAGAAGCTTGACTTGGAAGCCACGATGGACGGAAACGACGCGTATCAGGATGCCGAGTTCGTCATCATTTCCACCCCAACGAATTACGATCCGAAGCTCAACTATTTCGACACGTCAAGTGTTGAGTCCGTCATTCAGCAGGTCATTGCCGTGAATCCCAATGCCGTGATTATCATCAAAAGCACGGTTCCTGTGGGGTTCACGGAAAGCGTGCGAGAAAAGTACTGTTTCGACAATATCCTTTTCAGCCCGGAGTTTCTTCGCGAAGGCCGGGCACTTTATGACAACCTGTACCCGAGCAGGATCATTGTCGGGACGCCGGTTCGCAATGCCAGGCTGCACAAAGCAGCCGAAACGTTTGCGAATCTTCTGAAGGACGCCGCGCTCAAGGAAAACATTGAAATCCGGATCATGAACCCGACCGAAGCCGAGGCGGTAAAGCTTTTCGCCAATACCTACCTCGCGTTACGCGTCAGTTTTTTCAACGAACTTGACACGTATGCGGCAGTCCGCGGCCTGGATTCCAAGTCGATCATCGAAGGCGTCTGCCTGGATCCAAGAATCGGCGACCACTACAACAATCCTTCCTACGGGTACGGCGGGTATTGCCTTCCCAAGGACACGAAGCAGCTGCTCGCGAATTATAACAATGTCCCGCAGAATATCATTTCCGCCATCGTTGCCGCAAACAGCACGAGAAAAGATTTCATCGCCGAACAGATATTGGACAGGAATCCCAAGGTCGTTGGCATCTACCGTCTGACGATGAAAGCCGGATCTGACAATTTCAGGCAGTCCTCGATCCAGGGGGTCATGAAACGCCTGAAGGCAAAAGGGATTGAACTGATCATCTATGAACCGAGCATGAAGGAGGATTCGTTCTTCAACAGCTGCGTCATCCGCGATTTGAACGTGTTCAAGGAACAAAGCGACATCATTCTGGCGAACCGCTGGAATGAAGACTTGAAGGATGTCTCGGAAAAAGTCTACACCCGCGATTTGTTTAGAGTTGACTGAGGAGGCCCCCCCTATGATCATTCGAGAAAAAGCATACCCCCGTGCCGCGCTGATCGGCAACCCGTCCGACGGCTACTTCGGCAAGACGATTGCATTTGTGTTCCGCAACTACAGCGCCGAGGTCACGCTGTACGAGTCGCCCAGCCTCGAAATTCTGCCGTCCGTGCTGGACTACAACACCTACGAGAACATGGCCGACCTTGCAAGCAGCATTACGAAGTTCGGCTACTACGGCGGTATCCGTCTGCTCAAAGCCTGCGTGAAAACGTTCTACACCTACTGCATGAAGGAGCACATCGCGCTCAGCGGCGACAACTTCACGCTGCGCTACCAGTCGGACATCCCGAACCGTCTCGGCATGGCGGGTTCATCGGCAATCATCACGGCCACCATGCGTGCCATGATCCGTTTCTTCCAAATCGAAATCCCGAAGCCGGTCCTCGCGAATCTCGTTCTGTCCGTCGAGCTCGACGAGCTCGGCATCAAAGCCGGACTTCAGGACCGCGTGGCGCAGGTCTACGAGACGCCGGTTTACATGGACTTCAACAAGAACCACATGGAGAAGTTCGGCTACGGCATCTACGAGCCGATCGGGATGCCGGACGACCTGCCGCTCTTCATCGCCTACCGAACCGACCTCGCCGAAGGCTCCGAAATCCTGCACAGTCGCCTCGCGCTCGACTACGAAGCAGGAGTGCCGGAAGTCCATTCAGCCGTACGCGAATGGGCCGCCCTGACCGATCAAGTCCGCGATGCCCTTGCCTCGCACCAATATGACCTCCTGCCCGCGTTGCTCGACCGCAACTTTGACCTTCGGTGCGAAGTCTGCGGCTCCTCCGTGAGCGAGAAAAACCGTCGGATGGTGCGGATCGCACGGCAGTTCGGCGCCTCGGCCAAGTTCACCGGTTCCGGCGGCGCCATCATCGGCACATACCGTGCAGACACGTTCGACGACATGCGCCGCGAACTGAAAAAATACGATGTCGAGGTCATAAAACCGGAAATAGTGCGATGAAGTACCGATTAGGCACTATAACCTGACGAATAGAGGAACATCGGATGAAAATACTTGTAACGGGAACAGCCGGCTTTATCGGGTTTCATACTTTTCTGGCGCTCCGTGCGGCCGGGCACGACGTCCTGGGCATCGACAACCTTAACTCCTACAACGACGTGCGCCTGAAGCTCGCGCGGCTCAGGAAGAGCGGATTCAACATCGACGAGATCCTGCTGGACCAGGTCATCGAAGGTTCGCAGGGCGGCCGTTTCGCGAAGATCGACATTGCCGACCGCGACGAATTCCAGAAACTTTTCGCAAACGAGAAGTTCGACTCGGTATGCCATCTGGCGGCTCAGCCGGGCGTACGTTACAGCCTCGAAAATCCGTATGCCTATATCGACTCCAACATCGTGGCGTTCCTGAACGTGCTGGAGTGCTGCCGCCATTACGATGTCCCGCATCTCGTCTATGCCTCAAGTTCGAGCGTGTACGGCAACACGAAGCAGGTGCCGTTTACCACCGACGATCCGGTGAATGAACCGATCAGCCTGTACGCCGCGACCAAGAAGAGCGACGAACTGATGGCGTACTGCTACGGACACCTTTATCACTTCTCCACGACCGGGCTGCGCTTCTTCACCGTCTATGGCCCGTGGGGACGCGTCGACATGGCCATGTTCAAGTTCACAAAAGCCATCCTGGAGGGCAAGCCCATCGACGTCTACAACTACGGCAACCTTTCACGCGACTTCACCTACATCGACGACATCGTGGAAGGCGTCAAACGCATTGTCACGAAGACGCCGGAAACGCCTGAATACCGCCTTTACAACATCGGGCACGGCAGTCCTGTCCAGCTGATGGATTTCATCCGCGCCATCGAAAAGGTCACGGGGAAGAAGGCCATCCTGAATATGAAGGAAATGCAGAAGGGCGACGTCGTGACGACCTGGGCGGACACGACCGCTCTGGAGCGGGATTTCGGTTATTGCCCGAAAGTTGGCATTGAGGAAGGTGTCGAAAAGTTCGTGAAGTGGTACCGCGAATTCTACAGCTGCTGAACCGGGATGTCCCAAACCATTTCCTGATTCCGACAATGAAAATAGCGATTCTCGTTTGCTACAATCCGACTCTGGTCAATTTCCGGCTGGATCTGATGTTGGAAATGATCCGCCTCGGTCATCAGGTCGTTGCTGTAGGAAACGAATCCGCTGACAAATGGGAAAAGATTCTTCGGCCGTACGGGATCGAGTATCGTTACATCAAGATGCAGCGGAATGGCCTGAATCCTGTTCGGGACTTCTTTTCTTTTGTTCAATTGGTCAAACTGTTGAAAAAGGAAAGACCGGACAGGATCTTTACTTCCCAGGCGAAAATGGTCCTGTATGGAGGGCTTGCCGCATATTGCATTGGGATCCGGGACGTCTATCCGCTTATAGCGGGACTGGGATCCGTTTTTCTTGCCGGCGGCCTGAAAGGGCGTATTCTCAAGAAAATCCTGATGTGCGGTTATCGTCTCTCTTTGCGAAGATCGCCGTCAGTCTTTTTTCAGAATCAGGATGATGCCTCGTTTTTCATAGACAATAAGATCGTTCCTTCCGACAGAATCGTTTTTCTCAATGGGTCCGGGGTCAATCTGGAAAAGTTTACCAAGCAGCCATTCCCCGGGACCTTCGGTTTCCTCTGCGTCTGCAGGATCATCCGTGATAAAGGCGTATTGGAGTATTTATCCGCATGTCGCATGGTCAGAAAGCAGCATCCTGAAATCAGATGTATGCTCGTGGGACCGTTTGATTCCAATCCCTCCGCGCTCAATCAGGGTGACTTGCAGCCATATATCGACGACGGCAGCATTGAGTATTTCGGGGAACAGACGGATGTCCGGCCATATCTGGCGCAATGCAGCGTATATGTCCTGCCCTCCTACCGGGAAGGCACCCCGAAATCCGTATTGGAAGCCATGTCATGCGGCAAGGCGATCATCACAACGGATGCCCCCGGCTGCCGGGAAACTGTGATCGAGGGGCAGAATGGTTCCCTCGTCCCTGTCAAAGATGCGAAAGCCGTTGCGGAGAAAATGCTGTTTCTTTATCAGAATCCCGATATCTGCGCACAAATGGGGGATGAAAGCCGTCGGATCGCGGAACAGAGATTTGATGTATGGCTGGTCAATCAGGTCATCCTGCGTACGATGCGGATCGGAAACGAAGTCGACAGCATCGTTGAGGAACGCGAGCGCAGAAACATCTGCCCATCTGATGAAAAGATCGATTGATCATCGTTGCGGAATATAGTCATGACAACTTGAAAAAAAAGAGAAAATGAAGTACATTATAGAGATATACGATCCGTTTCCAAAAAACTGAATAGAATCTATGCCGGAAAAACAGAGTCAGCCATCCGAAACAACGGAGAACCCGCACAGCTTCGTACAGGGGAACTGTATATCCGGGGGCGGGGCGTCCTCCGTGCCGGAAGGGGAGAACACATCGTCAGATCGGAACACGTCGGTAGATCGGAATCCAGAGTCTGTTCCGCAATCAAAGTTCAAAAAAGTGCTGGCCGCATTGAACGCGTTCCTTGATTCCCTGGATGAGGAAGAGGAGCCGGAGCCGCCTCCGCCGCCGGAAAAACCGTTGAAAGAATCAATTCGGGATTTCATCGGACGCTGTCGGGCCCCTGAGAAGCGGAAAGTGATGCTGAAGGTGTTCGGCGAATGGGCATGGACGATGTTCTTCCGCGGCACGGTGTTTTTCTTCCTGTTCATACTGACGATCTGGGCCACGATCTGGGCTTTGGATTTCAGCGAAAATCACCGCATTAAGTTTTACCCGCCCGACGAAATCGTAGATTGCCTCACTGCCGAGCATGAAAAACTGGAAGCGGCCGCTTATCAAATAACACCGGCAACCGATAAAAAAGACAACATCCCGCTTGACTTCTTTGAGTCCAGATGCATTGAGACCGTCAAGCCAATCAGAATCTATGCAGACGAATACGGCGTCTACCTTATGACCAGCAAGGGATGGTACAACGGCGAACACGGCATATTCATCGCGAAGGACGAGGAGAAGATGCCGCCGGATATCAACTGGGGACTGATTGAAGGACGCATCTATACATATGCCATCTACAATTGAGGATACTGTGCAATTAAATTCTTCCACGTACCACAAAATCTACTGAGAGCGTTTGCGCAGCCAATGCAAAGTTTACAGTTTGCAAAGTTCAGCCCCCGAAGCCAAAGACAGGTGCGAGGGCTGTTTTTTTTGTCCAAATCCAAGATAATCGAAAATATCCATTATTTCAACTTGCTTTCTCTCGAACATGAGTGTATATTACTCGCATGTGCCGTTGACCGCAGGAACCGCGAGAAACAACCATGAAAGAAATCACCAACAATTTGTGCGAAAGTGCAAACAAACCCGAAGGGTTATTATGAAATGTCTGATTCTTGCCGCTGGATATGCAACTAGATTGTATCCGCTTACCGAAAATTTTCCCAAGCCACTCTTGAAGGTACAGGACAAACCAATCCTCGACTGGCTACTGGAAGACATCAATAACGCCGGGATTGTCAATCAGTATGCGGTCATCACCAACCACAAGTTCGCCAAACACTTCCAGGAATGGGCATCCGTGCATCCGCTTCCCATCACGGTTCTGGATGACGGCACGAAGACCAACGAAACTCGTCTCGGTGCAGTTCGGGATATTCAGTTTGCGATTGATGCGCTCGCCCTGAAGGAAGATCTGCTTGTCATCGCCGGTGACAATTTGCTGAATTTTAGTCTTCATGGATTCATTCGTTATGCACAGGAAAAGAAGACGACATGCATCATGCGTTACTGGGAACCGGATGTGAATAAACTCCACAAGACGGGCGTAGCGGAAGTGGACGGTTCTGATCGGATCGTGGGCATGGAAGAGAAACCCGCCAACCCGAAAAGCAACTGGTGCACTCCTCCGTTCTATATCTACAAGGCAGCGGATGTTCCGCTTGTGAAAGAAGGCATCGAATCACACTGCGGCGTGGATGCACCGGGAAGCTTTATCGCTTGGCTGTGTATGCAAACGACCGTTCATGCGTATGAAATGCCAGGACGGAGATTCGATATCGGCAATCTGGATAGCTATCATCTTGTTCAGGAAACATACAAGGGAATAGAGAAATAGGTCAATCGAAGATTAATCCCTCAATGGAAATAGATATTCGGAACAAAGATGGTTGGTTCTTTCAAGACCAAGACAAGAGTATTGTTCATGAGATAACAACCATTGGGATTAACGAGCTTTTAGCCTTAGCGCAGGAGGAGGATTGTTGGGTTGATTACATACGTTGTCTAGTTCATGAAAGAGAAAAAGCCATATCTGATGGGAGTTGGTGGTCAAGGCCAGAGAGTTCCTTTTTCAAAGAAGAATGCCTTTTCTTGAATACGGAAGGCACGGTACACTCTTTCCCTTATGGAAAAAGGATTATCACATTCCCGATTCGGAGACATCTCTTCAGAGGCGAGAATCAAATGTTTCCAACATCTGTTCCATCTCTGAACCGAATGTTATCGAAAATTGAGGATGAAACTGAAAAAGAATTGTACCGCGCAGTATCATATCTTAGAAAAAATGAGTTCGGAAACCTTATTTGGCAGATTGATGTTGTTCCTTACTGGGAGGCGAAGATCAGCGATATCAATTACGATGCTTTAGCACAGCATTATGGATTTGAAACTCACTTGTTGGATTTAACAAATGATATTAGGATAGCTCTTTTTTTTGCCACTTGCAAATATGACCCCGTCACGCATACCTATGCACCATTGACTCATCAGGATATTACTAAAAATGAAAATACACAATATGGATTTATCTATCATGCCCCCGACTGGATCGTAGATTACATGAACGGAGGTGGCGGGTTGCGTTGGGGCGAGCAGCATTTACCCCGTACAAAAGAAGAAATAAAAGATATTCACTTCAACCTGCAGTCAGGCGATATGGACGGGGTAGCCATGCAAATCGGATATCAACCGCTTTACCGATGTCATTGTCAAAGCGGTTACATCTTCCCGATGAGAAATGAAACACCCCTTCAAACAAGCCCATATTTCGAGATCATCAGATTTAAACAATCGGAAGCATTATCAAAGGCCATCTACAAATTAATGAAAAATGGGGAAACTGTCTTCCCCGATGAAGGGATAACGGAAATAAACGATATCCTGTTGCAACTTCAAAATACTACAACCTTTTCGAATTCTGCATTGGAAGAAGTATACCATTTTGATGGAATAGACAAAACAATCTTTCCTTCTTTTGATTCATTAAAAGATTCGATCAATGGTTTTAAAACTTCTAATGGAAAAATAACAATCAATGATAATGTCAATGTGCCATCCATTCCATCAGAAAAACTAAAAAGAATCAATAATTATTACAATAACAGGGACTTGCTTGCCCCAATTGGGGGGAAGATATACCAACGACCAGAAGATAAGAAATATAGAGAAAACTGTTGTAAAATGATTTATGGTTATTTGTTTTAAGCATTTGACCGAATGTTTGACTTTCCCTAAATAGAGTTTATATTATCATCCCCGTTTACCATAATTCCGGAGGTTCCCATGAAAAGGTCCAAGAAATCCAAGAAGCTCGGCACTGTCAATCTTGTCACCAAAAACCTGAACGCATTTATGACCGGGATGGAGAATAGCGATATGCGTCAAGTCGTGGCAAATCTCCAGGCCGTTATTGAATACAAGGAAGAGGAGCTCCGGATTTACCGGAAGAAATACAAAGAGGACACAGGCAAGGAACGTCCTGATCTCACGGACAGCGAACGCAGGAGCATGGCGAGGAAAGGCAAGGCTTTGAACAAGCTCCTTCTGTCGCTCGTTGGCGGCTCATGGTCGCCTCAAACTGTGATGAGCTGGTATAAGACGCTGATTGCCGATAAGTACAACAGTGTTGCCCCCGGACAGAAGAAACGCGGAAGGAAGCGTATTCCGAAAGAGATCGAGGAGCTCATTATCAAAATTGCAAAGGAAAACAGAAACTGGGGCTATAAACGGGTTCAGGAGACCGTAGTCTACCTCATGAAAATCAACATCAGCGTTGACACAGTGAAGCGCGTCATGAATCGGCATGGATACTTCGCACCGCCTGATGGCCGAGTGAATAGTGACTTCAACCTGTTCTTCGATTCGCACAAAAATGTGCTGGCTGCTTGTGATTTCTGCACATATGAGCTTTTTACGCCATCCGGTCTGGCACGACGGCACATTCTCTTTTTCGAGGACATAACAATGCGGGAGGTTTGGTGCGGCGGCATAGCGGAAGCTCCAAATGGCAACTTCATGGCCCAGGTTGCCCGCAATCAGGTGGATTACATTGACGGGAAGCTCAATGGTTTCAAATATATTATCCACGACAACGATACATTGTTCTCGGGTCGCTTTACAGATATCTTGTCGGGAGCAGGATGCAAGACAAAGCATACAAGGCCGTTCTGCCCGGAACAGAATGGTTATGTGGAGTCATTTGTTAAGACATTTAAGACAGAATGCCTTGACCAGCTCATCCTGACCTCGGATGAACAATTGCGGTATGTTGTTCAGGAGTTCCTCCTTTATTACAATCACGAACGCCCGCATTCCGGCCTTGGCGGGAAACTGATAGATCCTTGGCCGCAGGACGACGACGGGGAGATCGTCATGTTCTCCCGGCTTGGCGGGCTTTTGAAATCATATCGAAGGGTAAAACAGGCGGCGTAATGGATTCCATCCCAAACAAAAATATTAACCTGTCTTTTGTAACGATCTATGACAAAACGAAAAAACTCTAAGAAACGCAAGAACGTAAAGATTAAACTCCCATTCGGCGTGATTGTCACGCTGATTATTGTTGCTCTGATTGTCATCGGCTGCTGGGTATATCTGCACCCCGATGATGCAAAGAATTACTTCCAGACTCAAGCTGAAAAGATTTTCGGCAAAACAACACGTCCGGCATCCCCACTTCCTTCAACCAACGGATCCGACAATTTGGCCTTCGGGATTCCCGGTCCTGCAGATACCATTATTGACAGAGAAGGGTATGCCCTTGGCTATATAGAATACCACGAACAGCCAGCATGGGTTATCTATCACATGACATATGACGAAGCAACAACCAAGGCAACAAGCCGGAACGACAATTTTAGAGAAGACCCGGAAATCCCCTCGGGAAGCGCCACTCTCGCCGATTACCGAGGTTCAGGCTATGACCGAGGGCCATCTCGCTCCGGCGGCGGACATGGCATTTTCCATAAAGACAATGGATGAGAGTTTCTATATGTCGAACATGTCGCCCCAGAAAGGCGAGTTCAATCGAGGAATTTGGAAAGACCTTGAAGCACAGGTTCGCTCATTCGCGATATCAGGAAAAGATATCTTCGTGGTAACGGGACCGATCCTCCCGAAGACCAAGACAATAACAATTGGAGTAAACAAGGTCACCGTCCCCGACGCCTATTACAAAGTCGTTTATGATCGCACTCCTCCAGAAAAGATGATCGGCTTTATTCTGCCAAATGCTGGAAGTTCAAAAAGTTTACAGGATTTTTCTGTAACGGTTGATGCAGTTGAACAGGCTACGGGGTTGGATTTCTTTAATCTGTTGCCACAACCTCAGCAAGAACAACTTGAAAGTTCAATAGACATTAGTGCATGGAACTGGCAATAAAGGATAATACCCCCTCTTTGTAGCATTGTTGCCGGGAATTCGTCATTTAGTGCTTAAACTCAGGAACATACTGTCGTCACAGCACGGTCATCCGGTTGTGGCACTAAGTAGAAACCAATTTCGGTCTTCAAGTCAAATCTGCCCTCGAATCCTTAACAGGTTTCGGGGGTTGTTTGGTTTTAAAGCCCCGATGTAGAACGGCTACCAAAGAAAAAAAACATCTTTTTTCATAGAAAAGTGTCTTCGCGTTTTGACAGGATACGTTTCCGGTGTTATATTATATCATGCCGTTGGCAGCCTCTTTGTCCCCTATCTGATTCTTCTTGTCAGATAGGGGATTATGAGGCGAAAACAGGGGATATGGGAATTTTCGTATACTCCCTATGAAATTAAAAATCGGGCAAACTTCGCTCCCCCTCGAAAGCCCAGGCCCTATGCTGCATCGAAACATAGACAGGGTAACATTCGATGGCATAAAATGAAACCGTTTTCAGGGTAATATTCGATGGCATAAAATGAAACCGTTTTCAGCGCGGTCGATGCCTTAAAGGCTATGCTCAATTTTCTACGTTTTATTCGCTTTTTTTGCCAAAAAAATTGAATAAGTCGGGTTCTCTATTGCCAAAAAAAGTTGCGAAAAATGGACGGTGATCGGGTTTTCACCTCATAAAGAGTCGCGCTGATTTAATTTCGTAACCTCCACGAATAACTGCCATAAGTCGAGGTGGAGGCAGTTACGTAATGGCAAAAGTTCTTCAAGCAAATGAAAAGAGTATTCCGGAGAAAGCAAAGATATGTTTTTTTGTTTTTTATTCTATGTATCTAAATCGTGATTATAGTTTTATTGCAAAACCACTTTCTAAAAGCAAAGAAAATAATCTGCCGCAATAATCATAGATATCATGGTTACAGGGTATTTCTTTATCGTCATTTTATCGTATCTCTTCATCTTTTTCTTCCTGCCGCTGGCGCTGCTGGCGTATTATGCCGCGCCGAAGAAGCTGCGTCTTCTACGGGTGGGCGAACCCGTGGTTCTGCCTGCTGATGCTGTTCAACACGAGCGTGCCATATGCTCCAAAAGTATTCAAAAGAAAGAGCTTGCTTTTTTATAAAATGAGTGTATATTATATATAAACCAAAGATAGAAGAGCCGGACGCTCTATTCCAAGCAGTGCATTCTGCATCCGGATCTTGATGTGTTCTTCATAAACGCAGGCAGCCATTATATAGAGGCTAATTCAAACGGGGAAACAATCGAAATGAACACAAACACATCATGTCCGCAAAGACCGAGAGACTTTGATGCTATGGTTTTTTGCGCTTTGCCTGCGGCATCTTTCGGAACTCAATCTGAGTTCGAACTTGCTTGCGCGAACGAAGTGAGCGCAAGCAAGCAAGCAAGCAAGCAGATGCAGACCGTCCTCGGCTGACGCTCGGACGGTCTGTTGCTCCGCACAGTCGGCATGAAGTACAAGCGGGGCTGGAAGGTCGTTCAAATCTTCACCAACCCGGGAAAAGAAAATCATTTCTTCGATCCTGGACCGGTATTCCGGAAAACCGAAGAGAAACATGGAAATGTCTTCTCGTCATTTTTGCAATCGCATTTGTGTTTGTATTATCGGGATGCCCCTCTTCTCCTCTGCATTCAAGTGATAAAGAAGCGACCGTATCGGAACAGAAAACAGAATCATCGAACGATAATACGGTTGAAACCGTTACTCTAAACGAATCGAAAGAAGCTGAAAATGGAGGAGAAGAGCTTGTTCTGAATTCGCGCCCGATGGCTGTACCGGTGTTATCTCATGAAGAAGCCGAAAAAGCCAATTCGGAAGCGCTTGCCTATGCTGCTGCCGAAAAAGAAAAAACAGAACCGTTTTTTCGAATGTATGAAGACTCCCAATTCGACACCATATCTTTCGAAGGGACGGTCAAAGCTGTTTCAACGATTCCCGATCCGGAACAAAACGACTATCCGAACTGCCTCTATGCTCTGTTTGTAGATGTTAATTCCGTGTCAACCAATAATCCTCCAAGCAACGAAATGGCACAGGAAATCATAATCAATGTTCCAATCATGAAAGACCAAAAGATTGTTGACACATATATATTCCTTCCTGGAGACAAAATCTCCTGTCATTGTGCCGAATATGAATCTATGCCGCAGAGCATTCAGGAGATACAGTTGTCGGATGATATTCAGGCATATGAATATCAGCAATATTATCTTTTTTCGGCAAAACGCATCGAGTTCTTGCAAATCAAACAAAACAAAGATTTCGCGAAACAACAAATAACGATTCCTACTATTCAAGCGAACCCTAAAGACGAGATTGCGGCAAGACTGAGGAACGAACGCATCCAAAAAGAAATAGCCCGTATCGAAGATGAATTGAAGCGTCACGGGGGATCATTTGAAACATGGAAAAAAGAGTATGAGCCTATTGCGGAAAAATATAGTGAATTGGTTGAAGAAGGATGGAACGGCTGGATCAACAACTCATTTTTTGCCGCCGGAGGAAAAGAGGGCGAGGAGACAAAGTACTACACGAAAAAATACATCGAGGGGTTAAAACCATATAAGGAATATCTTGAGTCAAAGAATATTGACCTTATTATCGTCAGGATGCCAGGAAAAGGTGATTTCGCTGCACGAGTTCTAGCTGCAGATGACTTTCAGGAGAATCCCGCCTGGGTTGAACATTATTACGAGTGCCTGAAAAACGACATAGAGATTGTTGACCCCATGCCGGAAATGTGGAAACATCGTTTTGACTACACCCTTTTTTACTACTTTAAGCCCGAAGAAATTCATCCTTTTGAGGGAACTTATTACTGTTGTGCCTCAGTCCTTTCCGATGTATTAAAACGTTACGATGTTCCGGGAGACAACCATTCGTATTCCTTAAAACGCGTATCTCACATACAGAATAGTTCTCTGATTAAGTATCCTGCTGGAAATCCGAACTTCGATTCACAGAAGAATATGGAATACAACCAAGTTCTCAGAGATGATTATGTTATTGATACTTTTTCTGTTAATTCCGGATCGCCTATTCTTTTCTTATCCAATTCCTTTTTCGGAGCTCAGGGGTTAGCAAAAGATTTAGGGTTGCCGCAATATTCATCTTATTTTCTTAAAATGATTCCTGATTGGATCTATCAATCAGGTTCAACCTCTCTTATCAGAAATCTCCTGACATCAAAAAATGATTCTTTGTCTGGAAGACGAGCTGTTATTATGGTTGGTATGCCCAGGATGTGGACTTCTTTTCCCTCATTTCCGCGATATGTATCAGACAATGCGAAAAGCCTATCTCTCGAATATAAAGTTAGCATCGTAAGCGAAAATGTCAACATAGCTAATAATTCTTCTTTTCATATATCGAAAAAAGATAATGGCAATGTGTCAATTAGTCCTGCAGATGTTTCCAGCAATACCGATCCTTTGACCTTGAGTATGGCAATTCCCGCAATTCAGGACAAAAGGGTCTGTATGATTCGATTAAAGATTAACGATGGATCCGGCATTGGCCTGACAGTGAAAGATACAAGAGATGATTCTCTTATTGATTCCTGCGGTTTTCCGGGAAATGATATGAAATACTGCGATTTGTTTGTTCCGGTCGAATCTAAACCCAGACAGGTTTCAATCGCCATGATTGGAATAGGAAAAAACAAAGAAATGGAAGATATAGAATTGTGGTATTATTAAAAAAAGATTCTTTATGGCCTTTTCCTCTTTTTTTCCTTCCGCCGGCGCTTTTCCTGGTGCTGCAATTTGATTTTTTAAAAAAGAGCGATATATTGATAATTTGAACTTTTAATAGTTTTAATTCCAAGTATTCGGTTTCTTATGGTCTTTTCATCATACTTGTTCATCTTTTTCTTCCTGCCGCTGGCGCTGCTGGGGTATTATGCCGCACCGAAGAAGTTGCGTCACCTCACGCTGACGATCTTCAGCTACATCTTCTACGGGTGGGCGAATCCGTGGTTCTGCCTGCTGATGCTGTTCAACACGAGCGTGGACTACACGAACGGCCGCCTGATGGGCGCGTACCCGGCGAGGAAGAAGCTGTTCGTGACGATCTCCATCGTGTGCGACCTGGCGATCCTCGGCTTCTTCAAATACTTCAATTTCGGGCTTGACAACTACAACGCGACGATGGCCGCGCTGGGCATCCCGGAAGCGCAGTATCTCGGGTTCTTCCGCGTGGTTCTGCCGCTCGGCATCAGCTTCTACACGTTCCAGAGCATGAGCTATGTGATCGACGTCTACCGCGGCGACGCGAAGGTCGTGAACAACTTCATCGACTACGCCTGCTACGTGTCGATGTTTCCGCAGCTCGTCGCCGGCCCGATCATCCGGTTCCAGGACGTCGCCGACCAGCTTCGCGAGCGCACGCTGACTTGGGAGAAGTTCGCGCGCGGCGTCTCGTTCTTCATGCTCGGCATGGCAAAGAAGGTCCTGCTCGCGAATCCCTGCGGTAAGATCGCGGACACCACGTTCAACACGGGCGACCTGAGCTGTATCGACGCCTGGTACGGCGCGGTCGCCTACGCGTTCCAGATCTATTTCGACTTCAGCGGCTACTCGGACATGGCGATCGGCCTCGGCCTGATGCTCGGATTCGTGTTCGCGAAGAACTTCGATTCGCCGTACCGCTCGAAGTCCATCACGGAATTCTGGCGACGGTGGCACCTGTCGCTCTCCACCTGGCTCCGCGACTACCTGTACATCCCGCTCGGCGGCAACCGCAAGGGGAGCGTCCGCACGTACATCAACCTGGCGCTGGTGATGCTCCTCGGCGGGCTGTGGCACGGCGCGAGCTGGAACTTCCTGATCTGGGGCGGCATTCACGGCGGCTACCTCGCGTTCGAGCGTGCGCAGGGCAAAGAAAGCATCTACCACAAACTCCCGGCACTGCTGCAGATCGTCATCACTTTCTTCATCGTGCTGATCGCGTGGGTGTTCTTCCGCGCCGACACGCTCCCGGACGCCGCCCAATACCTCAAGTGCATGTTCGGCGGCGGCACGGCCGGTCAAGGAGAAGCGGTGCGCGGCCTGATCTACAATCCGTACTATGTCGTGAACTTCCTCCTCGCGGGCATCACGATCTGGACACTGCCGCAGACATGGGACTTCACGCGGCGGCTCACCTGGCCGAAGATCGCATGGTGCATCCTGCTGTTCTTCATTTCGCTCATCGCGCTCACCACGCAGAGCTACAACCCGTTCATCTACTTCATCTTCTAAGGAGGCGCGAACATGTCTGAAGTGAAAAAAGTCAAGCTCTCCCGCGAAGAGATCGCAAAACGCGAAATCGGCGCAACTGAAGTTTCCAAGTCGCAGAAACTCTTCCTTTCCATTTTCTTCCTTTTCGTCATCGGCATTTATCCATGCATCCAATTTGTCTATTCCTCGCCGCTGAAGGAGATCCGTCCCGCCCCGACTGCACAGAAGGCGTTCAAGCAGTACGAAACGGCCATCGAGGACACTTCGCTCCTGCGGGCGGTCCTGCTCACGCCTGCTCAGGAATTCCTCACGAAGTGTTTCCGCACGGGCAATGAAAAAGTCATCATGGGACAGGACGGCTGGCTGTTCTATTCCGGCGACTATGACTACCTCGTGAATCCGGGCTTCATGCAGGCCGGGCGCATGCATAAACGCGACCTCGCAGGAGCTCATCCGGACGCCGTCGCGGCGATCAAAAAGTTTGCCGATGACCTCAAGGCGCGCGACATCCGCCTGATCCTGATCCCGGCTCCCGGCAAGCCGCTGGTCTACGGCGACAAGCTCGGCGCGGGCGAGGGACGCAAAGGAAACAAATCGTTCGACGAGTTCAAGAAACAGGTCGAATCTTTCGGTGTGACCGTACTGGACTTCACGGACGACTTCATCGCCATGCGGAAAGACGGCGTGGATTCCTACCTCAAGACCGATACGCACTGGACGCCCGCGGCCATGCAGCTTGCCGCGAAAAAGACCGCGGAGGCAATCGGTGACGCGGAACCGGATACCGAGGCAGGGGCGAAAGCCACGATCACCGCGCGCGGCGATATCGCGAATATGCTGAAACTGCCGGACGTGGACAACATCTTCCCGAAACAGACGGTCGAGGTCGTGCAGTATGACGCGGTGCAGGACCGCAATTCGGACGTGCTGCTGCTCGGCGACAGCTTCACCAACATCTTCTCGCTCGACGCGATGGGCTGGGGTTCGCGTGCCGGATTCGCCGAAACGCTCGCGCACGAGCTCGGACGGCCCATCGACGTCATTGCACGAAACGATGCCGGTGCCCACGCCACGCGCGATGTGCTGTCGGCGGAGTTCCTGCGCGGCCGCGACCGCCTCGAGGGCAAGAAGGTCGTCGTGTGGGAGTTCGCCATCCGCGAGCTTGCCGTCGGCGACTGGACGGATTCCCCGCTCGAACTGAAGGAACGCGGCGAAAGCGCATTCCTGACCATCGAAGAGCCGAAGACGGTCACGGCTACTGTTCTGGCCGTAACCTCGGTCCCGAGGCCGCATTCCGCGCCGTACAAGGATCATGTGATGACCCTGCATCTGGGCGACATCGACGGGGCGAACGAGGCGCTCGTCTACATCGCCAGCATGCGCGACAACGTCTGGACGGACGCCGCGCGTCTGCGCATCGGCGACACCGTTCGGATCGAGCTCAAGCCGTGGGCGGACTTCGAGGATGAATACGGCAGCTGGAACCGCAGCGAATTCGACGACGACGAACTGCTTCTGCAGGAGCCCTGCTGGGGCGAGATCGTACAGAAATAAAATGAACTCAAAAACCTTCACAGAAAGGCTTCCGATATGAAAAAGATGTTTGCTTCCCTGTTGATGGTCCTCGGTCTGAGCGCCGCCGTGTGCGCCGCCGAGGTCTCCGAAATCGCCGAAAAGGCGTTGACGCAGGTGCAGTCCGGCACGATCACCATGAAGGGCGAAGACGGCTGGCTGTATTCGCGCAACGAACTCTCCCACCTCGCGGCGGGTCCGCTGGCGGGCGGAAAGATCGTGGAACACTCCAAGTCCACGAAGAAGGACAACGCCGACCCGATCCCGGGGATTGCGGACTTCAACGACCAGCTGAAGGAGATCGGCGTAAAGCTGATCGTGGTGCCCGTGCCGCCGAAAGCCGACGCCGCGCCGTTCGGCGAGCTCAAGAAGGGCGACGCCATGGCGTACCTGAAGCCGTTTTACGAGGAACTGCGCGCGAAAGGCGTCGAGGTGCTGGACCTGTCCGACGTGTTCGAGAAGTCCGAAAAGCCGGTCTACTGCAAGCAGGACGCGCACTGGAATCCCGAGGGCATCAGGCTCGCGGTCGACGAACTCGTCAAGCTCATGAAGCTCGACAAGGGCGACAAGAAGTTCGAAGTTGAGGACCAGAAGATCACCATCGTCGGCGACCTCATGCTCTCGCTCGACAAGGACGCGAAGCCGAGCGAGGAGCTTACGCTGCATACGGTCAAGGGCGACGTCTTCGCGGACGCCTCGCCGGTGCTGCTCCTCGGCGACAGCCACACGCTCATCTTCTCCTCCGGCGGCGACATGCTTGCGGAGAAATCCGGCCTTGGGGAAAACCTCGCCGCCGCGCTCGGCATGCCGGTCGAACGCATCGCGGTGAAAGGCTCCGCAGCGGCTGCCGTCCGCACGAACCTCTACCGCAAGGCTGCAAAGGACGCCGACTGGATCAAAGGCAAGAAGTTCGTCATCTGGTGCTTCTCCGCACGCGAGTTCACGGAAAGCACCTCCGGCTGGCCGAAAGTACCCGTGCTGAAAAAATAACGATTTAAGCGTTCATTCGCCAAGTTCGATTCCGCCCCCGGAGCCAGGACAGGTTCCGGGGGCGTTTGTTTTGTGTGCTCGGCGGGAGAACCGTGTGAAGCTGCCGTGTTTGCCCTGCATTTACCGACATCGCGTCGGCTTGTCCGCGGAGGCGGGATTCGAGCCGGCGCTTTTGTGTTGCAGGCCGACCGGATTCCGGATTCAGCGGTAGACTGCGCCGAAGTTCCTACAGGCGCGATAGTCCGCGCCTTCCTTGTCCATGCCGAAAGCGTTCCATGCGGCGGGGCGGAAGATTTTTTCCTCGGGTACGTTGTGGAGCGAAACCGGGATGCGGAGCATTGACGCGAGCGTGATGAGGTCGGCGCCGATGTGTCCGCAGCTGAACGCGCCGTGGTTGGCGCCCCAGTTCGCCATGACGCTGTAGACGTCTTTGAAGGCGCCCTGTCCGGTGAGACGCGGCACGAACCATGTGGTCGGCCAGGTCGGGTCGGTGCGCCGGTCGAGGACGGCGTGGACTTCGGGGGGGAGCTCGGCGGTGTAACCCTCGGCGATCTGGAGGACCGGGCCGAGGCCGTGGATCAGATTCACGCGGCTCAGCGTGACGGGCATGCCGCCACGGGAGAGGAAGCAGCTGGAGAATCCGCCGCCGCGGAAATATCCGTGGCTGGCGGCGCGCCATCTGGTCGCCTTCAGGCAGGCTTCGGCGTCGGCGTCCGTGAGCTCCCAGAACGGCTTCATCGCGGGTCTGCCGTCGTATTCGGCGCAGCCGGTGGCATCGAGCGTGGTGGCCCCGGAGTTGAGCAGATGGATGAGGCCGGGATACTCCATGTCGTAACCGGTCACGCGCTTCACGGATTCCGGGCTCCAGAACGTGCGGACGTCGGAGAATCCCTGCGCCGTGCCGGTGAGCAGGTGCCCGAACAGCATCGCCGTGCCGTTCAGGCAGTCGTTCTCGGTCGCCACCACGAACGCCTCGCGGAGGCCGTTCCAGTCGAACGACGAGCAGAGCATGGACTCCATGAAGTCGCCGTTCGGCATGTGGTCGGTCCACTGCCTCTGTCCCTGGAATCCGGCGGCGATGGCGTTGTGTCCTTCGGCTTCCTCTCGGAAACCGAGTTCGGCGAGACGCGGATTGCCGATCATCAGGTCGCGGGCAATGATCATCATTTTGACCACATAGGCCCAGATCTGATCCTTCTGTTCCTTCGTGCGCTGCACTTCGGCGGGGTTGTTGTCCTCGCCCTCGACGCAATGCCGCCGCACCCAGGCGTAGGCCCGCTCGAATTCCTCCGGGTCGTAGATGCCCTCTTCCACGCGGCGGATGATCTCGCTCATGTCGACCGATTCGCAGCGCATCCCGAGGTAGCTCTCGAAGAAATCGTGGTTCACGATGGATCCGGCGATGCCCATGGCCATGCCGCCGATGGAAAGATAGGATTTGCCGCGCATGAGCCCGACCGCCACGGCCGAACGCGCAAACGCCAGGATCTTTTCGCGAACGTCGTCCGGGATTTCCGTATCGTCGGCGTCCTTCACTTCGCGGCCGTAGATGCCGAACGCCGGCAGCCCCTTCTGGGCATAGGCGGCCAGGACGGCGGCCAGATACACCGCGCCGGGACGTTCCGTGCCGTTGAATCCCCACACCGCCTTCTGGGTGAGCGGGTCCATGTCCATGGTTTCGGAGCCGTAGCACCAGCACGGGGTGACGGTCAGCGTGGCGGTCACGTTCATGCCCGCGAACTTTTTCGCGCAGGCCGCGGCCTCGTTCACGCCGCCGATCGTGGTGTCGGCGATCACGCACTCGACCGGCTTGCCGTTCGGGTATCGCAGCGTGCCGGAAATCAGCGCTGCTGCGGATTTCGCCATGTTCATGGTCTGATCTTCGAGCGATTCACGGACGCCTCTGCGGCGGCCGTCGATCACGGGGCGAATACCGATTCTGGGAAACGATTCGATCATGGAAAGCTCCTGTTCTGAGCATGTTGATTGTTTGAGAAGTTCAGGTTTTCACATATGATACAATAACCCCCATTCGAAGAAAAAACAAGCTTTCACGCGCCGTTTTCAACGTTAATTTCCCGTTAAAAACCGATGCGGTAAAAAAACGCCTTCATCTTCCATGAAAGACGTTTTACGGGCAGTCCGTTTCCTGTCGGATCAGTGACACTCCCTCGGTGGCGTCCGGATCATTTCTCACGAGTCCGGAGTCTGCCTGAAAAGACGTGGAGCGGGATATCTGCGGACGGGGATTCCGTCCGGCGCGTGAAGATCGCCGCAGAAGCGGTCCGGGACAGCGTAAAGCAGGGCATATCCGTACCGGTCACGGTCGAATGCCATCATCGTAACGGCCCGGCCCGGTTCCGGTCTTATTCCGCCTGCAATCCCAACCGCAATGACAATCAAAAAATCCTCGCGTGGAAAGGCTTCGTTTTTGCCGCTTTTCCGGTCTTTTTTATTTTTTTACTTGTAATTCGTTTGAATGATGGTATATTATTTTTATCGACGGGGGGGCTGTTGTCACGCCTCGCCAAAAGATGAACACGTTTTCAAGAAAACAAAGGAATCGATTCAAATTGGAAACGAGAGCGCGCGGAACGATGGAAAAAGCATTCATGCCGTGTAATGTTGTACCGCATCTCCGTTAAAAGTTTTCCTTTGTTGTTTGCCAACCCATTTTTCAATACAGAAACAGTTATGAAACGCGCATTAATCACAGGCATCACGGGTCAGGACGGGTCTTATCTGACCGAGCTTCTTCTGGAAAAAGGCTATGAAGTCCACGGGATCATCCGGCGGGCCAGCACGTTCAACACCAGAAGAATCGATCATCTTTACAATGACCCGCATCTTGACAATGTCCGCCTGTTTCTGCATTATGGAGATTTGACCGACGGCACGAATATCGCACGCATGATCGAAAAGTATCAGCCGGAGGAAATCTACAATCTCGGTGCGCAAAGCCATGTCCAGGTCAGCTTCGAAGCGCCGGAATACACCGCCGACGCGGATGCGCTCGGCGTGCTCCGTCTGCTGGACGCGATCAAGGACAGCCAGGTCAAGACGCGTTTCTATCAGGCATCGACGTCCGAGCTGTTCGGCAAGGTTCAGGAAATCCCGCAGTCCGAGACGACTCCGTTCTATCCGCGCAGCCCGTATGCCGTCGCGAAGCAGTACGGTTTCTGGATCACGAAGAACTACCGCGAGGCGTACGGACTGCACGCCAGCAACGGCATCCTGTTCAACCACGAATCGCCCCGCCGCGGCGAGACCTTCGTCACGCGGAAGATCACGATGGCGGTCGCCCGCATCCACCGCGGGCTTCAGGACTGCCTCTACATGGGCAACATCGATTCCCGGCGCGACTGGGGCTACGCGAAAGACTATGTCCGCATGATGTGGATGATGCTCCAGCAGGATCAGCCCGACGATTATGTGGTCGCGACGGGCGAAATGCACTCCGTGCGCGAGTTCATCGAGAAATCGTTCGGGCATCTCGGGCACACGATCGTCTGGAAAGGCAAAGGCGTCGACGAGGTCGGGATCGACAAGGACTCCAACAAGGTCGTGGTGCGGATCGACCCGCGTTATTTCCGCCCGGCCGAGGTCGAACAGCTCCTCGGCAACCCGGCGAAGGCGAAACGCGTCCTCGGCTGGGAGCCGGAAGTCAAGTTCGAGCAGCTCGTCAAGCTCATGACCGACGGCGACATCCGTCTGCTTGACAACCCGAATTACGAAATCGGTTTTTAAGGTTTCCTTCATGATTGACAAGAATGCAAAAATCTTCATTTGCGGTCATCGCGGTCTGGTCGGCAGCGCCTGTGTCCGGAAATTCGAGAAGGAAGGCTACACGAATATCCTGAAAAAGCCCCATTCGGAGCTGGATTTGCGGAATCAGCAGGCTGTCAAGGCGTTCTTTGATGCGGAGCGGCCTGACTACGTGATCCTCGCCGGCGCAAAAGTCGGCGGAATCATGGCAAACAAGACTCATTGCGCGGAATTCCTGATCGAAAACCTTGAGATCCAGAACAATGTGATCATGCAGAGTTTCGAGCACAATGTCAAAAAGTTCTGTTTTCTCGGCTCCAGCTGCATCTATCCCTGCCAGGCTCCCCAGCCGATCAGGGAGGAATACCTCCTGACCGGGCCCCTGGAGTCCACGAACGAGGGCTACGCCCTTGCAAAGATCGCCGGCTACAAGCTCTGTCTTTTCCTCAGCAGGCAATACGGCTGGGATACGATCAGCCTCATGCCGTGCAATCTGTACGGTACGAACGACACCTATGACCTGATCAACGGGCATGTTTTCCCGACTCTGATCCGTCGTTTCGTCGAAGCCGCCAGGGAAAACCGTCCGGAAGAAGTCCTGTGGGGAACCGGCAAACCGCGCCGCGAGTTCCTTCATGTCGATGATATGGCAAATGCGGTTTACTTTTTCATGCAGAACCGCGGCGAACCCGATGTCATCAATATCGGCTACGGGTCGGATATCACCATCAGGGAGCTCGCAGAGAGAATCGCTGCCGCGGCAGGTTATCACGGGAAGATCAGCTGGGATCCGTCCAAGCCGGATGGCGTATACCGCAAGCTGATGGATTCTTCCCGCGCAAACAAGCTCGGATGGAAACCGAGTATCACGCTGGATGACGGAATCATGC
The DNA here is from genome assembly GCA_017963105.1 of Lentisphaeria bacterium. GTDB lineage: Bacteria > Verrucomicrobiota > Lentisphaeria > Victivallales > UBA1829 > UBA1732. Next base: position 22,474 of record JAGCTY010000043.1, read on the forward strand.
GCACGATCCGGGAGTTCTCGGAGAACAATTGACGGACTTCGGAAATCATCCGGTCCAGAGCCGACTGCCTTTACGGAATCAGACGGGAGTTCAACGACGGGAGAGAAAGAAACCGCATGCAGCCTCACCGGGATGAAACGCATGTTTCATCATTCTCCGCCTGAACATTTCCTCCAGTACGAAGAAAAAAATGCCCGAGAATAAGAAGAGTCAAATGTCCATACCCTCCAGGAACGCGGAAGAATCCGCACAGGAAAAAACCGCACAGGAGAATCCCGCATGTGAAGAGGAGTCGTCTTCCCGTGACGGGAAGGGGGAACAGCACAGCCGGATGCCGGAATCGAAACACACGAGAGGCATTCAAAAGATTTTGGCGGCGGTTGGCGCTTTTCTGGATTCTTTGGACGGGGAAGAAAAACCGGAGCCGCCTCCGCCGCCGGAAAAACCGCTGAAAGAATCCATTCAGGCGTTCATCGGACGCTGTCGGGATCATGAGGGGCGGAAAACGATGCTGAAGGAATTCGGCGAATGGTCGTGGACGATGTTCTTCCGCGGCACGGTGGTTTTCTTCCTGTTCGTACTGACGATCTGGGGGACGATCCGGGCTTTGGATTTCATCGACAACCACGGTGTCAAGTTTTACCCGTCTTATGAAGTCGTGGACTACCTCACTGCCGAGCATGAAAGCCTGGAAGCGGCCGCTTATCGGGTAACGCCGTCAGCCGGCAAAAAAGACAGCATCCCGCTCGAAGGGTTTGACGCCAAATGCATTGAGACCGTCAGGCCGATCAGGATTTATGCGGACGAGTACGGCGTCTACCTCATGACCAGCAAGGGGTGGTACACCGGCGAACATGGCATTTTCATCGCGAAGGACGAGGAGCGGATGCCGCCGGATATCAACTGGGGACTGATCGAGGGGCGGATTTATACCTATGCGATTTACGACTGAAGCTGTCCTGAGGATTACGATCCGGTGAAAAAACGCGATGCCGAAAAGACAGTTCAGATTGAACCGAGGCGGATAATGCGGTTGCTGAGTATTCCGCCCAAAAACAATCCGCCGGCGGAACGGCACGGAGCCTGACGGTCGCGGCGGGCTCCGCGCAGTCGTCCGCCGGCAGCGGGGCGGTCGCGCGGACGGGGAGGGGGCATCTCCGTGATCCGGAACGGCATCCCGGAGATCGAGGGCGAAGAGGCGGACTCCGCGTCCGGATTGCGGCGGCGTTTTTCCGATTCCCATGCCGAAGTTTTTCCCATTTTTTTTGCTCTGACACTTGTATTGGTCGGGAAATGGCATATATTAACATTTATTCGGGCGTCTCTGTTCCTTGATTTCAGCGGTTTCCGGCATTCGGACAGCGAGGGATGCGGCGTTTTATCCGTGCTTGTTTTCGTCCCCCGTTTCCCATCGTTCCACGTTGTCCATCCCGCCCATCCGCCGAAAAACGTTTCCCGGTCAGCAGAAGTCCGCAGTTGAGTTCAACACCCTCAAACGGAGTCAATCATGAGCGTACAAAGCAGACAGGCGCTTCGCCTGATGAAGTTCGTGGCGGAGATGAGGAAGAACAACTTTCCGAACGCGGGCAGTTTCGCAAGGCTTCTCCGGAGAGCCGACGAGGAGGAAAGCATCCCCTGCACATGCAGTACGCGCACGGTGATGCGTGACATCGAAACGCTGAAAACGGAGTACAACGCCCCGATCGAATACGATCCGGTCAACCGCGGGTATTTCCTGCTCAATCCGAGCTGGGAACTGAGCGTCCCTCTGATGAACGACGACGTTTTGAGCATGTCCATGCTCAGCACGCGTCTCGCGTCCGATTTCCTGCCGGAGCCGGTCCGGAGCCGGGCGAATTCGGCCATGGAGAATGCGCTGGCGGGCAACAGCTCCCGTTTTTTCGACGACGCCATGATCGAGTCCATCCTGTGCGCCACCGGCATCAAGTCCGCGGTCGATCCGGAGGTCTTCCGAAAGGTTTTCGACGCCTGGCGTATGCACCAGGTCGTCAGGCTGACCTACCGCAAGCCGAACGAGCCGGAATCCGTCCGCAGTTTCGAGCCGCACATCCTCGCGTTCCGCAACGGCGTCTGGTACGCCAAGGGTTATGAGACCGGCACGAAGGACGTCAAGGTATACGCCGTCCAGCGCATCGGCGACGTCGCGTACGCGGGCGACACCTTCGTTTCCGACAAGAAACTCATCGAGGACACCCGGAAAAACGGCCTCTTCATCTATCCCAGGGTCAGCGACATCCGGCTCCGCTGCGACGCGTCCATCGCGTTTTATCTGCGCGAGCATCAGCCCGTCAAGCAGTTCAAGGTCGAGCCGCAGACCGACGGCTCGCTCATCATCACGCTCAAACCCGCGTTCGAACACGAGGTCATCCGCTGGATTCTCGGCGAGGCCGGCAAAATCGAAGTGCTGTCGCCGCCCGAACTCCGCGGGAAGATCGCTGCCGCGGGCAGGCTCATCTGGGAACGCAACCGGGAAGAACCCGCCTCCGCGAAAAAGACAGAAAAAGACGCGTCGCCCGAAAAGAAGTCGAAGCCCGCTCCGGCGGAAGTGACCCCCGCCCCGAACGTCAGGCGGAAAAAAGCGTCGGCGAAGGCAAAACCCGCACAGAATACCCAAAAGGCGTCCGACGAGTCGAACCCGGCCCGGCCGGGGAAACCGGCCGCATCGAAGAAAATCGGATCGAAAGGGCGTTGAATCCGTCCGTGCCGCCGGAGCTATGACATTTCGTGGCGCGGGCGGCGGTGTATCTTGGAACGTTGTCTGAAGCGAAATGACCCGAAACAGAAACAAAACGGTATGACAGCGCCCCCCCCGCTCCATACCGGCAACACAACAAGGAGTAACAGAAATGCCATCCGTCATCAGACCGTTGTTCGGGAAAAACCCGGAGTTCTATGCGATGTCCTGCCCGAAATGCGGCTGGAAGGAAACGCTCGAACTTGATCCGTGCGAGATGACAACGATCACGCTGGACGACGTTCCGCCCAGCGGACCGCGGGGCGTGACCGAGCTGCCGAAAAACTGCCCGGAATGCGGCGCCCGCCTGAAAAAGGAAAAGCTCCCCATCCGTATTATCAATTGAAACAGGGGAGCCGTCGGAGCAAACAACCATAAACAGCCAAACCGGGAGATAAAACCATGTCATTGTCCGAGAAAGAGAAGAAAAGAATCCGCGAGATCGAAAATGCCGTCGAAGAGGAGAAGCCGGTCGAGGATCTGGGTCTGGAACGAAGAAAAAGCAAAACAGGGAAACTGCCCGGAGAGAAGCGGCCGCGCATGATGGGGGACATGATCCCGCTCGAAAAACGCCGTCCGGGACTGGCCGAAAAGCTTATTTCATCCACCCAGTCGCTTTTGGGGCCGACGCTCATGGGATTGTTTATTCCACCCTTCGGCCCCGGAAAAGGAACGCCGAAAAAAGACGACGAGCCGTCCGAAAAGAATTCCAAGCCCCGTCCGGAGAGAAAGAAAAAGAAGACCGAAAAGGATGACGAAGAACGCGACAAGTAAACGAAACGGATTCTCCGGCGGGCCGAACGTCGGGTTCGCCGGAACGCCCCGTCGCAAAGAAACCATAACCCATTCCCTTTCATGGCTGAATCGAACATGTCCGGTCGTTTTGCGCTTCCCGATCCGCTGCCCGCCTTTATGACGCTGGAAGTGACGAAGGCGTGCAATTATCAGTGTCCATTTTGCTATTGCTTCTGGCACGAGCGCCCGGAACTGGCGGGCCCCGAACTGGATACCTCCGAATGGAAGCATCTGATCGATTGCTGTATCCGGAAAGGCGCAAAGAATCTGCTCTTCTCGGGCGGAGAGGCGCTGCTCCGGGACGATATTCGTGAACTGCTGGACCATGCGGTCCGGGCGGGCCGGGAAACCGGCGTTTCCCTGTTCACGAACGGAAGCCTGATGGATGAAACCATGTTCCTGTTCTGCAAGGCGCGGAAGATCACGGTTTCGACCAGCCTTCAGGGGCTGCGTACGCACGCGGCCATGACCGGCGCAGGGACAGGATACAGGAAGACGCTGGAGCTGATTTCCCTGGGGCATCAGGAGAAATGGCCCGTAGCGGTCAGCATCGTCGTCTCGCAGGTGAACAAGGGCGAGATACGGGATCTTTTCGCGGCCGCCGCGTTGTGCGGCGCAAGTTTCATCCAGCTTGGGCCGATGATGCCGGAGGGGCGCGGCGAAAAGCATCCGGAATGGACTCTGTCCTTCGAGGAATGGGATTCTGTGAAGCAGGACATCCGGAGCATGAAGGACTTCAGCGTTCCGTACGTTTTCTGCGACGAAATGATCTGCGCGTGCCGGAGCCACGCCCCTGAGATCGCGGAACGCTTCCCCCCCGTGAAAAAGGCGGGCGCCTGCGAAGCGGGAAGGAAGTTCGGCGTGATCGGCCCGGACGGGAACTACCGGAAATGCATCCACTGTTACCCCGATAAGAAAACAACCCCCTGAAGGAAAGGACTTGTCAATGGGAATCTCGCAAACATCGCTGGATTGTCTTCTCAACAAATGCGGATCATGCCATTACTACCAGGTGGACTGCCGCGAGTTCAAAATCAACCCCGGCGGCAGGGTCTGGATGAAGTTCGAGGACTACAACGGGACATGCAAACTGTTCGGCAATCCCCGTCCCCGCATCGGCGCCTACAGCTCCTGCCGCTGTCCGGGCGGTAAGAAGATGTATAAACTCTGGCTGGAGCTTCCGTCGGACAAGTAAAAGAGGTCCGAGGGACTTCACGGTCTCGATCTCCGGCAGCGCCCGGCGGACGCGGCACGCGTCCGCAGCGGGTGCGCGGGATTGGTTCCGCCTCGGAATCGGCGGGGAGGGCGCCGTCCGCCGGGGCGCGCGCGACGTCGGATCGGACGGCGCGAAAACCCGGCTCCGTTTGCCTCGGAATCGGCGGGGAGCCGGGAATCAGACGGCGTAGAAATCCGCTCCGAGCCTGGAGAAATCGTCGATGAAGGTCGGGTAGGTGACGGCGATCGATTCCGCGGAGTCGATCAGGGTCGGTTCCTTCTCGTTCTCGGCGCAGGTCATGCCGGCGATGGCCAGCGACATCGCCACGCGGTGGTCGCGGAAACTGTCGACGTGGGCGGGCTTCAGCTTGCCGCCGGTGACCGCCATGCCGTCCTCGAATTCAACGACCTGGATTCCCATCTTCGTCAGTTCCTGCGCCATGACCGCGATCCGGTCGGTTTCCTTCAGACGAGCCTGCGCGACGTTCTTCAGCACGGTGATGCCGTCTGCGCATGCGGCCACGACGGCCAGGATCGGCAGGAGGTCGGGCGTGGAGTTCAGGTCGAGTTCGGCGGCATGGAGCTTCACGGCGCCGGGCCTCACGCGTGCGAATCCGGGGCCGGTCTCGATTTTCGCGCCCATGCGCCCGACAAGCTCGACGAACGCCTTGTCGCCCTGCGGGTCGCTGAAATCGAGGTTGCGGATCAGGATGCCGCCGCCGGTCACGATGGCCGCCGCGAGGGGGAACGCCGCGGTGGAGAAGTCGCCGGGAATGGTTTCGTTGAACGGCTTGAACTGCTGGCCGCCGACCACGTGAAACCGCGTGTAGTTTTTGTTGTATTTCAGGTCGATGTTCTGGCGCTTCAGCCAGGCGAGCGTCATTTCGACGTAGGGGACCTCGTTCAGGAACGGGACGTTCAGGATGGTGTCGCCCGCGGCGAGCGGTGCGGCGAGCAGGAGCGCGGAGAGATACTGGGAGGACGTGCCGTCGACGGAAGTTTCGCCGCCGCGGATGGGGCCCGTGACCGTGAGGGGGCAGTGTCCGTCGCTGGATTCGGTTTTTGCGCCGAGGTCGTTCAGCGCGGCCAGCAGGGGCTCCATAGGGCGGTTCTGCAGGGACTCGTCGCCGCCGAACGAGATCGGCGAAGAGGAGAGCGCCGCCAGCGCGCTGAAGATGCGCAGCCCGGTGCCGGAGTTCCCCATGTCCAGCCGACGCGCCGGTTCGATCAGTCGGCCGCCTGTGCCGATGACCTGCCAGAGGGAGTCGTCGCCCCGGCGGATCCAGGCGCCGAGGGCGCAGGCCGCGGAGAGGCAGGAGAGGGTGTCGTCGGAAACGAGCGGGGCCCTGATGACGGAGGAGCCTTTCGCGAGGGCTGCGATGGCGAGTGCGCGGATGGTATGGGACTTGGATCCGGGGACGGCGGTTTCGCCGTTGATCTGCGAGTGTCTGACGGATAAGTGCATGTTGGATGACTCCGTATGGTTCCGGCTTGAGGTTAGGATTCGGATTCCGTCCCGGCGCCGGCGTCCGGCGGGAAGATCGCGTTCGCGTAGGTCTCCGGGTCGAAGACCTGCAGGTCGTCCGGCTGTTCGCCGAGGCCGACGAAGAGGATGGGCAGGCCGAATTCTCGCTGTGCGGCGCAGGCGGCCCCTCCTTTTCCGGTGCCGTCCATTTTGGTAAGGACCATGGCGGATGCGCCGGAGATGGAGGCGAACTCGCGGGCCTGGGCAATGGAATTGCTGCCGTGGCTGGCGTCGATGGTGAGGATGGTCTCGTGGGGCGCGCCGGGCAGGACTTTGTTGATGATGCGCGTGACTTTCGCCAGCTCGTCCATCAGGTTCTTGCGGTTCTGCTGGCGTCCGGCTGTGTCGATGAGAAGGTAGTCCACGTCCTTCGCGACTGCGGACTTCACGGCGTCGAACGCCACGGACGCGGGGTCCGCGCCCTGTTTCGCCGCGACGATCTGGCTGCCGGTGCGTTCGGCCCACAGCGTGAGCTGTTCGACGGCGGCGGCGCGGAAGGTGTCGCACGCGCCGAGCATGACGCGGTGTCCGTCCTGCGTGAGCGCGGCGGCGAGTTTGCCGATGGTGGTGGTCTTGCCGCTGCCGTTCACGCCGACGAAGAGCAGCACGGTCACGCCGTCCGGGTTCTTCCGCATGGGGCGCGCGCCTTCCGAAAGGATTTTCCTGAGTTCGGCGGCGGCCACGCGGGAGATGTCGTCGGAGGATTTGAGCTCGCCGAGCTTGTAGCGTTCGCGGATGTTCTGCACGATGGTGCGCGAGGCGGCCATGCCGAGGTCGGTTCCGATCAGGGTCTTTTCCAGTTCGGCGAAATCCTCCTCGGTCCACTCCTTTTTCCCGGTGAAGAGACCGGAAATCTTGCGGTTGACGGCCACCGCGGTCTTCTGGAGGCCGTTTTTGAATTTGGAGAAAATGGAAAACATGCCCCGTTACTCCGTCCTGCCGCCCGCGGGGTTCTTTTCGATCTCGTTCTTGATGCCGTTCAGGATGCCGTTGATGAAGACGCCGGATTTCTCGTCGCTGAAATCTTTCGCGATCTCGATCGCCTCGTCGATGCTCACGAGGTGCGGGATGTCCGGGCAGTACAGCATTTCCGCCACGGCCACCTTCATGATGTTGCGGTCCACGGCGGACATGCGTTCCACGTCCCACTTTTCGGAGAATTTTCCGAGGTAGCCGGTGATCACGTCGTCGTTGGCCTGTACGTTGGCGATCAGGCTTTCCGCGTAGGCCTGGGCGCGGCGGAAGACGCGGGCGTCGGTGAACTCGCCGGACTCCTCGGCCTGCGCCCAGAAATCCTCCATCGTGTTCGGCTCGGTCACGCTGTCCCGGATGTCGCATTCGAAAAGGTACTGCATCGCCAGCTCGCGGCCGAGCCGCTTGAAGTGCTGGTGCGGCTGGAAGTGAGGCTGATGCGTCTTTTTGCCGTTCGGGGTGTGCTTTTCCGGGACGTCGTCCCCGGCTTCGTGTTCAAAATCAGGTTCTGTGTTCATGGTAGTTCCGGATGGGCTGGATTCTGGAGAATGAAACGGAAACGGTCCGCGGCTCAGAGTTTCTTGTTCAGGTTTGCCATTTCGATCGCCGCGACAGCCGCGTCGGCGCCGCGGTTGCCCGCCTTGGTGCCGGAGCGTTCGATGGCCTGCTCGATGTTTTCGACCGTAACGACGCCGTAGATGACCGGGACGCCGGTCTCCATGCCGATCTGGGCGAGGGATTTCGAGACCTGGCTGTAGATGGTGGAGGCGTGGGCGGTGGCTCCCTGGATGACCACGCCGAGCGCGATCACGGCGTCGTAGCCGCCGCTTTTCGCGAGCTTGGAGACCGCGAACGGGAGTTCGAAGGAACCGGGCACCCAGGCCTGGGTGATGTTCGCGCGGCTTCCTCCGTGGCGGACGATCGCGTCGACCGCGCCGCTGAAGAGTTTGGAAACGAAGAATTCGTTGAAACGTGCGCAGACGACGGCGATTTTGAGGCCGGCGGCGCTGAGGTTGCCTTCCAGTACGGTGAGTTCGTCTTTTGCCATGATGGTTTCTCCTGACGTATGTTGATTCGATGTTGTGATTTCAGTTCGGTTTCATTGTTTCCGGCCGGCGGGGAAGGCGGGGGTCAGATCAGATGCCCCATCTTCTCGCGTTTCGTGTCCAGGTAGTGCCTGTTGTACTCGCCCGGCTCGATCACGATGGGAACGCGTTCGTCGATGACGAGCCCGTAGCCGTCGATGCCGACCACCTTCATCGGGTTGTTCGTGAGCAGCCGGAGGTGCTTCACGCCCAGGTCGAGCAGGATCTGCGCACCGATGCCGTATTCGCGGAGGTCGGGCGGGAATCCGAGGCGGATGTTGGCCTCGACGGTGTCGCAGCCCTCCTCCTGGAGCTTGTACGCGCGGAGCTTGTTCTCCAGGCCGATGCCGCGTCCCTCCTGCCGCAGATAGACCAGCACGCCCGCGCCCTCCTGCGCGATCATGCGCATGGCGGTGTGGAGCTGGTCGCCGCAGTCGCAGCGCATGGAGCCGAAGACGTCGCCCGTGAGGCATTCGCTGTGCATCCTGACGAGCACGGACTCCGCTGCGGCGACGTCGCCGTGGGTCAGCGCCAGATGGCACGCGCCGTCGAGGCTGGAGCGGAACAGATGGAGCATGAAATCGCCGTAGGCGGTCGGGAGCTTTACGCAGAGTTCCTCCTCCACGAGCTTTTCCTTTTTGCGGCGGTATTCGATGAGCGAGGCGATGGAGCAGAGTTTGAGGCCGAATTTCTCCTTGAATGCCGCGAGGTCGTCCAGGCGCGCCATCGTGCCGTCGTCCTTCGTGATCTCGCAGATCACAGCCGCCGGCCGGAGCCCCGCCAGACGCGCCAGGTCCACGGACGCCTCCGTGTGGCCGGTTCGCTGGAGCACGCCGCCGGGACGCGCCGCGATGGGGAACACGTGGCCGGGGATGCCGAAATCCTCTCGTTTCGCCGCCGGGTCGAGCAGCGCCCTGATGGTGGCGGCGCGGTCGGACGCGCTGATGCCGGTGGTCCCGGTGAGCACGTCGACGCTCTCGGTGAACGCCGTCTTGAAATGGTCGGTGGAGGGCGCGCGGTAGATGCCGAGTTCCTTCGCCCGCGCCTCGGTGATGGGGGCGCAGACCAGTCCGCGCGCATGGGTGATCATGAAATTGACATGTTCCGGCGTGATCTTTTCCGCCGCGCACACCAGATCGCCTTCGTTCTCGCGTTTCTCGTCGTCCGTGACGATTACGAGCCGGCCTGCGCGCACGTCCTCCAGGACGCTTTCCACGGTGTCGAATCTGCTGTCCATTCTCGATTGACCTCGTAAGTTGTTCTGCGGTATCGGGATTTTCGCCTAAAGAACATGCCTGACGCTGCAATGATTCTCTCCTCCGGACTGCCTCGCCGCCGGACGCGCCGAAGCGCGCACGGCGGGTCGTTCACCGTCGGTCGTGGAATTCCACCACGTCGGCCGGCCTGCGCCGGTTCGCGGACTTTCACCGCCGGTCTGGACTTTCAGGTGCATCCGTCAGGACGCGCCCTTTCACCTAACCCCGAATGACTGCAATGTGTCTGTTGAAAAAATGCAAGTTATAATATACACGCGCAGGAAGGATTTGTCAAGTGCCGACGGCCGGGAAGAGGAGAAACTGCGGCAAATGAACCGGTCCCGCGGCCTGGTTCGAAGGTTTTGCCGTCCGTCGTTCCTTCCGCCGCACCATGCGGCGGGGAGCGTTTTCGCGGAAAAAAGGCGGGGAAACCTTGATTTTGGACGAAAACATGGTATAGTAGAAGATCGAACAACCCCCGAACGGAGCCAGTCATGGGAAAACACAAAGTCCTGAACACACCCGCCATCCGGCGCATCCCGACCTACCTGCATAAGCTCATGCTCATGCACGCGGCCGGGGAGGAATTCGTGTCGACGTCCAAGCTGGCGGACTACATGGGGCTGGACCCGATCATCGTCCGGAAGGATTTCGAGCTGACCGGGATCCAGGGGACTCCCGGCGTCGGGTTCAGGACGGAGGAGCTGATCGCCGCGCTCCGGCGGTTCATCGGCTGGGACGGACGCACCACGGCGTGTCTCGTCGGTGCCGGTTCGCTCGGCAGCGCTCTGCTCGGGTACGAGGAGTTCGCGGAATACGGCCTGCGGTTCACGTTCGTGTTCGACGCGGACTCCCGCAAGCACGGGATGCTGATCCACGCGCACGAGGTGCTGGACGTGCGGAAGATGCGGGAATATCTCGCGCCCGCGCCGCCGGACATCGGGATCATCTGCGTGCCGTCCTCCACCGCCCAGATGGTCGCCGACGAGCTCGTGCTGTGCGGCGTGAAGGCGATCTGGAATTTCGCGAACGTGTGCCTGCGGGTCCCGCACGACGTGATCGTGCAGAGGGAAGTCATCGCGGGCGGCTTCGCGCTGCTCTCCATGAAGCGCCGCAGCCACGGCGCGGAGACCGGCCAGGACGACTGACCGTCCGTCCCGTTTCCCTTTCCCTGAAACCCGATCAGAGGTTGAACCGCGCCAATTCTACGTTGCGGCCGGCTGCCCGTCTTCCCGTTTCCGGGTTCCTCTGCTCAGAAGAGGTCGAGGAACCAGTTCTTTTTCTTCGCTTTCAGCAGGGATTTCCGCACCATGACGATCTCGCTCTGGTCGGTCGTCACGCAATCCATCACGGATCCGGAGAACCCGGGCACGCCTTCGGGGATCGCGCGGTTCACGACCTCGGTGGCGGAACGGTCGATCTGGAGCGGGGCGTCGCCGCCTCCGTCGGGGAACGTGAAATAGACTTCGAGCTTGAAATCATAGCCGGGGATGTTGGCGGATTCGGCCAGGAAATAGACTTTCTGGGCGGTAATGCCGGAAGCATTGTCTTTCGTCGGGTTGTTATAGGTCGCGGTCGCCGTGACCTTGTCCTCGGCGAGCTCCAGTCCGTTGGCTTTGATCGCCTCCAGCATCGGCTTCGCGGAGGCCGTCCATCTGTCGCCCGGCTTCACCTTGCGCGTCTTGCCGAGATAGTCCTCCGGGCGGTCCAGCGGCGCGGCGAACATGGACGCGATCAGGCGGCGCGCGCCGGGGAGCATTTCGCGGATTTCCTTTGTGGTCTTCGGCCTGTTCTGCCCGTCCGCACTGCCGCCCAGCACGGATTCTGCGGCGTCCTCGTCCGTGCCGAGGGGGATGTCGCGCAGGTTTACGCCGGAGCTGCGTACGATGGCGGTCATGCCGGCGAGCGGGGCGTAGTCGGTCTTTTCGCCGTCGACGACCTGGGAAAGCATCTCGACCTTGAACTGGACCACGAGCGGGTCGAGCGACTGGTAGACGAGCTCGCCCACCGCGTGGATTTCGTGCGTCTCGCGGCGGCGCGGCGGGTTGCTGATCCCGACCAGCTTCATCCGGTAGGTCCGCACCTGGCGCGTGTTCACGGAGATCAGATACGGTTCGCCGACCTTCGGGCGTCCGTCGAACTTCAGCTCGACCTCCCTGGCGTCCTTCGCTCCGAGGAGCGCGGGAAGCAGGAACAGCCCCGCCGTGAGGAGCGCGGCGCAGCAGAAAAGTATGGCGGTGCGGAGTTTCATCGGTTTCCTCATACGAACTCGAAATCGTCCATGGTCTGAAGCTCGCGGTGAACGAAATCGGCGGCCAGGGCAAACGCCCGGGCGCGATGGCTGAGCTTGCTCTTCACCTCTTCGCCGAGCTCGCCGAACGTTTTGTCGTAGCCGTCCGGGATGAAGATCGGGTCGTAGCCGAACCCCTGCGTGCCGCGCGGCTCGGGCGCGATGTGCCCGGTCACCTCGCCGCGGAACGTCTCCACGATGTCGCCGCGGTAGGCCAGCGCGATGACGCAGACGAAGCGCGCGCGGCGGTCGTCGAAGTTTTTCAGTTCGTCCAGAAGTTTCGCCATTTTTTCGGGATACGTGGCGTGCTCGCCTGCGTAGCGGGCGGAGTAGATGCCCGGCGCGCCGCCCAGCGCCATCACTTCCAGCCCGGAATCGTCGGCGAACGCGGCCATATCGGCGTAGCGTGCGGCCTGACCGGCCTTGATGCGGGCGTTCTCCTCGAAGGACTTGCCGTTTTCGACGATCTCCGGGAACCCCTTGATCGTGTCCGGGGAGATGATGCGGACGCGATCGAAATCGGCCGAGGCGTCGAGCATGGCCTGGAATTCCATGATCTTGTGCTTATTTGTGGTGGCGGCGAGGATTTGAAGCATGGAAGCGTGTCTCCTGTCTTAATTGCCTGTCAGTTCGTTGTAGATTTGTTCGTATTCATCGACCATGCGGGAGACGGAACACAGCACGAAAGGCCTGGACCGGCCCGCACTGGCCGCCTCGAAGAGCGCCTTCGCCAGCCGGATTCCGTCCGGGTCGTTGTTGAAATCGACGCATTGCGCGAAACCGTCCTTGTACTGTTCGCAGAGCTCGGGGAGGGAATCGGCGGTGGATGTGACCACGGGCAGCCCGAGCGTCATGGCCTCGGTGAGCGTAAGTCCGTAGCCTTCGTAGCGGGAAGGGATCACCATGACGTCGAAGGCGGCCATCAGGCTGCGGGCGTCCGCGCGGTAGCCCGGCAGCGCGAATGCGAGGTTCGGGAAGTTCAGCGCACGTACGCGCCGCTCCAGGTCGTCGCGCTCCGGCCCTTCGCCGATGATGACGACGCCCCAGCGTTCCCCGTCCGGCACGCGGTCGGACAGCGCCTTCATGCGGGCGAACAGCAGATCGTATCCCTTCTGTTTGTCGAGCCGCCCCACGGAACCGATCACTTTCGTGCAGTCCTCCATCATGCACCACTTGCGGAAGTCGCGGCATTCCTCCGGCGTGGCGGGCTCCACGGCGTCGCATCCGTTGTAGACCACGCGGAACCGTTTGCGCGGGATGCGGCAGACGGCGGAATGGAAGCGCGCGGCGGCCTTGGACACCGCGGTCAGCGCGCTCACATGGCGGACCGACATGCGGTCCAGCATGAAATAGAACCCCTGCGTGCGGCGGCGGTCGGCGATATGGATCGTGTTCACGAGGGGGATCCCGCTACCGGCGAGCGCGAAACGCGCCAGCAGGTTCGCGTGCATCATGTGCGAATGGACGATCTCAGGCTCCAGGCGCTGGAGCGCATAACGCACCAGAAACGGCAGCACGAAGAAATCGAGCTTGGTGGCGTTCAGGAACGCCACGCGCGCCCCGGCCGTCTGAAGCGCGTCCACCAGGCAGTCGTCGCGCGGCGGAGCCATCAGGGACAGCACGTCGCATGTGTGGCCCCGGGCGATGAGGCTGCACACGAGGTCGGTCAGGACGCGTTCCGCCCCGGCCGGATCCAGATCTGTTATGAGTGATACGATTTTCATAGCGTTTTGATCCAAAAAAGCGAACTGCAACATAAGCCGGATTCTGTCTCCGCGTTTCCGCGGGGGCGACCATCTGTCTAAGCGGCCAGAACCCGGAACTGATAACGCCGCGGGCAACGGCATCGTCCCCTATTTGGCCTTGCTCCGGAAGGGGCTTGCCATGCGGCCCGGATTGCTCCGGAGCCCGGTGGTCTCTTACACCGCCGTTTCACCCTTGCCGGCCGTCCGAAAACGGCCGGCGGTCTGTTCTCTGTTGCGCTTTCCTTCCCGCGGGGTTGCCCCCGCGACATCCTTCTTGAAGAAGGACTTCCCGCCCTGTGGAGTCCGGACTTTCCTCTTTGCAAAGCAAAGCGGCCGCCGTTGCAGTTCACGCATCTACTATATCATACGCCCGGGGAAAATGCAAATCATTTTCGCGTTTTTCGGCGAGGAAGATGCCGTTCGTCCGGCGTGCCGTACTCAGACAGAGCCCCGGCGCGTGAAACTGCCGTCGGCGATTGCGCCGTGGAAAACGGCAACCTGTCCCCCGGGCGTCCTTGCGGCCCGACGGGGAGGACGGAGGCTTTTTCGTTTTTTTTTTGTTCCCCGGTTTGCAATCCGTCCTCCCGCGTGATACATTGTTTTCCGGACTCCAAAAGAAACGGAAAGAAAACGGAGCGAACTATGATGCTGTGTCAGATCTGCAAGGCCAAACCGGCCACCATTCACATACAGGAAATCGTCAACGGGGAGACCAACACCCTCCATATCTGCTCGGAATGCGCGAAAAAGCGCAACTTGTCCGAGGGGAACGCCGCGAATTCGCACTTTCATGAAATGCTCGAACGCCTCACGCAGGCGATCGCGAACAGCGCCGAGCTGAAACTCGCCGACCTGTTCGAACAGAAGAAGCCGGAGGAGGAGGAATCGCAGGACATCCAGTGCGGCGTCTGCGGCACGAGCTGGCACGCATACCGGAAGAACGGCAAGGTCGGATGCGCCGCCTGCTACGAGCAGTTCGGCCAGCGCCTGCTGGAGGACATCGAGCTCAACCAGCACGGCAGCGTGCATTGCGGAAAGACGCCGCCGGAAACGGTCGAGCAGTGGCAGGACCCGGCGGTCTCCGAACGCATCAACCTGCGGCGCGAGCTCGAACGGCTCCGCAAGGGGCTCGACGAGTCCATCCGGCGCGAGGAATTCGAACAGGCGGCCGAGATCCGCGACCGGATCGCCGGGATCGAGGCGGAACTCAAGTCCGCCGAACTCATCCCGGATGAATCCGAGCCGGAAACGCCGAAAAAGACGCGCGGCCGCGGAAGGAGGAAAAGCTCATGATCTTCCATCCCCGCATCCGCCATGTGGCGGCGAAGGGCCCGGTCTTCATCGGGCAGGGGCCGATCCTTTCCACGTTCCTTTCGCTCTCGCGCAACATCGAAGGGTTCCAGTTCCCCGCGACGGCCTCCGCGAACACCCTGGAGTCGGTCGCAGAGCTGACGCTCGCGGCCATGCACCACGAAGACGTCCGCGGCCTGCTCCCGAGCATGTTCCAGATCAAGCACGAACTCCTGACCTCCCCCGACCGCGACCTGCTCGTGGAACGCGAGCTGATGGACCGTTCCCATACGGACGTCGCCGCCTGCCGCGTCTTCGTCTGCGCCGAGGACGGCTCCACCTCGGTCCTCCTGAACGGCGACGACCACATCTGGCTCCACATGACCGCGCCCGGGTCGGCGTTCCGCGAGACATGGGACCGCATGTCCGCGCTCGAATCGGCGCTTGCCCGCCATCTCCGGTTCGCGTTCCATCCGCGGTTCGGCTACCTGACCGGCGCGCCCGCGCTCGTCGGGACCGGCCTCAGGATCACGTTCCTGATCCATCTGCCCGCGCTCGGGCTCGCGGGACGCCGCAAACGCGTCCTCGAACGCCTGGAGGACGCCGGGCTTTCCGCCGCGCCGTATTTCCCGGTCGACGGGAAGGCCGCCGGGAATCTCTTCCTCATCTCCAACCGCACCACGCTCGGCGAACGCGAGGAGGATCTGGGGCTGCGCATGACCGAAACCGTCACGGCCATCTCCCTCGAGGAGGAACGCACCCGCGCCGAGCTCATAGGCCGCCAGAAGCTTCTGTTCCTGAATGCCTGCGGCCGCGCCTACGGGCTGCTCCGCAACACCTACCTCATCCCGACCTCGGAAGCGCTCGACGCCCTCTCCATCATGAAGCTCGGCGCGGATTCCGGCGTCTTCCGGCATTTCACGCGGCAGGACTGGGCGGAACTCCTCCTCGAATGCCAGCCCGCGCACCTCTGCTGCCGCATGAACATGGCCCTGTCGCCCATGGAGCGCGGCAAATACCGCGCCGTGCGGTTCCGCGAACGCCTCCACGGGCCCGAGGCCGCCGAGGAAACCGGAGACGAAACGGAGACCTGAACCGGCCCGGCCATGACGGGCCGCTTCGCCCGCCAAAAGGCAAAGCACCAGGCAGAAGGCAGACATGGACACCACGTTTTTCAGCATCGCACTGGCCGTTCTCGAGATGACCTTCCTGTTCGTGACGCTCCTGCTGCTTCACGGCCTGAAGAAACAGCTCGGCGCCCCGGCCTCCTACGTCGCCATGGGCCTGCTGTTCGGTTTCACGCAGTTTGCCGGGGCGGGCGGCATCACGATCGTCACCGGATACTCCGGATTCGACATCCCGCTTTCGTCCGGCGTGCTCATGCTGCCCTTCCTGGGCATCCTCGCGGTCATTTACATCGCCGACGGCACGCTGTCGGCGCAGCGCGTGATCATCGGCCTCATGATCTCGCTGGCATTGTATCTCTACCTGGCGCACCTCACCGTGACCCAGGCTGAAATGCTTCCGCCCCAGGACTCGGCCGCCGACCAGCTCCCCGTGGCGTTCGCCGCCATGATGCGGAGCAGCCTGCGTGTGATGGCCGCCAACGTGTTTTCCTTCACGGTCGACATCTTCCTGATCCCGATTTTCTACCAGGGACTGCGCAACCGCCGCATCAACCTCTTCCTCTGCGTCGCCGCATCGCTTATCGCCGTCCAGCTGAGCGACGCCCTGGTCTTCTCCGCCGTCTATCGCTGGGGACGCCCGGACTGGTGGCTCGACCTGGAGGCGTCCTACCTCTTCAAGACGCTCATGGTGCTGTGGCTCAGCGTCATCATCACGTTCTACCTCTCCCGCATCCGCTATGAACTGCCCGGCGAGGGACGCGGAGCGCTCGACATCGTGATCGCGTTCTTCGGCAACTACGGCAAGCGCGTCGAGCTGGAAAAGACGCTCCGGGACACCGAGGAACGCTACCGCGTGCTGTTCCGCAATGCCGTCGCCTGCATCTTCCTGACCGATTCCGACGGCGTCATTTCCGAGGTCAACGACGCCGCCGCCACGATGTTCCGCACATCAGCCGACAGCCTGAAGGACAAATCGTTCCCCGATCTCGTCGGGATCGACCGGGAAAAATGGGACGCGCTTCTGACGGAAACCGAGGCGCGCTACACCGCCACGCCGCCCGGCACGGACCGCATTCTCGAACTCGCCATCAACCGCGTCGTCATCGACGAGACCCTGATGATGCTGGTCCACGGCCGCGACGTGACCGAACGGACGCGGCTGGAGCGCGAACGCGAAGTCTGGCGCGAACAGACGTTCCATCGGCAGCGCCTCGAATCCATCGGCGAACTGGCGGGCGGCATCGCGCACGACTTCAACAACTTCCTCCAGGCGATCCAGGGGCATCTCGACCTCATCAAATACATGTATCCCGTCCGCGAGGAGAACGCCCGCCGCCACATCGAGGTCATCGACACCATTACCGAACGCGCCGCCACCCTCACGCGCGACTTGCTCGGATTCGCGCGGCGCGGCAACTTCACCGCTTCGGAGATCGACCTCGCGGCCTTCCTGAATACCTCCGCCGCCATGTTCCTGCCGTCCGCCGCCGGGATCGACTTCAACCTTGACCTGCCGGACAAACACGGCACGGACGCCGCGCCGCTGGTCGTCCGCGGCGACTCCGTACAGCTCCAGCAGGTCATCCTGAACCTCCTCATGAACGCCCGCGACGCCGTGAAGAAGATTCCCGAGCACGACCGCCGCATCACCATCTCGCTCGGCACACCCTCCGGACTCGGCGTCGATCCGCTCCCGCCCCCCGACGCAGACGTCTCCCCGGACGCCCGTTACTGCGTGATTCGCATCAGGGACTCCGGGCCCGGCGTGCCGGACGACCTTCGCGCCCGCATCTTCGAGCCGTTCTTCACCACGAAGCCGGTCGGGCAAGGGACCGGCATGGGGCTCTCCATGGCGTACGGCATCCTGATCGCGCACAAAGGCTGGCTCCAGCTCGATCCCGCGGATCCGGATTCGCCCGGCGCGGCGTTCTCGCTCTTCCTCCCGCTTCAGGCCCCCGCCGCGAACCCGTGATCCGGCGGACCCGTCTCCACGGGCGGACGCCGCCGCATCAGTTTCCTGTTTTCGTGCGTTTCCCGCGCGCGTTGCCTTGACTTTTCCCGGTTCCGCGTGTAGATTATCACGTTTCTTTTTATGCCAACATGACGGTGCGGCGCGTTGCCGCCCGGACCAATCAAGGAGACCCCCCGATTATGAATATCCTCGTGCTCGGAAGCGGCGGCCGCGAACATGCGATCTGCCGCGGTTTGAAGCTCAGCCCGGAAACTTCCCGCCTGGTGTGCATCCCCGGCAGCCCCGGCATCGCGCGGATCGCCGAATGCCCGGCGGACGTCCCCGGCTCCGACTGGCCCGCCATCGCCGAATGGGCGGCGGCGAACGGCATCGACTTCGTGGTCGTCGGACCGGAAGCACCCCTGTGCGACGGCGCGGCCGACCTGATCCGCGCGAAAGGCATTCCGGTCTTCGGCCCCTCGAAGGCGGCCGCCCGGCTCGAAGGCAGCAAGGATTTCTCCAAGAAGTTCATGGATAAGTACGGCATCCCGACCGCCGCGTTCGCCACGTTCGACAACGCCGCGGACGCCCGCGCCTACGTGAACGCCCAGTACGACGCCGGGCGCGAACTCGTCGTGAAGGCCGACGGACTCGCCGCGGGCAAGGGCGTCATCGTCTCGAAGGACCGCGCCGACGCGCTCGCCGCCGTGGACGCGTGTTTCAGCGGGGCGTTCGGCGCGGCCGGGGCACGCGTCGTGCTGGAGGAGCTCCTCGTCGGCGAAGAGGCATCCATTTTCGCGCTCGTCGACGGAAAGACGATCACCGCGCTCGCCAGCTCGCAGGACCATAAGCGCCAGCTCGACGGCGACAAGGGGCCGAACACAGGCGGCATGGGCGCGTATTCCCCCGCGCCGGTCGTGACCGACGAATTGATGGCCGAGGTGCAGAAGAAGGTGCTGGATCCCTTCCTCGCCGGAATTCAGGCCGAGGGACTCGACTATCGCGGCCTCATCTACGCCGGCATCATGGTCACGAAGGACGGTCCGAAGGTGCTCGAGTTCAACGTGCGTTTCGGCGACCCCGAGACGGAAGCCGTGCTTCCGCGCCTGCGTTCCAGCCTCGCCGACGCCCTCTACAAGACCGCGACCGGGCGTCTCGCCGAGGTCAGGCTCGACTGGAATCCCGATCCGTGCGTGTGCGTAGTGCTGGCTTCCGGCGAGTACCCCGCCGGCCCCATCGTGAAAGGCCATGTCATCAGCGGCATCGAGGCGGCAGAGGCGAAGGGCGCGGTCGTGTTCCACGCCGGGACCGCCATGCAGGACGGCAGGTTCGTGAACAAGGGCGGCCGCGTGCTGGTCGTGTCGAAGAGCGCACCGACGATCCGGGCGGCCATCGACGCCGTCTACGAGGCGCTTGCCCCGATCTCCTGGGAAAACATGCAGTACCGCCGCGACATCGCGGAAAAAGCCCTGAAGCATCTTCAGTCCTGAACTCAATTCCGAACTCAAAACCATTTTCAATACCACACCCGAAAGGAATCTCCGATCATGAGTCTGCAAACCATCGAATACCGCGGCTGGAAAGACTGTCTCCTCCTCGACAACGGCGACATCGAGCTCGTCGTCTCCGTCGGCCTCGGCCCCCGCGTCCTCTCGTTCAAGCGCAAGGGCGGCGCGAACTTCTTCAAGAACTTCGACGACCAGATGGCGAACATCTCGCAGGACACCTGGCAGAGCTACGGCGGACACCGCCTGTGGCACGCGCCCGAAGTCTGGACCCGTACCTACTACCCGGACGTTCAGCCGGTCAAATACAAATGGGAAGAAGGCTGCCGCATTCTCTTCGGCGGACTTGACGTCCCCTGCTCCCGCCTCCCGCTCACCTGCGAGACCGCAACGACATCCCGCCTCCAGAAGGAAATCGGCATCGACTTCCCTGATTCCGGCACCCTCGTGAAGGTTTCCCACTACATCTATAACCGCGGTCCGTGGGCGGCCAAGTTCGCCCCGTGGGCACTCTCCGTCATGGCTCCGGGCGGCACGGTCATCGTCCCGCAGGAACCCTTCGTGCCGCACGGCCCCGGCGCAGGCCAGTCCTTCGCCGCCGGACGCGCCATAGTGCTGTGGCAGTTCACGAACATGGCCGACCCGCGTTTCGTCTGGGGCAAGCGCTTCATCCGCATGAGCCAGGATGATGCCTATCCGACCAAGCAGAAATTCGGCGGCATGATCAAGCCCGGCTGGGCCGCATACGATTTCGGGTCCGAGCTTTTCATCAAGCGTTTTGCCTTCTTCCCCGGTGCGAACTACCCGGATTACGGCTGCAACGCCGAGTTCTACACCGAACCCGGCATGCTTGAAATCGAATCCCTCGGCCCGGAGGTCCCGGTCGAACCCGGCGATTGCGCCGAACACATCGAAACATGGCAGATCGAGCAGGTCGCGGCGTCCAAGGACGACGACACGCTCGCCGAACAGCTCCGCCCCTTCGGGCTCTGAGCAGCCTGCCTTACCTCCTCCAATCCAAAATCGCCTCCGGTTTTCCCGGAGGCTTTTTTATTGTTATATAGTTGTTTTTTCCGCCGTTTTGAATAAGAAAAAGGATTGTCTGTCGCTTCTCCTTGTCAGGCATGATTGAAACAGTCGACTTTTTTTGCAGTTTCTTGCGGTTTTTCCCTGTTTTTTTCTTGAAGATAAGCCTGTTGAATGGTATATTATATCTTGCCATTTTTTGAAAAACCGTCAACCACCTCAACCCTCAACAGGAGAGAACGATGAAAGTTTTCAATTTCAACGCGGGTCCGGCTATGATCCCGCAGGCCGTCATGGAAAAAGCCCAAAAAGAGTTTTGCGACTACAAAGGCAGCGGATGCGGCATCATGGAGCACTCCCACCGCCACAAACTCTTCGACGAGATCCTTGAGCGGGCGATCTCCAACTTCAAGGAGATCATGGGCGTTCCGGACACGCACGCGGTCGTGTTCATCCAGGGCGGCGCGAGCATGCAGTTCGCAATGATCCCGATGAACCTCGCCGTCGCAGGCAAGCCCATGGAATTCGCCGACACCGGCACGTGGTCCAGCAAGGCCATCAAAGAGGCCAAGCTCTTCGGCGACGTGAAAGTCATCGCCTCCAGCAAGGAAGAAAAATACACCCGCATCCCCGCGGTCGATGAGATGAAGGTCGACGAAGATGCCGCCTTCTTCCACATCACCTCCAACAACACGATCTACGGCACGCAGTACCAGGCGTTCCCGAACTGCCCGGCCGGCGTCCCGATGCTCGCCGACATGTCCAGCGACATCATGTCCCGCAAG
>JAGCTY010000001.1 GCA_017963105.1 Lentisphaeria bacterium
AGAGAAGCGTTACGCTGCCCGTGCCGTCAGGCACGATTCTCCCGATGCCGATCTTCGCGGCAAGCTCATTCAGTGCTTCCATGAATTCCATCTACGTAGTTCCCTTCTCTGCTCTGACATGAAAAAACGGCGAAGCAACTTTCAACGCTTAGACACTCATAAAACCGGGGCCGTTCAGGCCGAATCGGCGGAACTGGGCATCTTCCTCGTCTCGGACGGCGGCTTCTTCGGCGGCGGGGCGGAAATTCTCCACCGTCTCGCGCCATTCCTCGGCCTTGTTGATGAACTCGTCCAGACTCTTGCAGAATTCCTTCACCTCCAGGCCCTTGAACGGAAGGCCGCCGATAAGGGCGATCTCGCCGGTGTCCGGCAGTTCCGACAGGGCGATGCCCTGCGACCCGTACAACTGCGTGTTCGCCTTCAGAAGCATCTCGTAGAATGCCTCGCGCTTCTCAGGCGGCGGTTCGCCGAGGACGGCGACGCCAATCACGGCCTCTCCGCCAGTCGATTCCGTGAATTCCATCGGGATGTCGTCGATCGTCATTGAGCAGATGCCCTCCTTGACCTCGATCCCTTCGATTCCGAGTTGTTCCGCAAAAGCGGACATCAGTTCTTTCAGTTCCATTGCTTTCTCCTTAGCGCTGCGCATCGATCAAATCCTGGTCGGACGGCTCCAGCTTCATCGTGAAGTCCATCTGGCAGTCGGCGTTGATCTTGAACTCCTCCGCGAAGGTGTCCACGACCTTCTCCAGCTTGTTCTCGCGGAACTGCCGGGAGCCGTCGGGCATGTTGACCTTCCGGTTGAAGACCTGATACCCTGCCGTGTCGTCGAATTTGCCGTAGCCCAGGTTCGCGAGTCGGTTGAACTCCTTGCCGTCCAGAGTGTAGTCCAGCGTACACGTGAACTTGCTGCCTTCGCCCAGCGTGTATCCGTCTCCGTCCGTGTTGCCGTCGTCGATCTCCATGATCGGCTTGTCCATGACGTAATGGAGGGCGATTCCGCCATCGTCCAGCTTCTGGATCGAATACGTCCTGGAAGCCTGTTTTTCCTTCATTTGGTAGGGGTAGCCGGTCATCGTGAACGCCAAGTCGCTTTCCCGCTTGTCCAGCGCATTCTCGACGCCGTTTTCGGTGGCCTTCTCGGTCTCCTGGGAGATCATGGCCATCAGCATGTGTACCTTGTTCCTGTCCTCGTCCTTGACGATGGTGCGATAGGTCGCCTTGGGGTCGCCGGTGACGAACTGCGCGAGCTCGTCGCGCGCCGTCTCGAAGTTCTGCGTGAGCTTGATGGTCATCTTGCCGTCGGTCAGGGTGGCGTTGCAGCCGCGGTAGATGTCCTTCGCGAACTGGCCGCCGTCGCCGGTCGCGAGCTTCTTCATTTCGGCGCAGATGTTCCAGTTCATCATGGCGTTTGCGTTCGCGCTCATCCGCTCGCGGAGTTTGGCGGAGGGGTCGTGGAGGCCGTCCACTTTGTCCGTGATGATCTTCTTCATGGCGTCCGCGCCCTTTCCGCTGCCCTCCACGGTCTGGTCGACGAAGCTTTGGACGCGTTCGTCGACGAAGCTTTGGACGCGTTCGTCGACGAAGCTTTGGACGCGTTCGTCGCTGATGTTCTGGACGCGTTCGGCGCTGATGTCCTTGGCAATGGAAACGGTGGCGTCGATGAGCTCGTCGCCGCCGATGTCGTCGATGTCGAATTCCCCGTGGAAGGGCTTTACCCTGGATTCTTCGTACGTGCCGGGATTCAGCCGCCGCAGATTGTCGTTGACGGCATGGTCGAACGCTTCCAGGGCGTAGAAGCCGAGTGTGCCTGCCTCCTTGATGCCTTCCCTGAGGTCGTCCGACGGGTTTTCGACAAACCCGTTTCGCCTGTCGTCGGTGAGGGAATAGTATTCATTCAAGGCGGAGGCGTTTTGCGAATCCAGGGCGCTGCGGATGTTGGCCAGGGCACCCTTGCCGCAGCGCGAGAGGATGGCCGTCGCGACAAAGTCGCGTGCGCCCACCTTCTCGTCGGCTCCATCCAGATTCTCCGCTCCGGAGGAAACCATCGCCGCCTTGAGGGAGTTGTGCAGCTGCATGACGGCCCGGTGGATGTCCATGCCGGACGAGTTGCCGGAGAGTTTTCGGATCTCCGTGAGAGGGGCGTCGTTGGCGGCCTGGACCAGCTTCGCGATCATTCCCTTGGGAAGGGAGACGCCCGTTTCCTCCAGCATCTTCTTGCCGGCCGCGTAAATCCCGGGACTGTTCTTCGAGACCTCCTTCAGTTCGTTCAGGTTGTCGATCAGTCCTTCCACCTTTTTC
>JAGCTY010000044.1 GCA_017963105.1 Lentisphaeria bacterium
ATCGCGGCCCGCCTTTGGGGAGGTTTTGAGGGTGTCGGCCCCTGAGATTGCCACGAGCTGCCCGGAGAGACCGCGCATGGTGGGCGAGTCGATAATCCCGATCAGCTTCCGCGTCGCTTCGGGTGTGATGGGCGGCACGGCGTTGCGGAGGAGGGCGACGGTCATCGCCGCGACGTGCGTCGGGCTGGCTGCCTCCTTGCCGGCCTGCAGGGCGGCGAGGCGGGAGAGGACAACGTCGGCCGAAGGCGGCGGCTCCACGGCGGCGAGTTCGCGGAGGAGCGCGGCGCGCGCGGTGGCCTGGCTGTGGATGGCCCGGACTTCAGCGATGGAACTGATGGCGGTCGTGGAGCGGATCCAGTCGGCGAAGGCCTTTTTCTGCCCTTCGGTCTCAAATGGCAGTTGCTCGAGGGTGCGAAGGAAGGCGATGTTCTTGCGCATTGGGCTGACGATGCAGTCACGGAGGGCATGATTGACGATGCCCTCTGCATCCGAAGTCATGGGGTTCGCCGTCTTTGCGGCGACCTGCTCCTTGAATTTGGAGACGGCGGCCGCCAATACCGGGCCGGAAAGGAGGTCTTTGGAGAAGCCGTCGATGTCTTCCGGGTTGTGCTCGGCGATGTAGTCGGCGGCGGCCTTGACGGGGTCGGCAAGGACGGCCTCCTTCATGGAGTTCAGCTTGCCCATGTCGAGATGCTGGGCGTTGAACTCGTATTGCTTTTGGTCCAGCCTGCTTTTTTCGTTGTCGCTTTCCAGCTGCGGGACTTCCTGGAAGACGACGGGGATTCCGGTCTGGCGCGTGAAGTCCTTCATCTTCTGGATGTAGTCCTCGCGCTCCTCTTCCGGGACGAAGTTCATGTCGACGCGGATCTCGGCTATGTCGCGCAGGGGCATGATCGGCCCCTGGATCTGCGCCTCGATGTATTCCGGGCCGTCGAAGGAGAATTTCGGAGTCCCGCCCTCGCGCTTTTCGAGGGCGGCGCGAGCGAGAGAGTTGCCGGTGACGTTGCCGAGCTGCGGCAAGAGAGACTCGATGTTGTCGTAGGTCGCCATGGCCTTGCGGGCGTCTTCGGGGTTGCCGAAGCAGGAGTAGATGAGGCCGAGAAGGGACTTTTCGCCGTCCCCCATTCCGTTGGCGTCGTGCCGCTCCAGGATGTGCTTGACGGAGTTTGGCAGGTCGCGCGCCAGGCAGTCGCTGGCGTGGACTTCCTTGAGTTGCTGGAGCGAGTCGAAGAGCTGGTCGAGGTCCTTGCGCTCCTGCGAATCGGGTTTGAGGAGCGCGATCCTGAGCTCGTCGGGGATGCCATCTGTACCGCCGAGAAGGCGGTAGAAGTCGGCGCGGCGGTTCGCGTCAACTTTCAGGGGGGTCGAAAGGAACGTGTCAATGAGCGTGTAGGTGGCGCGCCGCGAGACTTCCGGCTTGAGGACGATGACGGCGTTGCCGTAAACGGGCGAGCCGCCGTTGTAGATGTGCTGGACGTTGAGGGCGCCATAGACGGGGCGCTCGTCGGCGTTGACGTCGTGCTTGGAGAACTCGGGGAAGAGGATCTTCTCGACGCTGTCGCGCTTGTCGAGGTAGCCCGTGCCCTTGGGGTCGATGTGCTGGTCGTGCAGGTGCCAGATGTTCGCGAGGGGCTTGGTAGGGTCGGCGAAGACCGACGTTTTGCCCGCGAGGATGTCGAGCGGGATGTTGATCGTCAGCTCCGCCGAGCGCAGCACGTCGCCCATCTCCTTGAGCTGGACGTCGCCGAGGCCGCGCGCGTCGAGTTTCGCCCGCTCGGTCGTGGCGATGTTCTCGCGCTTTGTCGCGCTCTGGGCCGAGACTTCGGTCAGGACGGCCATGTTCGTGGCCGTGATGTCCTTTTCATGGACTGGCTCGGCGACGACGTCATTGACCCCGGAGGAGCCGTATTCGTCCGAGAGCTTCTGCGGAAGCCGGAGGTTCTCGTCCTTGAGCGTCTCGTCGGCGGCGTCGGCGCCGCGAAGGTCCGAGAGGTTCGAGAGGGCGGCGCGGTTGCCGATCTCCTTCAGGACGAGCGCCTGGAGGTTGAAGAGCCGCGAGGCGGCGATGCGCGCGTCCCTGGCCGCCGGATTGATCTGCCCCTCGCGCATGAGCGCGGTCTGGAGCAGGTCCATCTCGGATGACGTGAACTTCTGGAAGATGGAGGCGAGATCCTCGTTCGAGAGGTTTTCGACCGCCTTCGTGAACATCCACAGGCCATCCGCGTCCTGCTTCTGCGCGGGGTCCAGCTGGTTCAGCGCCGTCAGCCGGTCCAGGTGGGTTTGCTGAGCCTTCAGGAGGCCGAGCAGCTTGCCGGCGTTGAGGGAACCGGGCGAGGCCAGCGTCTTGAGCGCGTCCGAGGCGGTCTGCTCGATGCCGGCCTTGCCGCGCTTTATCTGCGTCACCGTTCGGAAGCCGGCGAAAGGAACCTTGGC
Source organism: Lentisphaeria bacterium (assembly GCA_017963105.1). Lineage (GTDB taxonomy): Bacteria > Verrucomicrobiota > Lentisphaeria > Victivallales > UBA1829 > UBA1732. The sequence goes on from JAGCTY010000044.1 coordinate 2,434, forward strand.
GGACTTGATCACGTCGAGGCGGATCGGACTGCCTTTCCTGATTTGCACGTGGTGGCTCCCGAAGACGCCGACCGACGAATCGACGCCGCGCGACTGCAGCTCCTGCTGTACGACAATGTCTGGATTGATTGTAAGGGACATGGGAAGAACTCCTTTTAGACCTGTATGAAATTGAATGTGCCTGCGTTCTGGCTTGCGGAATCATCCGCCGCCCCACCCGCCAGACCTCCGTCAAGCCTCTCCTGCCAGCGGGCAATCTGGCCGAGAAACTCGTTGATCGCCGTTTCGAGCGCGGCGCATGAGGGAAACTCCCCGAAGCGCTTCCAGAGAATCAGTTTCCCGGTCTCGCGGCCGATGGCGAACGCCGCGCCGTCCGTATCCGAAAGCGACGCCTCCATGAGCGAACGGCAGTCGCCGTCGCCCAGAGACGACGCATCGGCTATTTCGCTCTGGAGATATACGACCGATTCGTCGGCGTCAGGCGTGAACGACACTTCGGTTTTGCCGTCGAAGAGAAGCGTTACGCTGCCC
>JAGCTY010000045.1 GCA_017963105.1 Lentisphaeria bacterium
TCCACAATTTCGAGGAACAGGGTAAGCTCGTCGAGGCGCAGCGCCTCTTCCAGCGCGTGAACTACGACGTGGAGATGATGAAGGAGATCGGCTACTGCCCCGGCATCGAAAACTACTCGCGCCATCTCTCCGGCCGCGCCCCCGGCTCCCGCCCGTTCTGCCTCGTTGATTTCATGCCGAAGGACTACCTGCTCTTCATCGACGAATCCCACGTGACGCTCCCCCAGCTCCAGGCAATGTACAAGGCCGACCGCAGCCGCAAGCAGACGCTCGTCGACTACGGATTCCGCCTGCCCTCCGCGCTCGACAACCGCCCGCTCACGTTCGAGGAATTCCTCGGGCTCACCGGCGACACCGTGTACGTCTCCGCCACGCCCGGCGACTACGAGATGAAGATGTGCGGCGACGCCGTCGTCGAACTGGTCGTGCGCCCGACCGGGCTGCTCGATCCGCCGGTCGAGGTCCGCCCGCTCGGTTCGCAGATAGACGACGTGATCGCGGAGATCCGCGCCACGGCCGCCGTCGGGGCGCGTTCGCTCGTCGTCACGCTCACCAAGAAAAGCTCCGAACGCCTCGCCGACTACCTTTCCGACGTCGGAATCCGCGTGAAATATCTGCACTCCGAGATCGACGCCATCGAACGCGTGAAGATCCTGAACGAGCTCAGGCGCGGCGACTTCGACTGCATCGTCGGCATCAACCTCATCCGCGAGGGCATCGACCTCCCCGAAATCCGCCTCGTCGCCATCCTCGACGCCGACAAGGAGGGGTTCCTGCGTTCCCGTCGTTCCCTCATCCAGGTCGCCGGGCGCGCCGCCCGAAACGCCGACGGCAAGGTAATCCTGTACGCCGACAACATGACCGACAGCATGAAGGCGCTCATCGAGACCACCGAGGCGCGCCGCGCCAAGCAGAACGCCTACAACGCCGAACACGGCATCGTGCCGCACACCATCATCAAACCGCCGCGCGAGACCATCGCCGAGATCATCGGCGCGACCCAGCCCGAAAAAAACGCGACCGCGACCGCCGCCTCGAACTCCGGCCGCGCCTACACGTTCCACGAACCCGGCGCACCCTACAACACCGGCCTCAAGACGCGTCCCGCGAAAGGCAGGAAGGGACGCGGCATGAAGGGGCAGGCGATTACCCTCAGCGAGACCGAGGAGATCCTGAAGCAGACCGGGGCCGCCAGCATCGACGAGCTCGTGCTCGAACTCGAGTCCCAGATGCTCGAAGCCGCGCAGGCGCTCGAATTCGAACGTGCCGCACAGCTCCGCGACCGCATCCGTTCCCTCTCGAAAGACCTTGATGCCCCGCCCTTCTGATTATAAACAAATCGCCCGTCGTCATTTGAAATTACAACTTCAACATGATATATTAACCGACCCGAACAACAACCGATTTTTCAATCCCCTTTTTCATAGATACAACCGGAAAGCCCCACCATGAATCCGCGCCACCTGAAAGCCTCCTTCCTCTCCGTCCTCGCGCTTCTCGCGGCCCTGCTTGCTTCTTCCTGCGCCTCCAGCGAACGCATGAACCGCATCGGCTGGGATTCCGATGCCTACTCCGCGCCGAAGTCCAGCCGCATTTCCGGCGGCAAGTACGATGACGCCGTCGCCAGCCTCCGCACGCCCGTCGCTCTCCAGGACCGCCAGGTCAACATCTGGCCGTTCTGCACCGTGAACAGCCGCTACGTGAGCATCCTCTGGCCGTTCATCGACTGGGACGACTTCGGCATGGCGATCCGCCCGTTCTACAACCGCGAGGGCAACGACGCCTCCATCCTCTTCCCGCTTTCCTCCTGGAACCCGGTCGACGGCGACGGCTGGGCACTGAATGCCTACTGGGACCCCGATTACTACGGCATGTTCCCGCTGTTCCATGTGGGACGGCAGCCCGATGCCTTCTGGTTCGCCGGGCCGTTCGTCGGCGACGGCGACAGCTTCGGCGTCCTCCCTCTCTGCTATTTCGGCGACGACCTCAATTTCATCGGCCCGGTGTGGTGGGACAGCCTCCCGTCCGAGAACGAAGCTCACGAGTTCGGTTTCTTCCCGCTACTCTGGAAATATCAGCATGGTTCCGCGTTCCTCCCGCTTTACATCAAGACCGATTACAGCTTCTATTCGCCGCTCCTTTATATGTCGAGGACCACGGACGATGAGGGGAATGAACTGTGGGGCGAAGGCCGCTACCTTATCCTCGGCTACTGGGACGACGACTGTAAAAGCCACGGGTTCTTCCCGTTCTACGACATCGACGCCGACGATGAAGACCTCAACCATGTCCTCCTCTGGTGGTGGAGACGCAACACCCCGAATTGCGGCCTTTTCCCGTTCGCGTGGTTCCACGAGAACGGCGGGTCGATCTTCCCCTTTGCCAGCTGGAAAAAGCGTTCCGCCACGGGCATGAACGGCGAGGAGGAAAAATGGACCGAGGGCAACGTCCTGCTGCTCGGCTACTGGGACCGCCACGCATACGGCGTCTTCCCGTTCTTCCGCGGATCGTCCGCCGTCGAGGACATGAAATACCTCGGCCCGATGTGGTGGGCATACGACGAGGACGAGCGCGAATATGGGTTCTTCCCGTTCTTCCGCGTGGAGCGTAGCCGGGGCGAAACGAAGAAAAGCTACTGCTACCTCCTGCCGCTGCTCCCGATTTACGACTGGGAAAAGGACCGCTACGGCTCCGAGTTCACGTCCATCCCGTACGCCCGCAAGGATTATGTGTATCCCGAATTCCGCACCACGGCGTCCGAGTATGAGCGTCGCTACCTGATCTACGACACCTACCGGAAGACCACGCGCAAGTTCAACGGCGAGAACGACCGCGACGACTTCATCCCGTACTGGGGCTACTCCGAATCGTACCGCGCCGACCGGAAGAAGCTGATGGAGGAAGACGACCTCACGATGGAAGAGGCGGGGCGCGAGCTCGACAGCCAGGTCGTCTCCACCTCGGAGGAACGCTCCACCGCGATCCTTCCGTTCGCCGAGTGGTCCAACTCCGACGACGGCGACCACGAATTGAGTTTCCTGTTCTATCTCCTCGATTTCGAGCGCACGAAGACGTCTTATTCCGACAACCTGCTGTGGGGGCTGCTCCTCAGCGCCGCCCGCGAGGAGGAAAAGGACATGTTCGGCCTGCCGAAGTCCTCCGGCCACTTCAACATCCTCGGCCTCTTCCCCGGCAGTTCCAGCAAGTCGGAATATGATTCGCAACCCGTCCTCGACAGCGGGTTCTATTTCTTCGTGATGGAGTGCGTGGACCATTACCTCGCCCGCTCCAATATGCCGGACGGCTCCGAGGAAAGCGACGTGTGGGCACAGGACCTGCTCCGCGAGCTCGCCGAAAAACATTACATTCAGAACTTCTCCCCTGCAAAAGCCCAGCCGGGGCAAGCCGTCCCGCCCCTCAAAAAGATCGACACGGAATTCTTCCATCTCTCCAACGAGGACGTCTTCCGCATCTGCGGCATCGACCGCGCCATCTCCGGCGAAATGACTGCCGAAGAGGCCGGGACCCTGGCGAAACACCTGATCGACGCCGTGATCTCGAAGATCAAAGACGGAGGCGAGCAGAAGAAAACGGCCTACGGATTCCTGCCGCTCTTCCTCCGCCTCGGGGAAACGCTCGAAAAGAACGGCGGGGAAGAGACCGTTTCCAGCAAGCTCGTCACGCTGCTCTTCGACACGGAAATCAATCAGAACGGGCAGGACAGATTCGAACTCGACGTGCTTCTCGGGCTCCTCGGCCACTACACCGACAGGAAGACCGGCCTGCGGCAGAACGGCATGGGAAACACCGAAGAATCCTTCTCGGTCCTCACGCTCATCCGGTCCGGCAGGGACACCCGCCCGCAGTTCGACGGTTTCCCGCGGTATCTGGAGGACCTCGCGAAGGCGCTGAAGGAGGGCGGACAGACCAGCGACAACCCGGTCGTCGCCGCGTATTCGCGCGCGATCGTCACTGCCGCCTGCGACACCCTCCTGAAAGATTTCCGCGACGAGCACTTCTCCCCCGGTTTCAAGGCCGCTGTGACCGCCTACCGCGACGGCGCCCGAACCGACTCCGACACGCGCGCCATGCTCGAAACGATCGCCCAATGCGAGGATTACCTGTTCGCCGGGGACCGGGTGGAGACATACGGCGGCTTCTATCCGTTCTTCTTCTGGGACAAGGACTGCCTCGAAAAGGACGGCGAAGTCTCGGACGTCTCCAAATCCTGGTTCATCCTCCCTCTCCTCTCCGGCGGCAGTTCCTCCGACGACGGTTCCTCCCTCGGCATCCTCACCCCGCTGCTCTACTTCGGCACCACGAAGATCCACGACGGCGGCGTGCCGCATCCCGGCAGGATCATCCCCGCCTCCGCCAACGCGCTCCAGGCGTCCCACAGCATCGACCCGGTGAAGGGGGAGGCGGACCGCTACGCGCTCTTCCTCGTCGGAACCACGGATGAGACGTTCGTCCAGTGGAAACAGGGGACCGAGGAGCTCGTTTCCAGCCTGTACGGCAGCCTGTACGAACTGAAGGACAACTATGAGATCAACCGTTGGTCCCCGGCTTTCCTCGAAAAGACCGCCGCGGACAAGCCGAAGGGAACCAGCTACGGCCACTCGTACGCGGACTGGAACAACCTTGCGAAACAGATCAACCGAGCCCTGGCGCAGATCGGCATGAAGCCGCTCGACCACAACACGCCGTTCCGGGACACCATCCCGTCCGTGCTCCAGGAGATCGCCGACAAGTATATCGTGACCCGGAACATCACCGGCTTCAACACCGGCTGGGGGCTCACCTCGTCGTCCTTCGAGTGCAAGGAGACCGGCGACTACCAGACCAAGGTCCTCTTCGGCCTCGGCGCGAACAGCCAGAAACTCGGCGAGAAGGAACACAAGAGCATCCTCGGCTACCTCTACAACATGGACACCGACGGCGTCAACACGCGCAAGTTCATCTTCCCGTTCATCACCACGAAGGACGCTCCCGGATTCCACGAGTGGTCCTTCCTCGGCGGTCTCTTCGAACGGTCGGTCGAGGACGGAAAGACCGGCGGCCGCATCTTCTTCTTCCCCTACGGCAACCGCCCGGGAAACAAGGATTGACGCCGGAACGCTTTTCCGCAAATGCAAAGCGCCGCCGCCCGGATTCAAGTCACGGACGACGGCGCGATGTTTTTATACATGATCAATTACTCGGAAACATCCAGAAATAGGCCAAGATGCCGCCGATAAGGAGGAGAATGCTGAGACCGACACAGAGAACGGTGTCCCAGTGCTCCGCGAGATATTTTTTCATGATCGTTTCCCTTTCTGTTGCGGAGATGAGGGTACGGACGGCACGCGCATGCTGAAACGATGTGTGCTGTCCGGGCGAAATTCAACTCAACAAAGAAAGGGAGACCGGTCCCGCCCTCACGGGCAGATAGGAGTGAGGGAAAAGCTGGAAAAGGCACGACTGGCCGGAGGATTCGATGCGGAACGGACAGTTCGGGGCGGGTTCGCACTGGCGAAACGGCTCGGGGCGGGAGGCGTCCGACTGGAGTTTCCGCACGGTGCCGAGGCCGGGGCGGCTGTTGCGCCCGCCGGTCTGAAGTCCGGCGCTTCCGCCGGTCCGCATGACCGCGAGATGCCCGGCGCGTTCCGCCTCGGAACGGATGCCGCGCGGCGAGGACGACGGTTCGGCGAGGATCCCGGCGGACACGGGACCGCCGTTTCCGACGGCGGCGACGGTCAGGAGACTGTTCAGAAGCAGCCAGACGGCAAGCAGTCCGGCCGCAACGATGCCCGTCCGCCGCATGGTCCGAATGTCCTGTCCGCTGTTCATGGTCTTTGCCTCTCCGTGATGCAAAATGGATGATGTGATACCATACACCCGCCGTGCGGAAATTGCAAGGGCGGACGCGTTTTTTCCCGCCGCACCGGGTTTTTTCGGAAAATCCGGCGGGCGCGGGTTGAAAAAAACAGACCGGGGGTTATATTGTTTATAGGGAGCGTCCGGTATGCGTAATCCGGCGCTGCGCCCTGAAATGATGACTGAAAAGAAAGGAAGATGGCACCAAGATGATTACCCCTGCAATCCACGTTCCGGTCGCGCCGGTCCCTCCGGTGATCGACGACGAACAACGTTTCCTCATTTGCCCGGTCTGCGGCGAAATGCTCGCCCAGCCGGACGTCGAATCCTTTGCCCGCTGCCCGTACTGCGACCACAAGTTCGCGAAGGACCAGGCGCTGGAGGATTTCCTGCTGGAGCCCACGGTGAAGGCGTGGGTGCAGAGCCAGGAGATGCTCCCGCCGCCGTTCCGCATGGACGACTTCATCGAACCCTGAACCCGTCCGTATGCGCCCCGACATCCGCCTGATTGCCGTCGACCTGGACGGCACGCTGCTCAACGACCGCAAGGAGATCCCGGCGGATTTCGTCCCCATGGTGGAGGCGCTGTATCCGCGCGGTGTGCGCTTCGTCATCGCCAGCGGACGCCAGTATTTCAACCTCGCCGCCATGTTCGAACGCATCGCGGACAAGCTCTTCTTCTTCTCCGAAAACGGCGGGCTCGTGTTCGACGGCGCGGAAAATATCTTCTGCCGTCCGCTCCCGGACGACATCCTGCCGACACTTTACCATACCGGATCGGCGATCCCCGCAACCACGGTGTTGTGCGGCGTGCAGTCGGCGTATATCTCCGCCGACTGCGGCCCGGTCGGGGTCGAAAACACCGCGATCTACTACAAAAAACGCACGTTCACGGACGATCCGCTTGCCGCCGTCGCGGCCGCGGGCGACTCCGTGGTGAAGGTGGCGGTGTTCGATCCCGTGAGTGCCGCCGAGCGTTGCGCGCCGCATTTCGCGCCGTTCCGCGACCGACTGAAAGTCACCCTGGCAGGACAGAACTGGATCGACATCATGCGCGCCGACGTGAACAAGGGCATCGCGATCGAATTCCTGCAGAAGCGCCTCGGGCTCGCGCCCGACCAGTGCATGGCGTTCGGCGACTACCCGAACGACCTCGAAATGATCCGGCAGGTCGGCTGGAGCTACGGAATGGCGAACGGACATCCCGACCTGCTCGCCGCCGCACGGTTCCGCGCGCCGTCCAACGAGGACGACGGCGTGATGCGCGTGCTCCGCGAGACCTTCCCCGGCGCCTTCTCCGGATAAACAACGGTTCGATCCCGTGCGCGGATTCCCCGTGGTTTGATTGAGCTGGTACATATCCATATATCGATAACTTCTCTTTATCAATCTATGCCGAATGATTATTTTTGTTTCTATCTTGAGCAGATTATATTATATTCTGTCTTTCTGCTTTCTTTCATGACAATTCCAACACGTCCCCATAACTCCCCATGAAAAAGATCCCCCTTCCGACCCTGTTCCTGTTCTTCTTCGCCGCCGTCGTCTATGCCATCGGAGCCGCCACGCGTGCCGGAGTGCCGGGCATGGTCTTCGACCAGATTCGCGAATCGCTCAACTTCACTGCCGCGCAGACGTCCGCCATTTCGAGCTGGGGCGTCGCCGGGTGCATCGCGTTCCTGGGCATCTCCGGCGTGCTGACCGACCGCTTCGGCTGGCGCCCCGTGATCCTCGCCGGGATCGCCTTGCAGGTCTTCGGCGAATGGCTCCTGTACACGTTCACCTCGCCCGTCTGGATTTACGCCGGGGCGGTTCTGAACGGCGGCGGCCGCACCATCGGCTACCTTACTCTCCTGAAATTCCTCGACTCCGAGTTCGACCGCAAATACTTCTCCGCCCTCATCGGCATCTTCTATGTCTTCAGCTACGGCGGCACGCTCCTCGGATCCTCCCCGTTCGCGTCCCTCGCCGCCGACCATCCGTGGCAGACCGTCCTGCGCTGGTGCAACCACCTCACGACCGCCTGCGGCGTCGCTGTTGCGCTCTGCCTGCTCTGTTCCGCCCGGACCGCCCGGAAAACGACCGCCGATGCCGCCCCGAAATGCCGCGAGCCGTTCCCGTGGAAGGACCTGCTGCGCCAGCTGAAGAAACCGCAGTGCGTGGGGGTGTTCTACTGCGGCGCGGCCGGGATCGTGATCTACTGGTCCTGCCTCAGTGTATTCGGCAAAAAATACCTCACCGACGTCTGTGCTGCCGAGGACGGCGCGCTCGGCGTCATGAACACGCTCGTGATGATCGAAATGATCTTCGCCGGGTCCCTCAGCCTCCTCTGCGGCAACCGCCGGAAGGTCTTCCAGGCCGCCGGATGCTCCCTGCTCGCCGCCGGGTGCGCCGTGCTGTTCGCCGGGACGCTCCTGCCCGCGGGAAGCTCGCACGCCGCCGCATGGGCCGGATTCCTCCTGCTCGGCGCGGGCTACGGCTTCACGGGCATCCAGATCACCGCCTGCCGCGAATTCGTCCCGCAGGTCTTCGCCGCCAGTGCCATCGCGTTCGTGAACTTCTGCGCAAACATCCTGATCATCGCCCTCTCGCAGACGGCAGGCTGGCTTTTCGACCGCTTCAAGGCCGCGGATTCCCTCGCGGCTTCCCCGACCGCCTTCCGCCTCATCCTCGCGATCTGCCTTGCCATCGCGGTCCCCGCCGCAATCGCCGCGTTCTTCCTGCGCGATTCCAAAGGCCGGAACATCAGCGCGGAGATTTGATCCGCCGGCTAGGCTACTCCAAGTTTTTCCCTTGCATTGTTTTTTACTTTTTTCTTTATTGCACGCTTGACATTTTCAATACAGCGCATTATATTGTATGCAAAATATATAACAACTGGAGGAAGATATGAGTACATCCAATCTTTGTGTTCGGGTCGACTCCGAATTGAAAAATGCAGTCGAAAGCTGTCTGGCGGATATGGGACTGAACCTGTCCACCGCCATCACGATTTACCTCAAACGGATTGCCAGGGATCATGAGATTCCTTTCAAAATAACGGCGGCTCCGCGAGTCAATCAGGAAACAATCGATGCTATCGCTGAGGGACACCGCCTCGCAAATGATCCCAATGCGCCTGTTTACCATGATATTAAAAGCCTGTTCGAGGCTCTTGATTCATGAAATACGGAATTACATACACCGCTCAGTTCAAGCGGGACTACAAGCGGATAAAGAAACGCAGATTCAATATTGCTGAACTTCAGGCTGTAGTTACGATGCTTGCCGAGGGTAAAACACTTCCGGAAGCATACCGGGATCATGCGCTGATCGGATCCTATCGCAATGCCAGAGAGTGTCATATCAGACCGGATTGGTTGCTGATTTACTCCATTTCGAATGAGACACTCGTTCTTGAGTTGATGCGTACCGGGTCGCACAGCGATTTGTTCTAAATTCCTGCTCTCCCGAGGCCGGACCGATGAAAACGAAGCCTAAAAACAGAAAGACCGCGCTGCTGATCGTCGTGTGCGTGGGACTTGCGTGGCTGGGTGCCTTTGCTTACTTTACCTGCAAATTGGGTCGAGGTATTCAATTCGACGCCGCTTCGACCGGTATGCGCTGGCAGGTCCTCGCCGACATCACCGATCCGCTTGAAAGCAAGTACAAAATCCGGGAATGCACGGTCGGATTTCACCCGGACGATTCGGTCGAACTCAGAATCGAACTCAATCCGGAAGATCAGGCGCAGGCGTTCGACATCGCCCGCGAGGTGTACGAGCTGAAACAGAAGTCGCCCATTCTGAGCCAAAAGCCCCTTGAGCTGAAAATGTGGGTCCATGATCCGGCGGTGGACGGACGGCGCATCGTTTATGTGGACCCGGATTCGCGATACGGCGTCAACCTCCACATTTACATGCCGGGCGCGCCGGACCACAAGAAAAAACGCGACCTCGAGGAATACCAGGAACTGACCCGGAAATGGGAGGAGATCCACCGGCAGGAACGGATGGAGGAGCTACGGCGCAAGGCGGAAGAGGAAGACCCTGACACGCCGTGAGGTAGTCTCCTCCACTCAAATATCCCCCCAAGCGCGCCGCATGGATGCCCGGGGCATCATCACCGGGCGGTCCAGCGGTTCCAATCCGGTTGATATTGCCAGATGGACCATGGCAGCGGCTTTTCCGGGGGACAGCACCAGGCGTCCTTCAGCAGACGGTTCCAGTTGCGGCGCCCCTCCAGCGCGAACGCCCGGTAGTCGCAGTAATACATCACGTAGGCTTTCGTCTCGCGGCCGGATTCGAGCTTGGAGAGGAACGCGTCCAGCACGCAGACGTCGAACGGGTTGTAGAGCCAGAAGACCGTGCCGTCACGCGGCAGCACGTCGAGGATGTTCCCGTTCAGAATGGAAACCTGCGGATAGTCCTTGAATCTCTTTTCCGTGATCGAGGCGACGTCCGGGTCGAGCTCGACGCCGTAATACTTTTTGCACGGCGACTTTTTGAGCAGGAGCCAGCTGATGACGCGCCCGAATCCGCAGCCGACGTCCACGAAGACGTCGTTTGCGTCCAGCGGGAAGCGCTTGAACATCATTTCGATCGCGCCGTACTCCGCGCTCATGGTCGGGTACGCGCCGAGGTCCTGAAAACGCGATTCGCGCACCTCGGCGAGGGAGATGCCGCCGATCTTCCGGTCGAGACGGCCCTCGCGCCAGGCGCGCAGCTTCGTCCGAAAGCTCGAAAACGGGGCTGCCATCGTGCGGACTTTCAGCGGGGGGCGGGCAGCAGGACCGCCAGCATCTCTTTCGCGATGGCGTCCTTGCTCTGCAGCGGGAGGTCGAACCGGCGGCCGTCGGCGGCGAAGAGCGTGACGGCGTTGGTCCCGGCGGCGAATCCGCGGTCCGGGCGGGACACGTCGTTCGCCGCGATCCAGTCGAGGTTCTTCGAGGCGAGCTTGGCGCGGGCGTACTGCTCCAGATCGTCGGTCTCCGCGGCGAATCCGACCAGAATCTGCCCGGGCTTTTTCTGCTGCCCGAGCGTCTTTAAAATGTCCTCGGTGCGCTTCAGCTCGAGGAAGAGATTGCCGTCGGCCTTCTTCAGTTTGCGGTCGATCGGATGTGCCGGGGTGTAGTCCGCCACGGCCGCGCACATCACGACCATGCCGCAGGCGGCGGCACGGGACTTGACCGCCTCCGCCATGTCGGCGGCGGAGACGACCGGGACGAACTCCAGCAGGCCGTCCGGGGGCGTGAGCGCGACCGGGCCGGAGACCAGGATCACGTCGTGCCCGGCTTCGACTGCCGCCTTTGCGAGCGCGTAGCCCATCTTTCCGGTCGATTTGTTGGAGAGGAACCGGACGGCGTCGACGGCCTCGCGCGTGGGGCCCGCGGTGACGAGGATCCGCATGTCAGCGGCCTCCCTCGCCGCCGCCGATGAAGCGCGTGGAATCGCGGAGCGTGTGCCGCAGACGGCGGCACTCGGAGCACATGAAGAGGTCGAGGCCGAGGATGTCGGTGAACTTGTCGGACATCGCGATCTCGGCGAATTCGCCGGGTGCTACGAGCA
>JAGCTY010000046.1 GCA_017963105.1 Lentisphaeria bacterium
GATCAGGCCCTGGTCCCAAAGCTGGCGGAACACCCACCAGATGGATTCCATGTACTTCATGTCCATCGTGCGGTAGCCGTTGCGGAAGTCGACCCAGCGGCCCATGCGCTTCACGATCGACTCCCATTCGCCGGTGTAGCGCAGCACGATGCCGCGGCAGGCCTCGTTGAACTTGCCGATGCCGTAGTCCTCGATCTCCTTCTTGCCGGAGAGCTTCAGCTGTTTCTCCATCTCGTACTCGACCGGCAGGCCGTGGCAGTCCCAGCCGAACGTGCGTTCGCAGTATTTGCCGCGCATGGTCTGGTAGCGCGGGATCACGTCCTTGATCGTGCCGGCGAGGATGTGGACGTAGTGCGGCAGACCGGTGGCGAACGGAGGGCCGTCGTAGAACAGAAACTCGGGATTGCCCTTCCTGTTCTGCACGGATTTCTCAAAAATGCCGTTCTGTTCCCAGAATGCAAGATTGGCTTCTTCGATGGAGGGGAACTCGGTGCTCCCCGAAACTGCTTTGAACATGATTCAAAACCTCGTGTATGGGAAAGTGAATGATAAAATCAGGGGAAATGAGCGGGGAATCAGAGGCGTTCGATGCGCGCCATCTTCGCATACGGCATACGGAGCACGCGCGGGGTCTCGCCTTCATTGGATTCCAGTTCGAGCACAGACAGCGTATCCTGCACCTCCAGGATCTTCGCGATCATGAGCGCGGAGCCGTCGGCGAGCTCCAGGCGGAACTGCGCCTTGATGCTGGCGGCGTCGGAGGAGCCTTTGAGCTTCGCGAAATTGTCCTTGTTCGGCGTGGAGTCGATGCGGCGGCGTTCCGCCTCGATCTGGTCGCGTTCCGCCGCGAGGCGCTCGGACTCGCGTTTCGCCGCGGAAACGGCTTTCGCCTGGATGACGAGCTTGCGGATGAGCAGGACAAGCGGGTACACGACCGGCAGGATGAGGCCGATCCAGAAATGCTTTTTGCCGTGCATCCCGGTCGAGTTGGCGAATTCGAAAGAAGCGAACCCGGACAGCAGCCAGACCAAGATGAGGATGAGCCAGGTGATCCCCCAGCCGCGCTGGGCATTGGCGATGTCGATAAAACTGCCCGAACCGGAGGCAAACTGCGAAAACAGTTCTTTGACAAAATCAAGAATACCGCTCATATTTTGTTCCCTTGGATTTAGTATAGTGAAAACCGGATATTTTAATACAAGATATTAATATAGCACCGCCTTTTCATATTTAAAGAGGCGGAATACGTTTTTTTCGAAAAACTGCGCGGGAAGACGCAAACGACGGAAAAAAACTGCGCGGGAAGACGCAAAAGGCCCGTCCGAACTTTTCCGGTTCGGACGGGCCGGGGTCGCGTAAAACGCGGAGTTCCTGTTCGGGAACGGCTTACTTCATGAGCTTGCCGACTTCCTGGTAGAATTCCATGCGCTTGGCGGCGTCGCTTTCGGCCTGGGCGAAGAGCTCCTCGGCGTGGGCCGGGTTGGTCTTCAGCAGGGCTTTGTAGCGGCCTTCGCTGCGGATGAATTCCTGGAACTTGCCGTCGGACGGCTTCTTGACATCCCA
>JAGCTY010000047.1 GCA_017963105.1 Lentisphaeria bacterium
GGACGCGCGCCGAATCTCGGATCGTAGCCGCGTTTGGCGAGCAGCGTGCGCGCCTTCGGCTTGACTTCGAGCGCCACGCCCTGCCTGTTCAGGCGTTCGCGGAGGAGTCCGATCTGGATGTCGAAAATGGATTCGATCTGATCGAGCTCCAGCGGCTTGAAGAGCAGGATGCCGTCGATACGGTTCAGAAATTCCGGACGGAACTGCGCGTGCAGGAGCTTGTCGATCTCGGGACGCGTCTTCTCCACGTCGCCGTCGCACTCCAGCAGCAGGTCGCTGCCCAGGTTCGACGTCATGATGATGATCGTGTTCTTGAAACTCACGGTGCGTCCGTGCGAATCCGTCAGCTGGCCGTCCTCCAGAATCTGGAGGAAGAGGTTGAACACGTCCGGATGCGCCTTCTCGATCTCGTCGAAGAGCACCACGGCGTAGGGACGGCGGCGGACCGCCTCGGTCAGCTGGCCGCCTTCCTCGAACCCGACGTAGCCGGGAGCCGCGCCGATCAGACGCGACACACTGTATTTCTCCATGTATTCGGACATGTCGATGCGGATGATCGCGCGTTCGTCGTCGAACAGGTCTTCGGCCAGTGCGCGGGCGAGTTCCGTCTTGCCCACGCCGGTCGGCCCCAGGAACAGGAACGACGCAATGGGGCGCTTCGGATCCTTCAGGCCGGACCGCGACCGCAGGACGGCGTCGGAAACCGCCTCGACCGCCTCGTCCTGCCCCACGACGCGCAGGTGCAGGTGCTCGGAGAGGTGCAGCAGTTTGTCGCGTTCGCTGCGGACGAGCTTGGCGACGGGGATGGACGTCCAGCGGCTCACGATGTCCGCGATGTCCTCCTCAGTCACTTCCTCCTTCAGGATGCGCTTGCCGTTTTCGTCGCCCGCGAGCGCCTTTTCCGCCTCGGCGATCTGTTTTTCGATGCCGGGGATGATGCTGAACCGGAGTTCGCCGGCACGCTGGAGGTCGCTTTCGCGTTCGGCCTTTTCGAGTTCGCCTTTCGCCGTGTCGCGGCTTTCGCGCAGGGTCTGAAGTTTCCCGATCGCATCCTTCTCGGCGTTCCAGGAGGCGCGCATGGACTTCGCCTTCTCCTTCATGTCGGCGAGTTCCTTCTCAAGCTCCTCGCGGCGTGCGGCGCTGGCCTCGTCCTTTTCCTTGCGGAGCGCGGAGAGTTCGATCTCCATGCGCATGGACTTGCGTTCCGCCTCGTCGATCTCCTGCGGACAGGAGTCGATTTCGGTGCGGAGCTTCGCCGCCGCCTCGTCGATCAGGTCGATCGCCTTGTCCGGCAGGAACCGGTCGGCGATGTACTGGTCGGACAGCACGGCCGCCGCCACGAGCGCGCCGTCGCGGATCTTCACGCCGTGATGCAGCTCGTAGCGTTCCTTCAGGCCGCGCAGGATCGAGATCGTGTCCTCGACGCTCGGCTGCGGCACGAGCACCGACTGGAACCGGCGTTCGAGCGCGGGATCCTTTTCGATGTACTTGCGGTATTCGTTGAGCGTGGTCGCACCGATGCAGTGCAGTTCGCCGCGCGCCAGGGCGGGTTTCAGCAGGTTGCCCGCGTCCATGGAGCCTTCGGACGCTCCCGCGCCGACGACCGTGTGGAGTTCGTCGATGAACAGGATCACGTCGCCGTTCGAGCCGGAGACTTCCTTCAGGACGGCTTTCAGGCGTTCCTCGAACTCGCCGCGGTACTTCGCACCGGCGATCAGAGCGCCCATGTCGAGTGCGACCAGGCGTTTGTTCCGCAGGGATTCCGGCACGTCGCCCTTCACGATGCGGACCGCAAGCCCTTCGACGATGGCAGTCTTGCCGACGCCGGGTTCGCCGATCAGCACCGGGTGGGTCTTGGTGCGGCGGGCCAGGATCTGCACCGTGCGGCGGATTTCGTCGTCGCGGCCGATCACCGGGTCGAGCTTGTTCTGGCGCGCGGCCTGCGTGAGGTCGCGTCCGTATTTCTCAAGCGCCTCGAACGACGCCTCCGGGTTCTCGTTGGTCACGCGCTGGTTGCCGCGAATCTCCACCAGGGTCTTCAGCAGCGTGTCGGCGGTAAGCCCGGCTTTTCCCATGGCGGCGGCGCACGCGGCGTCCTTGTCGATCATCGCCATCAGCAGGTGTTCCACGCTGATGTATTCGTCTTTCATCTTTTCCGCGCGGTCGCGGGCCTCCACCAGGATGTTGCTGAAATCGCGCGACGGATACACGTCGACGGCGTTTCCGGTCACTTTCGGCAGCTTGGCCAGTTCGGCTTCCACTGCCTCGGATAGTAGCGAATTCGGGGTGCCGATGCGTTTCAGCAGCGACGGCAGCAGACCGCCTTCCTGCTGCGCCAGTGCGGAGAGCAGGTGGATCGGCCGGATTTCCTGATGTCCGTATTCGCGGGCGGCGGCGCCGGCGGCGGCGAGGGCTTCACGGGTCTTTTCGGTCATTTTCTGAATGTCCAGCATAATCGCGACTCCTTCTTTTGGTGATTGATCTTGATGTGTGTTGAGAATGCCGACAGGCATCTAGCAACTTGCGTGCCAAGAATCAAACGGACGCAGAATCAACGGGTTGCGGCATATTCGGATAGGGCAGACCGGGACAAAATGTCTCAACTTCGTGTCCCATTCGCACACATCAAAAATGTCCCATGTCCGTGCAGCACAGATTACTGCCTCCCATGTTTCCAGTCTTTTTCCTGATTTCCATCCGCTTTTTCACTTGATTTTTTCGCGTGCGGGGTGTAGATTATTTAGTTTATACGTTTTCCATACAGTTCCGTAACAAACAGCCCGGACCAACATGAGAGAGGAGGCTGCACGATGGCGAGTGAATTCGCGACATTGTCCATAAACGGACAGGATATTAAGTTGCCGATCATTGTCGGGACCGAGGGCGAAAAAGCGATCGATATCACGGCCCTCCGCAAGACGACCGGCTGCCTGACGTTCGACCCCGGCCTGATGAACACCGCGGTCTGCCGCAGCAGCATCACATACGTGAACGGCGAAAAAGGCATCCTGTGCTACCGCGGGATCCCGATCGAGAAACTTGTGGCGGACGAGAAGCTGCGGTTCGTCCACATCGCGTACCTGCTGGTCCACGGCGAGCTGCCGAGCCCGGAGGAGGCGCGGGCGTTCTCGAAACTGCTGAACGTCAATTCCCTGCTGCATGAGGACATGCGCCATTTCTTCGACCTGTATCCCCGCGGCGCGCATCCCATGCACATTCTCTCGACCATGATCAACGCCCTCGCGGTGTTCTATCCGAACGTCGACCTGCTGTCGTTCCGCGAGGACATCGACACGTCGACGGCGCGCCTGATCTCCACGGTCCGCACGATGGCGGCCTTCGCATACAAGAAGAGCATCGGCGAACCGGTCGTGTATCCGCGCTACGACCTGTCCTACTGCGCGAATTTCCTGAACATGATGTTCGACTCGCCGGTCATGCCTTACGAGATTTCCGAGGAAGCCGTGCGCGTGCTGAACGTCCTGCTGATCCTCCACGCCGACCACGAACAGAACTGCTCTACCACGACCGTCCGCACGATCGGCAGCACGCAGGCGAACCTGTACGCCACGATCTCCGCCGGCGTGTCCGCTCTGTCCGGCCCGCTCCACGGCGGCGCCAACCAGGAAGTCATCGAGATGTTCCGCCGCATCGAGCACGATGGCGACGTGAAGAAATTCTTCGACCGCGTGAAGGACCGCAACAACCCGGAACGCCTCATGGGCTTCGGGCACCGCGTGTACAAGACGTTCGACCCGCGCGCCAGGATCATCAAGGCCGAGTGCGAACGGTATTTCGCGAAGCGTCGCGTGACCGATCCTCTGCTCCAGGTGGCGTTCGAGGTCGAAAAGGCCGCCCTCAGCGACGATTATTTCATCTCCCGCAACCTCTACCCGAACGTCGACTTCTACTCCGGCATCCTCTACCGCGCGCTCGGCATCCCGGAGAAGATGTTCACCGTGATGTTCGCGCTGGCGCGTCTGCCCGGCTGGATCGCCCACTGGCGCGAGATGATCGGCAACAGCACCCGCATCGTGCGCCCGCGTCAGGTTTATGTGGGCAAAAAATGTGACATCAAGGCTTGAAAACTCCGCGCACACGGTGTAAATTACTCATCGGAATACAAATCAAACAAAAATTTCTGGAATAAAAACCGAAAGGAAACAACTATGAAACTGTTCTCCATTCTGACCGCGGCCGCATGTCTCCTGGTCGTTTCGGCCTGCGCTTCGACCCCTGCCCCGACCGATGAACGCGTCCATGTAATAGAAAATCTGAACGGGGCAACGGAAGTCCAGCCCGGCAACATCTACCTCTCTCCGGGCGCCGCGAAGATCTTCACGTTCCGTGACGTCGAGAGCGAGATCAACGAAAACGGCTATCTGGCCGTGCGCGTCTTCGGCAAGACCGCCGAACTTTCCGCCCTGAAGTGGGCGTTCTGCGGCGACGTCGACTATGAATTCTCCTACCGCTTCTACTGGTGCGATGCCGACGGCAATCTCACGGCCAAGCCCGAAGACTACCGTCTCCGTTCGACCATCCCCGGCGATCCCGTGCGCTTCGTCGGCCATGCCCCGACCGAGGAATGCCGCAACTTCGCCATGGTCCTTTTCCTGGCCTCCGAACAGCCCGGCGGCAATGTGGCGGAACCCGCCGACGAGGAAACGACCGAGGACGCGGGCGAGGAAGAATCCGACGCCGCCGAGAAGGAAGAAGAGGAAGTCAAGGAGATCATTCCCTCGCTTCCGCAGGAAAACGTCTCCGGCGACTCGCAGGAGGTCAAGGTCATCGGCGTTTCCGACAAAGACGCCGACTCCGTCCCGAAGGCCGTCCCCGTCGAAAAAGATTGACCCCGTCACGTACCGGTTTGGATTGATTCACCATGATCGAACTTGATTTCAAAAAATGCGGCGGTCTGATCCCCGCCATCGCCCAGGACTGGAAGACCGGCGAGGTCCTCATGCTCGCCTACATCAACGAGGAATCCTGGAGGGAAACCCTCCGGACCGGACACGGCGTCTACTGGTCCCGTTCCCGCTCCAAACTCTGGCATAAGGGCGAAGAGTCCGGCAACGTGCAGATCGTGAAGGAAATCCTGGTGGACTGCGACGCGGACACTGTGATCTTCAAGGTCGAACAGGTCGGCGGCGCCGCCTGCCACACGGGCTACCGCACCTGCTTCTTCCGCAAAGTCGCGGGCGACACTCTGGAAGTCGTTGGAGAACGAGTCTTTGATCCCGAGAAAGTTTACAAAAAGTGAACTGATCGCCGGCGCCGCCGAGGCGTTTCCCGGCATCGAGCTGGTCCCGGACGCCGTCTGGGCGGACCACACTTCCCTCGGCGCGGGGTCCGGCAAATTCCTTTATGCCCGCGTGACCGATCCCGCCGTCACGATCGAATTTCTGCGCTACGTCCTCAGTGCCGGCTGGACCGCGCGTCCGCTCGGCGCGGGCACGAACCTGGTCGGTTCCGACGAACCGACCGACGGCACCGTCTACCTGAAACCGTCAGGCGTCCTGGCGGAAGCATCCTGCACGGACGACGGCATCTGCACGGCCGGCGCAGGCGCAAAACTCGCGGCCGTCCTGAACGAGGCGCTGAAACACGGGTTCGGCGGCGCGGCAGGTCTCTGCGGCATCCCCGGCTCCATCGGCGGCGGCCTGCACATGAACGCCGGCGCGAACGGCCAGACCATCTCCGATTTTCTGCTGGACATGACGCTGCTCAACCTCGAGACCGCGTCCGTGTCCGTCGTCCCGAAGAACGCCTACCTCTGGCGATACCGCGACTCCGGCATCCCGGAAAACATCATGGTCATGTCCGCGCGGTTACGCTTCCGCCCGGTCGATCCGGCCGAGGAACAGGCCGCCATGGACGCCGAGCACGAACGCCGCCGCCAGTCGCCCCAGGGCCGCAGCGCCGGTTCGATCTTCCGCAATCCCGCGCCCGAGCTCTACGCGGGCCGTCTGCTGGAATCCGCCGGGATGAAGGGCAAACGCTCGGGCGCGTTCATGGTATCTCCCGTTCATGCGAACTGGATCGTGCGCGACGCCTCGCCCTCGCCGGAACTCCTGGAGCATTCCGGCCACGACTGCTACGAACTCATCCGCGCCATGCGAAGCGCGGTTTTCCGGCATTCCAACATCATCCTTCAACCCGAGGTCAAATCGATCAACATGAAAGAACAGGCGGCGGCCATGTGCCAGCAGACTCCCCTGGACATCCTCGTCCTCATGGGCGGAGCCAGTTCCGAACGTGAAATCTCGCTTCAATCCGCGGCGAACGTGGCCAACGCGCTCCGCGACGCCGGACACAACGTCGACACCTACGACATCACGAAGCCGGAGATCACCGACCGGATGCGCGCCGCGGACGTCATCTACCCCGTGCTCCACGGCGGATTCGGCGAGGACGGCACGATCCAGGCGCTGATGGAACAGGCCGGGATCCCGTTCGTCGGAGGTTCCGCCGAAGCATGCCGCATCGTGATGGACAAGTTCGAGTCCAAGCGCGTGATGGACCAGGCGGGCATCCGCAACGCCGCCTACGCCTTGATCGACGATCCCGCCGCGGAGATCCCCGCGGGCATGAAGCCGCCCCTGATCGTGAAGCCGAATTCCGAAGGATCCACGTTCGGCCTGTCGCTCGTGCGCGACGCCTCCGAATGGAAGTTCGCGATCTCCACCGCGCTCAAATACGACAAACGCGTGCTCGTCGAGGAGTTCATCGCCGGAACCGAAGCCACGGTCGGCGTCGTCCTCGGAGAAGTCTATCCCATCATTGAGATCCAGCATCCCGGCACGCTCTACGACTACGACGCGAAATATACTCACGCGCAAGGCGAGACCAAGTATTTCTGTCCGCCGGTCACCATCGACCAGGCCGTCCAGAAAGAGATCGCCGCCGCCGCGCTGAAGTTCGCGCAGGCCGTCGGGAACACCACGCTTATCCGCATCGACGTGATCGTGCGCGACTCCGACAAGGCCGTTTTCATGCTGGAGGGCAACAGTATCCCCGGGTTCACGGCGTCCAGCCTGCTCCCGAAGTCGATCGCCGTCTTCGGACGCACCTCCGCCGAGGTCTGCTCCGCGCTGGCCTACGCGGCGTACCGGCACTCCGGGAAGAAAGCCTGATAAGGGAGGCGGGGCCTCCACTGCGGCAGTGCCTCGCTTCGCAACGGCACGGAAGAGGCGGGACCTCCACATACACCTTTCGTCCGCTTCCGAAACCATGTCCCAATAGGCCGTATAGGACTTATATGACCTATCTTCTCTTATATTCTGCAGTTCCGCAACTCGTAAATCCATCTTCTGTTTTTCGAAGAAACACATGCAGCCCGATCCCGAATTCATCATGCTTGACCTGCCGGACGGAATGCCGCCCGTCTGCTGCGCGGTCCGCAGGTCGCTGAAGGCCAAACGCTTCTTCCTGCGCGTCATCCCGCATCCTTTTTCGGTCCAGCTGGTGATCCCGAAACGACGTTCCGTGGCATCCGCGCGGAAGTTCGCGGAAAGCAAGACGTCGTGGCTGGCGGTGACCATCCGCCGTCTTGCGCCCGAACCCGGCGCGATGCCGCGCGGGCCGGACGTGCCGCGCCGGATTCCGGCGGATATCGAACTGCGGTTGACCGGGGAGCGCCTGGAGATCACGGTGGAGGAAACGCCCGGCGCGGATACGGTCCGGTGCTGGTTCGATCCGCTGTTCAACCAAATCACCATGCGGGGCGACCCCGCGGACGGGAAAGCCTTCGCGGGCGCGTTTCTGTCCGTGCTGACGCAGCTCGCGGAACCGGTGCTGACCGCCCGCATCCGCGCCCATGCGGCGGCGCTGGGGCTTCCGGAGTTCCGCGTACTGGTACATCCTCAGAAATCGCGCTGGGGAAGCTGTTCCGCCACGGGAAAAGTCACGCTGAACACCCTGCTGGTCCTGTTTCCGCCGGAGGTCGTGGACTACGTGATCCTGCACGAACTCTGCCACAAGTACGAAATGAACCATTCCGAGCGGTTCAGACAGAAAATGGACGAGCTGTGCCCGGACTGGCGGAACCGCGACGCCATGCTGCGGCAGTGCGCGAAACAGCTTCCGGATTTTCTTCTTTGAAAAAAACCGGCGGTTTCCGGTTGAAAAATGCCGTACCGCCTGTATAGTAGATAAGGCGTTTTTACGTCGCCCGGATTTGAGGTGAAGCGTTATTGCGCCGTTCCGTTTTGAATCGAAACCGATTTGCTTTTGGAGGTTTTCATGGAATTCTACGATGTGATCGAAGCCCGCCGCAGCATCCGCGGCTATCTTGACAAAAATGTCCCGGACGAAGCCATCGCGAAAATTTCGCGCGCCGTCCAGCTCGCCCCGACCGCATGCAACCGCCAGCCGTTCCGGCTGTTTCTGATCCGCGACCCCTCGATGCGCGCGGAGATCTGCGAAAAAGTGAAATTTCCCTGGCTGAAGGAAGCGCCCGTCGTGGCCGTTCTGGCCGGGAATGCCTCCGCGGCGTGGGTGCGTCCGGACGGCGGATCCATCATCGACGTGGACGCGTCGATCGTGATGGAGCATTTCGTGCTCGCGGCGACGGCGGAAGGTCTCGGCACGTGCTGGATTTGCGCCTACGACCGGGCCGCTGTGGACGCCGCGGCGGGGATCGCCGCCCCGTGGCGGTCCGTGGCGATCTCCCCGCTCGGATTCGGCAGGGAAAACGCCTGCCGGCCCCGCAACGTGAAACCCGTGGACGAACTCGTTCAGGTGATCGGATGAACTACAGACAATTCGAACAGACGCCCGACGGGCTGTGGCGGCTCGGAGGCGAAGGGGCAGGTTTCGAGCCGGACAAGCCGGCCCCCGGACTTTTCACCCTCACGCCGTTCGACGGCTTCACGGTCACTTCGCTGGAGGCCGTGCCCGGCGAATATCCCGAATCCATGGGGCTCGTCGGGCTCCGCCGCCCGCACCACTCCGACGACGGCGCGGAGGTGTCGTTCGACAGCGAAAGCCGCATCCCGTTCGGCATCCCGACCGTGATCACGCACCTCTACAAACTCGACGCGAACTCGCTTGCGGTCCAGACCGGATTCGACCTGCCGCACGCGTTCGAAATCCGCAGCCTCACGGCGGGCGGCCTGCGGTTCCGCGGCCGCATTGCCGCATATGCCATCGTAAAGACGCCGTCCGCCGAGGACATCGTAAAGGAACCCGCCCTGACGCCGTTCGACGGAAGCGACGCCCAGCTCTACAAGGATTCCATGCCGCCGCTCGCGATCCTGTTCCGCCTCGCCGACGGCCGCGCCGTGCGGTTCGAGACCGGCAAGGACATCTGGCGCTGGGCCAACGCCTCCCGCATCGGCGACGGCGTGTCCACGTTCATCGTCCGCAGCGAGGGCGGCGACCTGATCTGCACCTGGAGCCTGTACGTCTTCGCGCCGGCCTCCGCGGATACGCCGCCCCCGCCGGGCCGCAGCTGGAACATCACCTGGTCGATCCAGTGGGGCGAACCCGCCGCCGCTGACGCCGAATACGCCGACGTGCTGGATCTGCGCGCCGAATGCGACGAATGCGCCTGCGCACAGGCCACCGAAAACTATCTGAAAAAATGGGTGCGGGCGCGCCTGGCCTCCGCGAAGGACGGCGACGTCTTCGCAGTCCTGATCGGCGGCGGACGGTTCTGCCGCCGCGCCGGCCACCTCGACCGCGGCCGCAAGAAGGACCTGCCGCACTGGGATTTGCCCGCGCTCCGGGAATTCGCCCGGTGGGCGAACCGCCAGCTGCGGAAATCCGGCGCGCAGCTGGTCCTGGTCCCCGGAAAGGAAGACTGACCCATGCTGAACGCGGCGTTGGATTTCTCATGCAGCGAACTGTCGTTCGCAATCGCGCAGCCGGACGGCCGGACGCTCACGTCGTTCCAGGTCGATCTGCCGGGACGCGATTCCTCCTCGCTCCCGGTCCTCGTGGGCGAAGCGCTGGCAAAGGCCGGGCTCACCTACGACGACATCGGCGCATGGACGGTCGGGACCGGTCCCGGCTCCTTCACCGCGCTCCGCGTGGCGGCGGCGTTCGTGCTCGGCGCGTCGCGGGGCAAGGACCAGACCGTGCGCGGGATCCCGTCCGCGTGCGGGTTCGAGGGCGAGACGCCGTTCGGCGAACGCGTCCTGGTGCTGTACGACGGCCGCAAGCATGAGCTGCTCGGGTTTGGCCTGAAGCACAGCGGCGGCTTCTGGATCCCGGACGGCTGGCAGGGCGTCCTGGAGAACCCGGACAAGCTCGCCGAACTGCGCGGCTCCTACGACACCTTCACGGCCAGTCCGCACGACATCGAGGCCGTCCGGCTCTTCGAACCGGCGCTCCCCGTGGTCCTCTCCCCCCATGTGAACGCCGCCGTCCTGGCATCCATCCCGCCCGGCGTCTGCGACATGCCGCCCACGGAGCTGATCTATCTCCGGCCCGCGGTCTTCGTCGATCCGAAACCCATCCGCACGTTCCCCGGAGCATAACGCATGAAAAACCGCGTCGGCAGAACCCCGTTTCGTTCCCGGATCGCCTTTCGGTTCCGGGCGCTGCTCCTGCCGGCGCTGTTTCTGACCATCTTCCTCTGCGCGCTCCTTTCGGAGGGCTCGGCCCTGCCCCTGCCGTATCCGATCCCGCCGCCCGCCGAAGACCCGCCGCCCGCCGTGAAGAGGCCCGCGACAACTACGGCGACCACACCGGCGGCTTCGGGAACTGCGACGACAAGTCAATCCGCTCCGGCGGCCACGACAAACACCACGACCAAACCGGCTGCAACGACAGCTTCTTCCGCACAACAGCCTGCCGCCACGACTACGACGACCAAACCGGCGGCAGCGACAGCCGCGACTTCCGCATCGTCTTCCGTCCCGGCCGCAACGACGACGGCGTCTTCCGCTTCAACTTCCGCATCCTCGCAGACCGCGCCGCGCCTTCTGAATCCGCAGCCGCTGCGGGACATCTCCGGCAACCTCGTCGCGATGAACGGCAATTACGGCGGCGGCTCCGTCCTGCTCCCCGCGGCCTACACACCCAAGCAGAACGAATTCCGCGGGATCTGGGTCGCAACCGCGTTCAATCTGGATTTCGCGAAACATGCCACCACGGCGGAGTTCAAGAAGACCTTCCGTTCGCTTGTCACCAGGATCGCCGACATGGGGTTCAACACCATCATGTTCCAGGTGCGCCCGAGCTGCGACGCCATCTACGAATCCTCGATCAACCCATGGTCACGCTGGCTGACCGGCGAGGAAGGCAAGGCGCTCGACGGCGGATTCGATCCGCTGGCGTTCATGATCGCCGAATCGCACCGCCGCGGTCTGAAATTATACGCATGGATGAATCCTTACCGGGTCGGCCAGGTCAGTACGTCAGCGGCCTCCACATATCTCAAAACGCTTTCAAGCGGAAATTTCGCCCGGCGCAATCCCGGGATGGTGGTGCGCTGGGACAACAGGAAGACGGACACTTCGTTCTTCTTCCTGGACCCCGGACGCGCCGAGGTCGTGGCGCACATCGTCAACAGCGTCCGCGAGGTGCTGGAACGCTACAGGCCGGACGGGGTCGTGTTCGACGATTATTTCTACCCGATCGGCGTGGACGACGCCTGCGACGCCGCCACGTTCCGCAAATTTGGACGGAAGGCGCAGACCCATGCCGACTGGAGGCGCGCCAACACGGAACTGATGGTGCGCAGCGTATCCGGCACCGTGCGTGCGTTCAACAAACTGAACGGGACAGCTATCCCGTTCGGGATCAGCCCGGTCGGGATCTGGGCGAACCGCTCGGAGGCATTCCCGGACGGCTCTCCGTCCAAAGGCGTCGAGGCATACTCGCAGTCGTTCGCCGACGTCCGCAAATGGGTGAAGAATTCCTGGATCGACTTCGTGATCCCGCAGATCAACTGGGGTTTTTCGAACAAAATCGCGCCGTTCGCCGGGATCGTGAACTGGTGGGCGGACCTGGTGCGCGGCACGAACGTGAAGCTGTACGTCGGAATCGGCGTCTACAACGCCGGCGTGACCGCGGGCATGGAATCGCCGTCCGAGATCTCAAACCAGATCCTCTACCTCGTTTTGAGGCGGGAAGTCTCCGGCACGGCATTCTTCGCGGCGCGCCACTGCCTCAAACCGGAGAACAACGCCCAGCGCACCTCCCTTCGGACGATCTTCGGCAGCTACTGGCGCACGACCACGCCCTCGAAGTGAACGCCGGGAACAACAATAACGCCGGACCCGCCGCATTCTTTTTCCCGCGGCGCCCTTTTCCGCTTGAAAAATCCGTCTTTTGTGGTAAATTACTCTAACTAGAAAAACACGAATCCCGGAGCCTTTGCCATGTTTCACCGCTTTTTCCTGACAGTCCTGCTGTTCGCATCCTCCGTGCTCGTTTCGGCCTGTTCCTCCGTGACGCCCGCCCGGTTCCAGCGCGGGTTCACCGTGGGCGGCGTGATTCACGAGACCGTGATCGACGCGGACGGCGAAGCCTCTCATTTCATGGTAACCGGAACGCCGATGGAACGGCTTTTCAGCAAATACCTGAAGGAAAATCCGTCCTCCGTGCTGTTCGTGGGATTCTTCTTCCATCAGGACAAGACCAGCTCGGGGAGCGGGACCGGGACCGCGGACGTCGTGAACCGCGCGGCGTTCCTGGCGCTCGACCAAGCGCCCGGACGGGGCATGCAGACGGCCGAAGACCTCCGCACGTGCCTGCTGAAAAACGATTTCGACCAGGCCACGGAACTCCTCGAAAAGCTCTCGAAGGAGTTCGACGTCGAAACGGAGCTGGAACGCTACCCCGGAAGCGGCAACCCGAAAACCCTCCACGAGTTCAAGTACAACGACAAAGGCGAAAAGGTCCTGCACGGCCTGACGCGCAACTACCACGAAAACGGCATGATCGCCAACGACTGTTTCTTCCGCGACGGCAGAGCCGAAGGGGAACTGCGCGAGTACAGCGAGCTCGGCGTCCCGCTGAACGCGGACAAGGCCCCGGCGAAGCAATGACCTGACCGGCCGATTCATTCATCCGAAACATCAACCCCCTCATTTTTTGGAGATAGAACCATGATCGACGCAAAAGCGAAAAAGTTTCTTGAAGAACTCCTGATGACCTGCGGCCCCTCCGGATTCGAGTTCGAACAGGCCAAAGTCTACCGCGACTACCTCAGGCCGTTCGCTCACGACGTCCGCACGGACGTCCTCGGCAACACCATCGCGCGCCTCAATCCGGACGCGAAATTCCAGTTCATGCTGTCCGGCCACTACGACGAGATTGGATTCCAGGTCGTCAGCGTCATGCCGCAGGGCCTGATCTCCTTCCGGCCCGTCGGCGGGATCGACCCGCTCACGCTCCCCAGCTCCGGCGTCGAAATCCTCACGGAAAAAGGCCACATCCCCGGCGTGATCGGCCGCAAGCCGATCCATCTGCAGAGCGTGGAGGAGCGCAAGACCGTTCCGAAGGTCGATGACCTGTGGATCGACATCGGCGCCCCGGACCGCGAAACGGCGGAGAAGCTCGTGAAGGTCGGCGATCCGATCACGTTCTCGCGCAACTTCGAGATGCTCAGCGATACCGTCGTCCACTCGAAGAGCATGGACGACAAGATCGGCGCGTTCGTCATCGCCGAGGCGTTCCGCCAGCTTTCCAAACGCAAGATCAAGGTCGGCGTCGCGTGCGTCGGCACCGTGCAGGAGGAGCTCGGCCTCCGCGGGGCCATCACCGGCGCGTTCGGCGTGAACCCGGACGCCGCCATCGCGGTCGACGTCGGTTTCGCCACGGACGTCCCCGGCATCAAGCCCGAACTCCTCGGCGACATCAAGCTCGGCGGCGGCGCGGAACTCCAGCGCAACGCCGACAACAACCCGCCGCTCCTGAACCGCATCCTGAAAGCCGCCGCGAAGAAAAAGATCCCGTACCAGATCACCACCGGCCACCGCGCCACAGGCGGCACCGACACCGCCGCCATCCAGATGACGCGCGGCGGCGTGGCCACGGCGCTGATCAGCATCCCGAACCGCTACATGCACACGCCGGCCGAAATCTGCGACCTGCGCGACGTGGAGTCCGCGGTCGCCCTGATCGTGGAGACCATCGCCGCCCTCACCGGCAAAGAGACCTTCATCCCCGGGATCGACTGACTTCCATGGGCGCTTTCTACCTGATTTCCGGCAACGAGGACTACGCAGTCAAGGAGCGCGCCAACGAAATGATGCGCGCGCTCTGCGGCGACCCGCCGGACGACAATCCGTCGCTGGAGATCATCCGGGGGGATTCGGACAACGAGAAAGCGCCCCAGGTCCTGGACAAACTCCTGCTGTCGCTGGACTCCCCGGCGTTCTTCTCCAGCGAGAAGATCGTCTGGCTGAAGCATTTCCTGAAGTTCGACGAGGCGTTTTCCGAGCCGTCGACCAAAAAGAAACCCTCGCGCCTCGACCGTCTGGCCGCGTTCCTCCAGGACGGCATCCCGGCGGATATCACGCTCGTCATCGACGGCCCCGGTCTCGACCGCCGCAAAGCGTTCTACAAGACCGCGGCGGCCGTGTGCGAATCCTCCGGCGGCAAGCTCGAATGGTTCGAGAAGGCCGACCCGAAGACCAAAGGGTTCGCGAAGATGCTCATCCGCCGCATCCAGTCCATCGTGATGGACCGCGGGAAGCGCATCGAGGACGCCGCCGCGTCGTTCCTGGCCGAGACCATCGGCGCGGACGAGGCGCGCCTGGGGACCGAGATCGAAAAGCTCCTGACCTACGCCGGGGACAAGCCGGTCGTGACGTTCGCCGACTGCCGCGAGGTGTGCAGCCGCGCCACCGAAACGCTCGCATGGGAGTTCTCATCCGCGCTCGTGGAACGCGATTCCCGCAGGGCGCTGGGGCTGATCCCGAGCATCATGGAGCATCTGGAGCAGGACCGCGGCGCGTCCAAGCCGGAGATCGTGCTGATCTACTCCGTCATGAGCGAATTCCGCAACCTCGCCGCCGTCAAGTGCGAGGGCGTCAAGCTCGGCATTCCCGAGGACGCGCAGTCCGATTATTTCTACCGCATGAATGAACGCCTCAAGCAGTCCCCGCCGCCCGTCAAATCCGCGCTTTTCTCCATGCACCCGTACCGGGCGTTCAAGTCGTGGGAGAACGCCCGGCGGTTCACCGACCGCGAACTCGTCCTGGCGTTCCGCGCGCTGGTCAAGGCCAACCGCGCGATCGTATCGTCCGGCGGGAACGCCCGCATCGAGCTGGAAATGCTGACCATCCGGATCGCGGAGGGGACTCTGACATGAACTCAAACACGGAAAAACGGTTCCCCGAACCGGTCATCGCGCTCGACATCGGAAACGTCAGCATGAAGCTGAATTTCGACGAGATGTACCGCCGATTCGACGTCGATCCCGGCGATGCCGGAGCCGTGGGGCGGCTGTGGGAGCACGGCGCGGCCCTGGAGACCGGACGCATCACGGTCCCGGAGTTTCTGGACCGCCTCGACGACTTCACCGGACACCGCCGCACCCGGCAGTACCTGCTCGACGCCTGGCGGTGCTGCGTTCAGGAACCGATGCCCGGGATGCTTGAGACAGTCCGCGCGCTTGCCGCACGCGGCGCACGGTTCTCGTTCATGTCCGACATCTCCCCGATCCACCTGGATCAGGTCTTCAAATACTGTGAGTTCGTGCATCTGGTCACGGGAGGGATCTACAGTTTCGAAGCGGGCGCGTTCAAGCTTCAGGGCAGCGCCATGTTCGACGCGTTCGAACGCCGCTACGGACGCCCGCTCGTGTTCTTCGACGACCGTGCCGAGATTATCGAACACGCCCGCGAACTCGGCTGGAACGCCGTTCAGTTCAAGTCGCCGGAACAGGTCCTCCGCGACGCCTCAGCGCTGCTGGACAATCTCTGAACATTGTCTTCTCCGTGCCGTAGCGTAGCAAAGCGAAGCACGGCACTACCGCAGTCGAGGCTATGCCTCGGGTTTGTCCGCGTTTTTGCGGAAGAGCCAGTTGTTCCGCAGGACCATCGCCATGCCGCCCGCGAAGATCACCCACAGAACCAGTACGAACACGTTTCCGAACCGCACGTAGAAGGTCGGCGTGTAATTCTTCGGCACCCGGACCGTCATGACCGCCGAAGCCGCCTTCTGTTCCCACGGCGTCAGCTCGGTGTCGCCCGTCGCCGGGTCGATCCGCTTCGTCACGCTGTCCACGGTGCGCCCGAACTGGTCGATCAGTACACTGTAGTTGGAGTTGCCGCAGCGGAGCATGGGCAGGCGCGTTTCGACCGTGCGCAGAATGGAGTTCGCGTAGTGCTGTTCCGGCTCCGTGCTCGTCGGATACCACGCGTCGTTCGTGATGACCAGCAGGAAATTCGCGCCGTTGCGGACCAGTTCGCGCGCGGCGTAGGCGAAGACGTCCTCATAGCAGATCATGACGCCGGCGCGCACGTCCTTCGTCAGGTCGAGCGGACGGAACGCCTTGCCCGGCGTGAGGTTGCGTCCCATGCCGACCAGCCTGCCGATCGCCGGGAACTTGTCGTTCAGCGGGATAAACTCGCCGAACGGCACGATGTGGACCTTGTCGTAGCGGCCCGCCATGTCCGCGTCGTAGCGGATATTGCCGCCGGTCAGGGGGAATTCCTTCAGCAGCAGCGCCGAGTTGAACATGTCGAACTCGGTGTTCGAACGGATGTTGTCGTAGGAGAGCGTGCCGATCAGGAACGGCGTTTTGCTCTCGCGGATCATGCGCCGCATGCGGGACCGGTATTCGGTGCAGATCGGGGCGCCGCCGTAGTAGGCAGTCGGGACGGCGGTTTCCGGCCAGACGATGAGCTGGAGGGTAGACGGGGCGGGCTGACCGACGGGAATGACATCATAATCGGCGGAAACGGCCTCCGCGGCCTTTTTGTCGGCGATCAGGTTCCCGGACAGACGCGAGCACACGTCCAGCGCTTCCCGCGTGCTGTCCTCGCCTCCGGCGCGCCGCTGCGACAAATCCGGCTGCACCACGCCCACCTTGTATTCCGTCACGTTCTCCGGCGCATACAAGAGGTTGTACTTCTTCCAGACGCCCATGCCGGCGACCGCGGCCGCCGCCACGATGGCCAGTGCGGCATAAAGCGTGAAGGGACGGCGGTATTTCGCGCCCCGGACGACCGCCAGCAGGTCCTTTGCCGTGAAGAAAAGCGCGATGTTCACGAGGATCACCAGGAAGCTCAGTCCGTAGATGCCCGTATATTCGCAGATCTGGATCAGATTCAGGTTCCGCCACTGCGTCGCAGCCAGCAGGTTCCACGGGAATCCCGTGAAGATCCACGACCGGATCCACTCCAGGATCACCCACCACGCCGCCAGCGTGAACATCGCCAGGATCTCGTCGCGCACGGCAAAACGCGGATACGCTGCGACCGCCGCCGCGCCGCGCACGCGCACTTCCGGGGGAACCAGCAGGCTCCGGCACACGACCGGGATCAGCATGGCCCAGAACGCGATGAAGACGCCCAGCACCGCGCCGAAGACGAACGGGATCGCGATGCTGATCTCCCGCAGGAAAAACGTGCTCGTCAGGCTCCAGAAATAGCCCCAGGTCATGCCGTAGGCAAACGCGCGGCGTTTCGACACGTCGGCGCACAGCCACAGCAGCGGCGCTATGCAGACCCACGCCGCGGGCTGGAACCCGACGCCGGGGAATGCCGTGGTCAGGGCCATGCCGGTCAGCGCCAGCACCAGCAGATCGCGCACGGTACGTTTCCAGGAAACGCGGAACGCCAGTTCCTCGGGCGTCGCCCTGTCGGCCCGGAAAGGACGGAAAAATATCGAAAAACGGCTTTCTTTCATGAAAAATCGCCTTTTGTTTAAAGTTCGCGAGAAAAAAACTGGAAAAAAACAGGTTTACAATGTAATTTATATCATGTTTGTTGAAATTAAAAATCGCTTTTGTGATTTTGGACGAAAAAAATGCAGACAGCTAAGGAATGTTATTTCGACCATCTGGTCATAGGAAGCGGCCTGGCAGGCCTTTCCACCGCCCTCATGCTCGCGGAACATCACGCCGGATCCATCGGCATCATCACGAAAAGCTCCATCGACGACTGCAACTCGAAGATGGCGCAGGGCGGTATCGCCTGCGTGACGGACGTCGGCGACACGTTCGAGGAACACCTCGCCGACACGCTGGAAGCCGGTGCAAATCTGTGCAGCCCGCAGGCGGTCATGGACATCGTGCGGCGCGGACCGGAGCGCATCAAATGGCTCATCAACGACATCGGCACGCACTTCACCACGCGCGAGGAGATGGGCAAGGCCCCGGCCGAGGAGGGGCACAGCGATTTCGACCTCGGACGCGAGGGCGGCCACCACAAGCGCCGCATCCTCCACGCCGGCGACATCACGGGCGAGGAGGTCGAACGCTCCCTCATCGCCGCCTGCCGCGCGAATCCTGACATCCACGTGCTCGAATACCATGTGGCGATCGACCTCATCAGCACCTGGCACATGGGCTGGATGGGCGAGAACCGCTGCATCGGCGCGTATGCGCTGGACAGCCGCGAGAACGCCGTCGTCGCGATCACCGCCCTCTCCACCACGCTCGCCACCGGCGGCTGCGGCAAGGTCTACCTCTACACCAGCAACCCGGACGTAGCCTGCGGCGCGGGCGTCGCCATGGGCTACCGCGCATTCGCCCAGATCGCGAACATGGAGTTCTACCAGTTCCACCCGACCATTCTGTTCCATCCGAAAGTGAAGTCGTTCCTCATCAGCGAGGCGCTCCGCGGCGAGGGCGGCGTGCTGAAGATATCCCGCGACGGCGGCGAGCCGGTCGAATTCATGCAGGACTACCACCCGATGAAGAGCCTCGCGCCCCGCGACGTCGTGGCGCGCGCCATCGACAACGAGCTGAAACGGTCCGGCCAGACCTGCGCCTGGCTCGACATGCGGCACCACGACCGCGAGTTCCTGCAGCGCCGGTTCCCGAACATCTTCGCGAAGTGCCTGGAGGCGAACGTCGACATGTCGCGCGACCTCATCCCCGTGGTCCCGGCCGCGCATTTCAGCTGCGGCGGCGTGAAGACGGACGTGAACGGCTACACGGGCATCCCCGGGCTGTACGCAGTCGGCGAGACCGCCTGCACCGGACTCCACGGCGCGAACCGCCTGGCAAGCAACAGCCTCCTCGAGGCGCTCGTGGTCCCCGCGAACGCCGCCGAGCACATCATGGCGAACCTCGACGGCCTCCGCAAGGGGCTCGACAACCGCAAGGCGCCCCCGTGGTCCAGCGGCGACGCCACGTCCTCCGACGAACAGGTCGTGATCACCCACAACTGGGAGGAAATCCGCAGGTTCATGTGGGACTACGTCGGCATCTACCGCACCAACAAGCGA
>JAGCTY010000048.1 GCA_017963105.1 Lentisphaeria bacterium
CCCGCACCGGCGGCGGCAACACAACAACCCGTACCGGTGGCGGCTTCGGCGGCGGCAATGCCGGCGGCGGCCGTACTGGCGGTGGCGGCGGCTTCGGCGGCGGTGGCCGCGGCGGCAGATAACCCCCCATCCATGTTTTCAAACCAATTTACCTGACTTACGAAACAAACAAAAAAAACCGGCCCTGCCGGGAACAATTACATAAGAAACGGAACCTCAAAGATGAAGAGACAGATTTGCACAACCCTCACCGGTGCGGCATTCGCTTCCTTCCTGCTCGTTTTGCCCCAGATGACGAGCGCGGCGGAAGAATCCGCCTCCGCTCAGGCGGACGGCGCGGCGACCCCCGCAATCGAACAGCTCAGCGAAGGCAAGATCCTGGAGGACAAGGATAACGGCAAGGTCGTGATCCTGGAGGACCCCAACGCCGATGAGATCACGGTCGAACAGACTTCGATCGTGACCCCCGGCGAGAACGGCGAAGTTGAGGTCAGAAACGTTCTGGTCGTGAATGCCCCGTCCGACGAGATCGCGGATGTCGAGGCGGCCGCTGAAGAAGAGATCGAATCCTCCGAAAAGGGCGATTCCAACTGGCTCGGCCGTTTCTTCGCGGCCATTGGGCTCGGCGACGATCCCGGCGACGGCGAAACCAACAAGACCGACCCGAACCATAAGTTCCGTTTCCTCTATCACGACAAGTACGAGGGCGAGGATTTCAAGCTTCTTCCGCAGACGATCAGTGAAGAAATGATCGTCACCGACCGTGAGGCTTCCCGCGACCTGGCCACTCCGGAGCAGATCGAGGCCGTCGAGACCCCGGTCCTTCCCCCGAAGAAAGATGAAGCCACCGTCAAGAAGCCTGCTCCCTTCTATGAAGCGATCCTGATCGACGAGGAGATCGAAGGCGGCGGCGGCGGAGACGAGGAAATCGCCGTGAACATCGTGTTCAACAGCGCTCCGATCATGGACGTGATCCCCGCATTCGCCGATGCCCTCGGATTCAACTTCGTGATCGATACCGACATCCGCAGCTTCGTGACCCTGAACCTGAACTCCACGATGACCAAGCGCGACCTGTGGTCCGCGTTCAACACCCTCATCGAAAACGCCGGCGTCACGATCTCCGTGGAAAACAACGGCCAGCTGCTCCGCATCCTCCCGCCGACCAAGCTCGGTTCCCGTGCGAAACTCGATGAATCCGAAATCTGCTTCTATCCGCTGAATTTCGCCAGCGCGCAGGAAGTCATCAACCAGATCCGGCCGTTCCTCAGCAGCACCGCGACCTGCATCCAGGTCCAGCGCCCGAACGCCGTCCTCCTCATCGACAGCAGAGACAACATCCGCAAGCTCTCCGACCTCCTCGCCATCCTCGACGAGAATCCGCGCACCAAGTGGCCGCGCGTGGTCGTCCCCTGCGAGAACATCCTCCCGAGCAAGATCGCCGATGAACTCCGTGAGGTCCTCCCGACCCTCGGTTTCGTGGTGAAGCAGCTCAATGAAAACAATGAGCAGCCCGGCTCCGTGAAGATCACGTCCATCGACCGTCTCCAGCTCATCATCGCCAGCGCTGCCACGGAAGAGGCCGCGAAGGAGATCCGCAACTGGATCGAAATCCTCGACGGCACGATCTCCCTCGACCAGGAACGCATCTTCGTGCATAAGGTCATGTACACCAAGTCCGAGCAGCTCATGCAGGCCCTTTCCGTGCTCTACAACATGACCGGTACCTCCCTCACGATCGACGACGACGGCGGCAACCGTACGCAGACCGTGAACGGCACCAGCAACACGCGTAATACCACGAACAACAACCGCAACAGCCAGTATTCGGAATACAGCTCGACCACGACGGACCAGAAGTCCAACGTCTTCGAAACGCCCGTGAAGATCTTCTCCGACGGCGCGCTGAACCGCCTGGTCATCCGTACCACCCCGAGGACCTACGCCTCCATCAAGGCGCTCCTCGACCGCCTCGACGTCGTTCCTGCCCAGGTCCTCCTGCAGGTCACCGTCGCCGAAGTCACGCTCGGCGACAATATGCAGTACGGTCTCGAACTCGCTGCGGCCAGCAGCTGGGGCGGCAACATCATGTCGATGGGCACGAAGTGGGGCGATCTCGACCCGGATACCGATCAGACCGGCATTGATGCACGTCAGACCGGCTACTCCTTCATGCTTGCCGATCCGAGCGATCCGAACAACAAGCTGGGCTATCTCCGCGCCTACGCCGGCGATGACAAGTTCAAAGTCGTCGCCAGCCCGCAGGTCCTGGTCTCCAGCAACACGGAAGCCATGATCAACGTCGGCGAATCGACTCCGTATATCGGCAGCACGGTGACCGACACCAGCAGCTCCGGCTCCCTCCTCACCAGCACTTCCTTCAAGGATTCCGGTGTCACGCTGACCGTGACTCCGCAGGTCACCAGCACCGACCTCATCACGCTGAAGATCGATCAGAAACTCTCCGCCGCGCAGATGATGACGCTTAACGCTTCCACGCAGGCGCCGAAAACGACCGAACGTGAAGTGAAGACTTACATGACGATCCACAACGGCCAGACCATGATCATCGGCGGCCTGATCTATGAAGAGGCCAACGACAAGCTCGAATCCCTGCCTTTCATCAACGAGATCCCGGTCCTCCGTCGCCTCCTGGGCCACTCCAGCTCCGATTTGACGCGCACCGAGATCCTGATCCTGATCACCGGCCACATCATCAATGAGAAGAGCCGCGTCGAGGATATGATCCGCCGTTACAACGATGCTCTCGAAGCCATCAACGACTTCGAGGACAACCTGGGCAGCTCCGCCGACGGCAAGCACAAAAAAGCAAGCTCCCGCATGTTCACTCTTGACTTCTGAGGTCCTTAGCCATGTCGAATGAAATCAACTCGTTCCCCGATATGCGGGCCAAACTCCGTGAGCGCCTCGCCGCGCTCGCGGAGGAGTATCCGTCCGTGGACGCCCCGGCGGGGGATCTGCGCGATGCGGATTCCGGTCTCGTCCGAGCGGGGACCATCAGCGAACAGCAGCTGACGGAGATCTATTCCGAGTGCTACGGCATCCCGGCCCCGGATGAGAACGATCTCCACCAGCCCGATCCGTACCCGAATGCGCCGCAGGAGTTCCTGAACGCCAACCTGTGCGTCCCGTACGAGTGGTCCGACGAAAACAAGACCATGCTCTTCCTGGTCGCCGACCCGTACTCCATCGAGCACATCACTTTCCTGGTCAGCAAGAGCTGGCACATGACCGTCAGCTTCCAGTTTGTCCGCCGGACGTTCCTGGAACGCATGCTCTCCCGACTCCA
Source organism: Lentisphaeria bacterium (assembly GCA_017963105.1). Lineage (GTDB taxonomy): Bacteria > Verrucomicrobiota > Lentisphaeria > Victivallales > UBA1829 > UBA1732. Next base: position 3,311 of record JAGCTY010000048.1, read on the forward strand.
GAACATCGACGAGGAGGAGGAATTCCACGAGTCCGACGACGAAGCCTCCCTGCGCAGCATGGCCGGCGAGGCGAAGATCGTCCGCTTGGTCAACGACATTTTCACGCGTGCCCTGGAAGACGGCGCCTCCGATATTCACGTGGAACCCGGCGAAGACGCCGTGGTCGTGCGCTGCCGAATCGACGGCGTGCTCCGTGAGATCATGAGCTGCCCGCTCAACCAGTTCCCCGCCATCGCATCCCGTATCAAGCTGATCGGCGGCCTGAACATCGCGGAAAGCCGTCTCCCGCAGGACGGCCGTACCAACGTGAAGCTCGGTCACGAGGAACTGGACATGCGTATCAGTACGCTGCCGATCCTCACCGGCGAAAGTATCGTGCTCCGACTCCTCAACCAGGACGCCCTGACCTTCGACCTGAAGACGCTCGGCATGTCGGAAGCCAATCTCCGCGACTTCGAGAAGCTCATCAGCATCCCGTACGGCATCATCCTGGTCGTGGGCCCCACCGGAAGCGGCAAGACGACCACGTTGTACAGCGTGATCAACCAGCTGAACGACAACAAGAAGAAAATCATCACCATCGAAGACCCCGTCGAATACAAGACGGCCGGCCTCTGCCAGATGCAGGTGAACGAAAAGATCGGCGTGACGTTCGGTGCGGGTCTCCGCTCCATCGTGCGTCAGGACCCCGACATCATCCTCGTCGGCGAAATCCGCGACCGCGAGACCGCCGACATCGCCATCAACGCCGCCCTCACCGGTCACCTGGTGCTGAGCACGCTTCACACCAACGACGCCGTCGGCGCCGTGACGCGACTTCTGGATATGGGTGTCGAGCCCTTCCTCGTGTCCTCCGCGCTTTACGGCGTGCTGTCCCAGCGACTCGTCCGCAAGATCTGCACGGTCTGCGGCGGCTCCGGATACATCGGAGTGCCGATGGGGCAGAAGGGCGATGTCACGAACCGCTGCAAACGCTGCGGCGGCACGGGATTCAAGGGACGTTCCGGCGTCTTCGAACTCCTGACCGTGACCGACGACCTGCGCGCCGCCGTGATCCGCGAAGAGGACAGCAGCGTGCTGCAGGCGATCGCCGTCAAGCACGGTATGCGCACCCTCCGTCAGGACGCGGACGAAAAGGTCCGCCTCGGCATCACGACGAGAGAAGAAGCCAACCGGTCCGTAGCGGACATGTAATCACAGGAGAGAAGCCGCATGGGTCTGTATAAATATCTGGCGTCCTCGGGCCACGACAAGCCGGCCGAGGTGCTGATCGAAGCCGACAACCAGAACGAAGCTCTGAGCAAACTCCGTTCGCGCCGCCTGATCCCGATCCAGTATCTGGGCGAGGCGTCCATGAACGCCGGCGGCAAGCTGAAGCTTTTCGGAAACAGCGGCATCGACACGTTCGCGTTCACGCGGCAGCTTTCCCCGCTGCTGAGTTCGTACATCCCGCTGGAGCGCGCCCTGGCGATCATCGCCGAAGGCTCGGACGACCCGCGGCAGAAGTCTTTCGTGAACAACATGCGCCAGGGCCTCCACGAAGGCAAGAAGTTCTCCGAACTCATCCGTTCGCAGGGCTCGCTCTTCCCCGACTACTACGCGAACCTGATCGAATCCGGCGAAGAGTCCGGCTGCCTTCCGGAAGTGCTGGTCCAGCTGTATAAGTTCATGGGCGAGACGCGCGACCTGAAAGGGTTCATCGTGTCGAACTCGATCTACCCGTCCGTGATCCTGAGCATCGTGCTCATCGTGGTGATCCTGCTGTTCACCGTGTTCGTGCCGAAGTTCGCGAACATCTTCGCCGACATGGGACGCGAGACGCCGCCGTCGCTGAACCGCCTGCTGGCGTTCAGCGCGTTCGCGAAGTGGGCGTGGTGGATCATCCCGCTGCTGATCGTCGTCGGCTGCTTTCTCTACATCCAGATTTTCGGCAAGAAGCAGTTCGACTACGTGACGAGCAAGATGAAGCTGAAGCTCCCGCTGATCGGGCGCATCATCTCCGACCTGGAGATGTGCCGCTACATCCGCACGCTGTCGATCATGACCGCGAACCATGTGGAGATCATCCGCACGGTGAGGATCGCCGGACGCATCATCCACAACCCGGTCGTGGCGGAACCCTTCCAGCCTATCGCCGACAAACTGAAACAAGGACAGAAGCTCTCCGCGACGCTTCAGGACAATCCGTTCGTGCCGCGCGAGACCGTCCCGATGCTCCGCGTCGGCGAGGAATCCGGCAACGTAGGCGAAATGCTGGTCCGCATTGCCGACAACCTGGAAAGCGACACCCGCGCGAAAATCAAGCGTCTGCTGAGCCTCTTCGAGCCGGCGGTGATCCTGCTCCTGGCGTCGGTCGTACTCGTGGTCGTGGTCTCGATCTTCCAGGCCTTGATGGACCTGAACGCGGTCGAGTGACGTATCTGAAGCGAACAATATAATCTGAAAACATATTAATCCCAATCATCAAAGGAGATACCCCCATGAAAACGCAAAAACAACGCCGCAGAGTCGCACCGTTCACCCTCATCGAAGTCGTGGTCGTGATCGTGATCCTCGTCACGCTGGCGTCCGTCGCCACCCCGATGTACATGAACTACATCAAGAAGAGCAAAGTCGCGACGGCCAAGACGCAGATCAAGCTCCTCGACGACGCGCTGCAGCAGTACAAGCTCGACGTCGGCACCTATCCGTCCGACCTGCAGGGGCTCATGGAGAATATCGACCAGTCCGAAAAGTGGGACGGCCCCTACATCAAGCCGAGAGTCCCGCTGGATCCCTGGGGCGGCGAATACCAGTACATCTTCCCCGGCGAACACGGCGAATTCGACATCTACTCCTTCGGCGCCGACGGACAGGAAGGCGGCGAGGGCGAGTACGCCGACCAGACCAACTGGGAACTGTAATCTCCTGAACTATCCAATCACCCCCGCATAACGGGAGTTCGAGTACGAAAATGTCGAGACGGAAACCTTTTACACTTGTCGAAGTCGTGGTCGTGATCGTGATCATGGTTTTGACCGGAGCGGTAGCCGTCTCGGCAATGCGTACGGACTCCACTTCCCGCCTTCTCCGGCGCACAACGGCGGATTTCCGTTCCCTCTGCTCCCGTGTCCGCTACAAGGCCATGGAAATGGGCGAGGACCGCATGGTCGTGTATGATCCGGAAAAGCGTCTGTTTTCCATGGCGCGCCCGATCCGGAACCAGGAAGAGTACCTGGAATATGAGGATGGATTCGTGCCCCTGGACGGCGCGCGCTGGGAGCTGCCGGAGGAATTCGAACTGACGACGGACGAGAACCGGCCGGTTGAAGTCTTCCGGTTCTACCCGGACGGCGGCGCTTCCGGCATGTGGAACCTGAACCTCGCTGTCGAGGGCAAGGACGTCATGATGGAGATCGGCGTCGCGAAACTGACCGGCGCGGTGGTTTCGCGCGAGTATGTGAGGGGACAGCAGCAATGAACCGGCGCAATTCGTTACGGAGCGTGAAACCCTTCACGCTCATCGAGGTCATCATCGCCATCGGCATCCTGGCGATCTCGCTGGCCTCGCTGTTCCAGATCATCGCCTCCTCGCGCGCCCGCATCGCGAAGGCCGAGGAATCCTGGCATACCATGCACATGCTGACGCAGGCGGCGGAATACGTGCTGCTGCACAGGGCGGACGTGATTGACAGCATCGACCGCGATTTCTTCCCCTACCGGGATTACCGGGTCGATATCAGCTATGAAGGAGAAGTCACCGACGAACAGATCGACGATGATTTCCGGTCCATCGACGGACAACTGCCGTTGGAACTTTGTGTCCTTGAGCTCTACAGCCTGAAGTCGTCCGGCAAGGAGTCGCTCGGCACGCTCGAACTTGAGAGGATTGTCTACGAGGATGATGGTCTGGAACCAGAATAAGAAGCACCGGACCCGCCGTAGTTTCTTCACCCTGATGGAGCTTGTTGCGGCGGCCGGCATCATGATGGCGATCGCGGGCATCATCGCGTTCGCCTCGCGGTCCTTTTTCCGCGCACTCGCGTCTTCCGAACGCGTCTCCGCCCAGCTTCAGGTCTACCTGAACATCGACCAGGTCATGGACGGCTGTTTCCGCAACATGATCCCGTTCACCTGGGAGACGACAGACGAGAACGACGACACGTTCCAGGTCTTCCTGGGCGAGGAGGATTATATTCATTTCACGACGCTCCGGCGTTCCTACGATGACGTCGGCGGCAACCTGTTCTTCGTCCGCGTCTACGTGGACGAGGACGAGCTCGTGGCGGAATACAGCAAATTCCCGCGCCTGCCATGGTATGAGGACGATGACCTGATGCCCTACGACCGCGAAGTCCTCGCCACGAACGTCGAACGCATCTCCTTCCTCTACGCCGGAGCCCAGGACGACACCGTGGTCTGGCTTGAGGAATGGGACCGCGAGAATTACGATTTCATCCCGCTGGCCGTGCAGATGACCGTGGAATGGAAGGACGGTACGGAAGAATGCTGGCTCCGCAGGACGGCGGCGTCCGGCGGCAACAGCGTGTACGGCGCAGTTCATGAGGTGGATGAATGATGAAACGCAATATCGCAAAACGGATCTTGCGCCGCGGCGAATCCGGCATCGCCCTGATCTCGGTGCTGCTGCTGATCGCAACTGGCTCGCTCCTGGCGCTCATGGTCATGTCCATCTCCAAGACCACGTCGTTCACCGTCATGCCGTTCGTCCAGCTTCAGCGCAGCTATTACGTGCTGGAGGGCATGGCGCAGCGCATCCAGTTCCTGATCTCCGCCGACCGCCAGCTCTACGGCAACCCGCAGCAGCTGAACGTCGACAACTACAGCGAATACGACACCGACCGCTATCTCCCGGACGCCGTGCCGCATTTCATGTACTACTACGACACGCCGGTCGTCTTCACGATCCAGGACGCCGCCGGGCCGGTGAACCTGCGTGGAAACGACTTCTCGCAGGCGCTCCAGCAGTTCCGGAATTTCGTCGACGGGGAAGACGACTTTACCGACCTGCTCGAAGACCTCAACTACATCATCACTGACTACATCGACACGGACGATTCGCCGACCGACACCAACAGTTGGGAAGCGGATGAATATGACGAGGCCGGCATGACGCCGCTGCCGCGCAACGGCCCGATCACGGACCGCAACGAATTTGCCTTCATCCCCGGGATGACCGATCTTTTCCCGATCGACCAGGACGGCCGCCTGTCCTACATCCGCCTGATTCCGCCCGCGGACGCCGGCGTCGAAATCGACGGCAACCCGGACATCTTCGGCGTGACCGACGACTGGCTTGTCCTCGCGTGCGACCTGGATGAATCCGATCTGGAAGATTTGCATCAGGCGATCGCGGATTTCCATTCGATCGACCGTGTCCCGCTCTCCGAAAGCCTTCAATCCGATTCAACCGTGATGACGAAGATCAACAACTACGTGCGCTGGAACTCGTCCGGCGTCTACACGGTCATCATCCGGCCCGCCGTGACCGACGAATACGGCGAAGAGCTGGAGAAGAAGGTCCCGGGCCGCCGGCTCGTCTTCACCTACACGCCGTCGCCTGTCACCGGCGCCACGAACGGCTACGTGTCGTTCTACGAGTGGATGTTCTTCTGAGCTCCTGAGCCGGTCCCGCTGAATCCCCCCTCTGTCCTTGTGCCCGAGCGTTAGTTGGCCGGGCACTGCCGCCGTGGAGGCTTTGCCTCCCCGTGCGCAAGCGAAGCTGAGCGCACTGCCGCCGTGGAGGCTTTGCCTCCTCAATATTTCGACAGGAGATTCAGCAGGAACTTGCGGGCGGAGTTCTCGTTCCCGTCGTAGATTTCCGTCACGATCTGGTAGGAATACCACGGTTCGGACGGCGACCACTTGCGGCGGAACGTGTAGAAACTTCCGGTCGTTTCCTTCGGGCCCGTGTACCACACGAACGTGAGGGCCGGAGTTCCCCGTATCCTGGAATGGATTTCGGTCACGGGCAGGCTGCGCCCGTCGGGCAGGGTGTGCACGACGACCGATTCGGAGAGGATTTCCGCGCCGCCTGAACGGAGGCAGTGGCTGGCGGGATGGATCTTATGGATGTCGTCGCCGCATTTCACCGCCAGGATGCTGGCCCGGAAAATGCCGTCCGCGACTGCGTACTGATGCACCGCGGCTCCCTCGAAGAACCGGATGGTGTCCTCCGAAAGAGGCGTCTCCTCCGTGGTGAATCCCGCCACGGGCGAGGAGAAGTCGGGCAGGAATGCCGCCGCCGTCTTGTCCGGTCCGCGCGAAGTGAGTGTCCCGGTCAGAATCGCCCCCGCCGCCAGCAGGAACCAGAAGACCTCGCGTTTCATGACGTAGTCCGTGAGCGTGAGGACGGCGCAGACCACGGCGCACAGGGCGGCCGCGCCGAGTTTCAGGAAGAATGCCGTCCGCGGCTGGATCAGGAGATGTCTGCACAGCAGGAACGTCGAGCTCGTGCATCCGAGCGAAAGAACTCCGAACGCCGGGATCATCGCCCAGGCCGCCTTCCATCCGCAGAAAAACCACACGCCCGTCCACCAGAACCACGTCCCGGCCAGAATCCGGATCATATGGATCTGCTTCACGATCCCGGTCGCGTACAGGACGGCGGCTGCGGCGGACGCCAGAAGCGCGAACCAGTCAAAGCCCTTCTGTTTCGCGGAATCCTTCATTGCGGGCGCGCCGCACGCCGCGACCGGCAGAAATGCGAGGAGGAAAATCCAGTTCAGGCGGTCCATTGGGGACGACCGCCAGGAATTGACGGTATACGGCAGGGTGCAGAAGAACGGGATTCCGGCCAGGAAAGCGCCTGCGAGGCGTTTCCATGGCAGGGAAGCCGCGGATGCGGTCTCCGATGCGGGTCCGGGGCCAGGTGCGTCCAGAACGGGCTTATTCATGCTTTTTACCTTCCTTTTCATTTTTCTTCTCTCCGTCGGGTTCCGTTTCTTCCTTCCGTTTTTCCGGGGACGTGTCATCTTCGCTTTCCGGCAGAAGAGAGCCGACGAGGAAGAAGAATGCGACCGCGAGGACGACCTGCGCGTAGCCGAGGCCCTCGTGCCAGGCGTTGTTCAGGACGGCTTCGAAGCCGGCCTTGTAGAGGACGATGGTCAGGACGATGCGGACGGCGTTCGCCACGATGATGGACGGGATCAGGAAGGCGTAATGGATGCAGCGCCAGACGAGCGGCCTCTTCCAGACCATCGCCAGCCAGAACGCCACGAGAACCATCGTCTCGAACTGCTGGATGCCGCTGCATGCGTCCGTGATGGCGATGTCCAGTCCCCCGATCCGGATCGTCGTGTTGTCGTTTTCGATGTTCATCCCGAAGATGCGGAGAAATCCGACCGAGAGCACCGTCGAGACCATGCGGAAGGGATAGCTCAGGTACAGCACGATGGATTCGCGGAACGGTGCCGCGAGAAAGCAGCCGAGCAGCGGCACGAATCCGTAGAGCATCGCCCGCACGCCGCAGAAAAGACAGACCGCGCCGAGCGAGAGAAAGAACCAGGCGCCGAACTTGAATCCGGGCGCGTCCGGGTTCGGCCACGGCAGGAAGAGCAGCCCCAGCGCGATCAGAACGGGCGGCCAGGCCAGGACTTTTCGCCACGGGAAACCTTTTTCCTCCGCCGCGCCCGCGGATGCCTTCGCCGCCTGGTAGAGAAGGCAGGCCAGCAGGATCAGCAGGGCCGCCGCACCGCCCCATTCGGAGCGGATCTGATTGGCCGAGTGGCAGCAGGCGAACGCGAACGCGGCGGCGAAGATGGCGGTGCATTTCCAGTCTTTTGCCAGTGGCGCGAATGTTTGTCTGAAGTCAATCATGCGCGGCTCCCGAAGCGAGCATGTCGATCATGCGGTGCGCCCGGAGCTGGCGGCGCTGGCGTCCGCTGAGACCCCTGATCTCGACCGGTCCGTCCGCGGATACATACGCGTCCAGGATGGCCTGGAGCGCTTCCGGCGAGAACCGTCCGCGTCCCGTCGCGGTGAGGACCCCGGGCGTATCCGGGTGCGCGACGATGCCAGCTCCGCCTTTGCGCGGCCTGTTCAGGAATGCGAAGAGCGCCAGTGTGTTGAACACCAGCAGACCGAATCCGTAGCGTTTCCACAGTCGGCCGGGCTCCTGAATGATGCGGAAGATCCATTCGGTGCCGCTGTGCCGCATCCAGTCCGGGGCGCGCTTCACGGCGCCCGCGATGAAGTTGAACGTGCCGCCGATGCCGACCGCGATGCCGCATTTCAGGTTGGCGCGGTTGCGTTCCGCCCAGAGTTCCTGTTTCGGGTTGCCGAATCCGACGAGCAGGATGGATGCGCCGGATTCATTGATCCTGCGGCAGATTTCGAGGTCGGTCTGCCCGGCGTCCGGGGCGTCCAGGTTCACGAACGGCGTGTCGATCCCGACGATCTCCAGCCCGGGATAACGCTTCGTCAGGATTTCCGCCGCGCCGCGGGTGTATTCTTCTTTTCCGCCGAGGAAATACAACTTCACATGGTCCCGGGCGGCGCGTTCGGCGATCATCGGGACCAGGTCCGCGCCGGTCACGCGTTCCGGCAGGGGCGTGCCGAGCAGGCGGCTGAGCCAGACCAGCGGCATCCCGTCGGCGATGACGAGTTCGGCCCGGCGCAGGACGCGCGCCAATGCGGGATTCCGGGGCGTGCTCCTCGTGGCGCAATAGGTGTTCACGACGAAGTCGACGTTCACGGTCGCGGCGATACGGCATCCGCGCGGGCCCGGCGGCAGGGCGGCGAGTTCGAAGAACCTGTCGAGCGCCTGAGGCACGGTCAGCGCGTCGAAGCGCATCCCGAGCACGGCCGGGCGCGGTCTTTCTTCAGGGACGGGAGGATTCGACGGCATGGATGATCCTTTCGACATGTCTGGTCCAGGTGAATTCCGCGGCGCGGCGGAGTCCGGCCTCCTTCAGTTCTTCACGGAGTTCCGGGCTGCCGAGCAGACGCGACAGGGCGTCCGCGATCGCGTCGGAGTCCTCGGGGTCGAAGAGCAGCGCGGCGTCCTTTCCGATCTCGCCAAGCGACGACGTTTCCGAGCAGGCGCACGGCACGCCGTAATGCATCGCCTCGATCAGCGAGAGGCCGAACCCCTCGAAGAGCGACGGGAACACGTATGCGGCCGAACCGCGGTACGCCTCCTCCACGTCTTCATCCGACACGAATCCGGTCAGGACGATCCGGTCCCGCAGGGGCGATTGCTTGGCGCGGGCATGGATGACGTCGGCCCCGTGCCAGTCAGCGCCGCAGAGCACGAGCTTGTACCGGCCGGTGATCTCCGGCGGGAGTTTTTCGTAGGCTTCGATCAGGCGGACCTGGTTTTTCGCCGGGTGTTCCAGACGGGAGATGTAGAGCAGGTATTCGCCGGGTTCCAGGCTGTGCCGCTTCATCCAGCCGCCCGCCGGTTTCACGCCGGGCAGGGACAGGCCGTTCCAGCTCACGGTGATGCGTTCGCGCGGCAAGCCCATGAATTCCGTCATGTCCCGCGCCGTCGATTCGCTGATCGCAACGGGAAATTCCGCCCGTTTCGTGAAGAACGGCAGGACGACCGTCTGGTAGAACGTGCGGAACCGGTCGTATTTCTCCCTCATGCGGTGTGCCGCCAGGTCATGCACGATGGCGACCGTCGGCACGGGCCGGAACAGCACGGCACGGCGGTTCGCGGCGGCGATGAAGAAGAGGTCGTATTTGCGTCTGCTGATCCGGAACGGCAGGAAGAGGAGATGCCAGATCATGCTCAGGACCGGACGGCGGATCCAGCCGGGCGCGACGATTTGAGGATACGGCGCGAATGCGGGTGTCCCGGCCGCTTCCGGCTCCACGACCAGGGTCAGTTCATGGCTGGCCTCGGCCAGAGCCGCGACCGTGTGGCGCATGTAGACGGAGATGCCGGACCGTCCGTGATCGAACGGGACGCAGCTGACAAGGATTCTCATGATGCGCTCCGTTCCGGGCCGTGCGCCGGTTCGTTTGGTTGGGTGATCGTATCCATGGTTATGAAAAAAATCCTCATGTTGTCTGTTTCCCGTTCAAAAGCGCCTGCCAGCCGTGCAGCAGCGCGTCGTCCGTGAACCGCTCGGAGACCAGTTCGCGTCCGCGCCGCCCCATGGTGCGCGCCTTTTCGGCGTCGGTCAGCAGGCGGTCGATCGCCTTTGTCAGTGCGTCCGTGTCCCCGGGCGGGACGAGGATGCCGGTCTGCCCGTCGACGAGATAGTCCCGGACCGCGCCGACGTCGAATCCGACGAGCGGGACGCCGTGGGCGAGAGCTTCCGGTCCGACCAGCCCGAACGGCTCCTGCCAGCGCCAGGGCAGCACGGCCGCGCGGACGCCGCGGAACGCGTCGTCCGGGTTCGGCGAGTAGCCGTGGAACACGACGGTTTCGCCGAGCGGCTCCGCCAGCCGTTTCAGGTATGCTTCGTCGTTGCCGGTTCCGACGATGTCCAGCACGCAGGGCGTTTTCACCGCGCGCATGGCGGCCAGGAGCTGGTCGACGCCCTTGCCGCGGATGAGCTGTCCGATCGCCAGGATGTGCGGCACGCCGTCCATTTCGGCGGAAGAAACCGTGTCGGGGATCGTGATCGCGGGCGGGATCAGCGTGACCGATTCCGCCGGGATGCCCTGCCGGACCAGGATGTCCCGCATGAATCCGGACAGCACGATAAATTGCCCGCAGGCGCGGATTTCCCCCCAGAGCGCGGCGAATCCGCCGAAGTTGGCGCGGAACGTGTTGTCCGGCGCGGGACGCCGCAGCATCGCGCAGCATCCGCAGAGGAATTCGCTGTAGGCGCGGGAGCAGTTTTTTCGCATGACGGGGTAGTAGTAGGAGCGACGCGGGCAGTAATACTCGTGGTCGTGGATGAAGACCGCCGTCCTTCCCGCATCCCGCAGCGCGCGGACCGCGGAGGCGTCCCGGACTTTGTGCAGGACCGTGAGGTCGTACCCGGTTCCGTCATGTCTGATTGCCTCGGAAATCGTTTCCGCATGGTCGAACGCGGCGAGGAACCGTGCGGCATCCTGTGTTTTTTCCGCATAGCAGCAGTCGACCGTGAAGCCGTTCCGCCGCAGAATCGATGCGGTGCGTTCCATGTAGCGTTCGATGCCGCCGATGATCCCGGCGTACTGGTTGACGAAACGAATGCGGGGCATAGCTGAAAAAAACGCGGTTGAGAAAAGTTGAAAACGGAGGGCTTTGACTTTAATATATACAAAAACGGCCTCAATTCAACTTCGATTCGGGGAAATGCGCGAAAAAGACGTTTTTTTTGGAAAAAACGGGTTGAAAGCTGTCGGTTCGGAGTATATATTATGGCATTTTCCAAACAGTCAAGTTTCCCCGGACACAAACAGTCCCCTGAACTTTCCCCGGAGTTATTATGAGCGATGTGATCAAAGTCCTGGCCGTAGATGACGTTGAGGCGAACCTGATGATTATCCGCGGCTGCCTGAAAGGAGGCGGCTTCGAGCTCGTGACCTGCACGAACGCCGTCGACGCCCTTCAGAAGTTCAAGGAACAGTATTTCGACATCCTCCTGCTCGACGTCATCATGCCCGGCATCGACGGCTTCGAGCTTCGCAAGCTCATCCGCGCCACCGACCCCGAACGCCCCATCATCTTCCTCACCAGCATGGTCGAGGACAAGAACATGACCATGCTCAACCAGATCACATGGGACGCCAACACCTACTACCTGAACAAGGCGGTCGGCAAGAAGACGCTGATCCAGAAGATCACCGAGGTCGTCACCACCTACCGCCAGAAGCTCATGGCGCACAAATACAGCGACCAGCTGGAAGAGGAGCGTGCGCTCGCCGGCGAACTGCAGAAGGTCCTGCTCCCGAGCTGGTGCATCTGCAACGACGACGTGCTTTTCTCCTCCATCTACGTCCCCTACATGCATGTTTCCGGCGACCTTTACGAGATCATTCCGTTCGGCGACTCCAAATACCTTTTCTTCATCGGCGACATTTCCGGGCACGGGCTTTCCGCCGCGCTTTACATGGCGGCCGTGCAGTCCTGGCTGAAAATGACCCTGCGCGACAACGACATCAGGATCCACGAGCTCATGACCCGCCTCAATAAGTTCTTCTGCGAGGACCTTCAGAGCAAGAACTACATGACCGCGCTCGCCGCCATCATCGACTTCAGGAACAACCACATCTCCCTGCATTCCTCCGGGCATCCGGGAATGCTCTTCGCCTCCCCGGGCAAGAAGACCGTGACCGTCAGCGACACGAAGAAGGGAAGCATGCCCCTCGGCTGGATGGCCGACGCCGAATTCCCCGAATCCGAGAATTTCGACTGCGATTTCGACGACGACACCATTTTCATCGCCATGACCGACGGCGTGCTGGACATGACCAACGAGGACGGCCAGACCATGGACGAGGAGGACCTCCACTCCATCATCCGGTCCCAGCTGGACAATCCGAACGTCGTCGCCATGCCCTACCGCATCAAGGGCATGATGGCGAAGATGGGATTCGACAAAGCGCCCGACGACTTCACCATCGCCGCCCTGCAGAAACGTTCCGCGCGCAAGGGGTTCCTGGAGCGCGTCATTCCCGCCACGCTTCCCGAAGTCGACAAGCTCGCACGCGAGTTCTCCTCCGTTACCGACGACATCCGCCAGAGCACCGAGATCGACCTCCTCGTTCACGAGTACCTCAACAACGTCGTCATCCACGGCAACCACGACAAGAAGAAGGCCCCCGACCTCATCTATGCCTGCATCGGCATGGAAAACGGCGACCTCGTCCTGCATGGCGCGGAGCGCGGCGGCAAATGGGACATCACCGGGACCCGCGAAACCAACGACCCCCAGCTCTTCACGCCGGAGGCCGATTCCGCGGAGAAGAAGCCCGAGGAGGAAAACCTCTTCGCCACCAGCGGACGCGGGATCCAGATCATCAAGGCGATCACGCAATACGTGTCGTACGAGACCAACTGCGGATTAAACGAAACGAAATTCGTATTCAATAAAAGGACACCCGAATCATGAAAGCCGATATCGCTGCCCATTTGAAGGAGCTTCTCGAGCTCGAAGACGACGAAATCCAGGAATTCTACGATGCGTTCATCAAGGAATTCGACAAATCCTGCGCCGATCTGCAGGAAGAAGGCGTCGACTCCGACTTCCAGAAACTCAGGATCATCACCCACACCATGTTCGGCTACTGCGAGAACATGGGAGCCATGGACCTCTTCGCGCTGGCCAAGGAGCTGAACGCCGCGGCCAAGGCCGAGGACGTCCCCGCGTGCCAGGCGTCCATCCAGAAGATCTTCCGGATGCACGAAGCCTACCTTGCCGAAGGCTGAACGTCCGGTTCTTCCGATTCATTCCTTTTACGGCGGTTGAATGATCTCCGTTTCCGTTATTTTGCCCACGTTCCGGGAGAAGGACAGCATCCCGCCGATGCTCCGTTCTCTTGACGCCTTGCATCTGCCCGGACTTGTCGAGATCATCGTCGCCGACGACCATTCCCCGGACGGCACCGGGGCCGCCGCGCTCGAAACGGCGAAAACGATGCGGACTCCTGTCCGCGTGGAACAGAACCCCGGCGTCCGCGGGCTGGCGCCCAGCGTGGTGCACGGTTTTTCGAAAGCGCAAGGCGAAATCCTGGTCTGCATGGACGCCGACGGCCAGCACAGGCCGGAAGACCTGCCAGGGCTGCTCGCGGAGTTCGACCGCGATCCCGCGCTGTCCATGGCGGTCGGATCCAGGCATGTGCCGGGCGGCGGATTCACGGAGAAATGGAATCCCTTCCGCGTGCTGTGCAGCGGCGGCGCGGCGTCCGCTGCCCGTCTCGTGCTCGGGGTCACGCTGAAGGATCCGATGTCCGGTTTTTTCGCGATCCGCCGGGAAGCCTTCGACCGCGTGAAGTCCTGCCTTTCGCCCGAAGGATTCAAGATCATGCTCGAACTGGCGTTCCTGCTCTCGCTCACGGGACGCGACAGGGTCGCGGAGCATCCGATCACGTTCGCCATGCGCAAACACGGCGAAAGCAAGCTTTCCGGCCGCGTGGCCGTGCAGTACCTGGCCATGCTCATGCGGTTCGTGCGGACGAAAAAAAGCATCCGCGGCAGACTCGCCTCCGCACGCCCCTGACGCCCGCCGACGGTCCTTCCCGCTCATTCTAAATCGTTATCGAAAAATGGTTTTCCGGCTTGACATCGCGGAAAAACATGCTATTGTATTAAAAAAAACGGTAAGGAGACCGTGAAATGGAAATCTCATGCCCGAAATGCGGAACCCTCAATGATGCTGATCCGTCCGGTGTCGGCCGGACGATGACGTGTTCGAAGTGCGGTGCCGAGTTCGTTGTTCAGAATCCGAACCTGATGCCGTGCCCGGACTGCTTCGCCCCGGTTTCCAAACGGGCAGCCGCATGTCCCCATTGCGGAGCTCCGCTGTCCGGCGGCGCGTCCGGCTGCTGCCCGGCCAGCGTGATCGAACAGGAAGAAACGATCCTGCTCTGCCATCCCAGCCTGAAAAACTACATCTGGTGGAGCGTCCTGGGGGTGATTACGGCTCCTGTCCTGATCGGCATTGTCATCCTGTCGGTCATCTGGTTCAAACTGCATTTCACAAGCTACCAGATCACGAACCTGAGGATCGTGGTGACGCAGGGCTGGATCGCCAGGACCCGGCACGAGATCTGGATCAAGGACATGCGGGAGGCCAACCTCGCCCAGACTTTCTGGCAGAGGATCCTCAGCATCGGCGATATCTCCATCGGGACCGCCGCCACGGCCGGAACGGAAATCCGCATGGAAGGGGTTTCCGCCCCGCAGCGCATCGTCGACACGATCAACTCTCTTCGCCGCTGACCGTCGTTCCGGTTCCGGCGCGTCGTCGGTCTGCGCCGGGATGGGTTGCGCCGTCCGGTTCCGCTCCGCAGAAAAGACGATTGCCTTGCGGATGCGGCTGTCGCCTCGCGGATGAGAAAACCGAATCCCGGGCTTTTCCGGCCGGGATCACTGCGGCGGGAGGGCCGACGGAACGTCGCCCCAGCCTTTGCCGTATTTCAGCACTTCCGGCTTGTCCGCCGGGCCGCGGACGATCAGCACGCGAAGGCCGGGGAATTTCTTCGTCCAGCCAGCCACGGCGTCCGGCCCCGCGATGAAGATCGAGGTCGACAGCGCATCGCTGGCCACACCGGTCGGCGCGATCACGGATACGGAGTCCATGCCGGACACAGGCAGCCCGGTCGCGGGAT
Source organism: Lentisphaeria bacterium (assembly GCA_017963105.1). Classification (GTDB taxonomy): domain Bacteria; phylum Verrucomicrobiota; class Lentisphaeria; order Victivallales; family UBA1829; genus UBA1732. Next base: position 18,528 of record JAGCTY010000048.1, read on the forward strand.
TGATGATGTGCGTGTACTGCTTCCCGTCGATGACCACGTAGCGCTCGTAGTTGCCGCTGGTGCTGATCGCGGCGTCGCCGAGCGTGGTCCTGCCGAGGATGTCGTCCTTATGGAATGGGTTCCGGATGCCCGCCGCGTACTTGCCGCCGCCGGATTTCTTCGGCAGCGCCAGGATGTTCCCGCCGATCTCGATCCAGCCGACTTTCACGCCGAGCGCGCGGACGGCGTCGGCGGCGCGGTCGAGCGCGTAGCCCTTGGCGATGCCGCCCAGGTTGATCGACATGCCGGGCACGGTGAACTTCACGGTATGCTTTTCGTCGTCGAACACGACCTTGTCGAGCCCGGTAAGGCGTTTCGCTTCGGCGATTTCCTCCGCGGACGGCAGCGTTTCGCGTTTGCTGTGGAATCCCCACAGTTTCATCAGCGGGTCGATCGTCACGTCGAAGACGCCCCCGGAATCGCGCCAGAACGCCCGTGCCTGCGCGAGCACGTCCCAAAGTAGATCCGAACAGGCGAACGGTTCGTCCGCCGCGGTCGCGTTAAGTTTGGAAAGCTCGCTTTCCGGGTCGAAGATGTTGCAGGTCTTCTCCACCTCGCGCACCGCCTCGTGCGCCGCGGTCAGCGCGTTGCTCACGGTCATTTTCTCCTGATGGGCCAGGCTGACCGTCCCGAACGTGCTCATGGTGGAGAACATGACGGTTTCGCTGTGCATCCTGCGGCCGTCGCGCAGCGCCACGTAAAGCAGGCAGATGCCGACGACGAGCGACAGCGCGATGTTGCGGGCGACCATGCGCCGGATGGGGGTGTTGAGGAGTTCCTTCAGCTTCATGGACGCTCATGCCCTCGGATGGAACTTGTTGAATACGCCGAGCAGGCGGTTCTCGTCGACGTGCGTATAGATCTGCGTGGTGCTGATGTCGGCGTGCCCGAGCATCTCCTGGATCACGCGCAGGTCGGCCCCGTTTTCGAGCAGATGGCTCGCGAAGGAATGCCGCAGCGTGTGCGGATGGATGTTCTTGGAAATCCCGGCGAGGCGCGCCGCCTCCTTCACGATCATCCAGACGCGTTCACGGTTGAGCTTCTTGCCGTGGTTGGACAGGAAAAGCTGCGGCGCCGCGCCGTCCCCGGCCAGTTCGGGACGCGCCTTCTCCAGGTAGCGTTTCAGCTGGCGGATCGCCGCGTCGCCCATCGGTACGATGCGTTCCTTCGATCCCTTGCCGAGCACGCGGATGGTGCGTTCGTCGAACCGGACCGCGCCGAACCGGAGGTTCACGCATTCGCTGACGCGGAGCCCGCAGGAATACAGCAGCTCCAGGATGCAGCGGTTGCGGATGGTGAGCGGCTCCTGCGCCCGCACGGGAAACGCGTTGAGCAGGGCGTCGACTTCGGCTACGCTCAGGAAATCCGGCAGGATGCGCCAGAATTTCGGCGAATCCATCACGTCCGTCACGTCCGCGGCGATCAGGCGTTCGCGGAAGAGATACCGGTACAGTATCTTGATCGCGACCAGACGGCGCGCGATGCTGACTGTCTCCAGCCCGCGTTCGTCGCGGCAGTATTCCAAGTAGTCGATGATGGCGTCGCGTCCGGCGGCGTCGAACGATTCGATCCCCTGCGCGTGAAGCCAGTGGACATAGTCTTCGAGGTCGGAGGAATACGCGGAGGTGGAATTCCGGCTGAGGCCGCGTTCGGCCGTCAGATAGCCGATGAAATGTTGAAGAATCTTTTCCATGCGCCCCCCGGGAAGGCAGTGCCTCCACTGCGGTTGTGCCGTACTTCGCGACGGCACGGATTCAAGACATAAAAAAACGCCATTTTGTATTGTGTGGATACAAAAATGGCGAGGACGAAGGGACTCGAACCCTCAACATCCACCGTGACAGGGTGGCGCTCTAACCAATTGAGCTACGCCCCCGCAATTTCTTGCATGGAATTTAATATACACCCCGGTTTCAAAAAAAGCAAGCTGAAACAGGAAAAAAGTTCGAAAAAAATGAGGCTCGGCGCATTTCGGCGGAGGAACGCGCCCTCCGGGTCCCCGGTCGGAGGAACCTCTTGCGCTGTCGCCGCGGTCGGCGTTCATTCGGATGCTTCCTGCTCCGAGGGGCGGCAGCCGTCACGGCCGAGGGGCGGCGCCGGGGCCGTTATTCCTGCTTTGTTTCCGGCCGCCTGTTCTCGATGCTTTCGCTGTTGTCCATGATTCTGAGTTCATATTCCTGGTCCGACATCTTTTTTATGGCGTCCAGGACCAGCGCCATGACCCAGGAGAGCATTCCCGTCAGCAGGAGGAACGTCGAAAAGATCAGCGTCGGGAACCGCGGGACAAGTCCCGTACGGAAATAATCGAGGAAGACCGGCGTCAGGAAGATGCCGCCGGTCAGCAGAAAGACGGACCCCAGGAATCCGAAGAACGGCAGGGGCCTGTAGATGCGGAACATGTTGAAGATGACCCCCAGGATCTTGAACCCGTCCTGGAACGTCTTGAGCTTGGAATGGCTTCCCGACGGACGGTTCCGGTACGTAACGGGGACCTCAAGGATGGAAAATCTCTTGTCGAGGGCGTGCAGCGTGATCTCCGTTTCGATCTCGAAACCCTGCGACATCACCGGACAGTTCTTCACGAAGCCGCGGGAAAACGCCCGGTAGCCCGTCATGACGTCCCTGACTTTCTTGTCCCACAGATAGCTGACGAGAAAGCACACGAGCGCGTTTCCGAAAGAGTGGCCGGGGCGCGTATTCTCCGCGTGGTACGTAGTCGAGAGCCGGTCTCCCGCCACCATGTCCGCCCTGCGCTCCAGAATGGGCCGGATCAGCTTGTCGACTTCCCCCGCCGGGTAGGTGTCGTCCCCGTCGACCAGGACATAGACGTCGGCGTCCACCTCGCGGAACATGGCCCGGACGACGTTTCCCTTGCCACGTCTCGGCACGGATATGACGTTTGCGCCGGCCGCACGGGCCAGCGCCGCGGAATCGTCCGTGCTGGCGTTGTCGAACACGTAGATCCTTGCGTCCGGCAGGGCGGCCCTGAAGTCGGAAACGGTCTTGGCGATCGTCCGTGCCTCATTGTAGCAGGGGATCAGGACGGCGGTCTTCGGTTTCTTTGGTGTTGACGGGTTCATTCGCTTTCCTTTGAGAATCGGCGGATGCGATTCTTTCTTTCCATAAAGATAGCCCGGTGATCGCGTTTTTCAAGTCGCGAAGACGGAAAAAAGCCGTTTACACCGCGATTTTTGTGCGAATCCGGCCTGCGCGGAAAACTCAGAACTGGAATTCCGTGCGGGGAAACGGCGATTCGAAGCGGAGGTTTTCCCCGGTGAACGGATGGCGGAACTCCAGCACGGCTGCGTGCAGCGCCTGGCGGGCGAACCGGAGTTTCGCGAGGTCGTCTCCGGTCAGAGATTGTGATTTGATCTTCAGGAACAGGCGTTCGTCCGGGCCGTAGAGCTTGTCCCCGGCGAGCGGGAACCCGAGCGAATACAGCGTGGCGCGCACCTGGTGCTGTCGGCCGGTCCCGAGGACGGCGCGGACCAGCGTCATGTCCGACGGCGCGTGCGATTCCTCGATGAGGTCGGTGACGGCCGTTTCGGCGGTCGGGTCGAGGCGTGTGGCATCGGCATCCGGCGAATCCGCGAAAACAAACCGTTTTTTCTTGCGGACCGCGCTGGACCGGTCGTGAACGAGGATCCCCTCCGCATGGACGCGTCCGCGGAAGTCGCCGGTCACGAGCGCGAGGTATTCCTTGTGGACGGGCGTGTTGCCGTTGTCCATGGCGGCGGCCGCCCGGCGCGTGCGTGCGGCGATGACCAGTCCGGAGGTCTCGCGGTCGAGCCGGTGAACGAATCGGATTTCGCCGTACCTGCTGCCGACGAGGTGCCAGAGCGTGTGGCGGAAGAACGGCCCGGTCGGGTGCATGCACAGGTTCCCGGGCTTGTCGATGACCAGCAGGTCGCCGTCCTCGTGGAGCACGCGGTATTGCAGCTCGGCGTCCGGTTCGGGCATTTCCGGCGGGAAATACCCCACGCGGTCGTGGCGCTTCACGGTCGCGCCGGGGAGGGCGGGGCGGTCGTTCACGGTCACGAGACCGGTTTCGATCGCCCGGATCCAGCCCGCGCGGTCGAACCGGCTGAAATGCGCGGCGAGGTAATCGGGCAGGCCGGCGCCGTCTTCCACCTCGGGGACGTGGCTATAGAGCTGGCGGCGCGCGAGCTTGTCTGCGAAACTTCTGCCCATGTCTGCCCCCGTGTTTTATGCCCGGTTCAGGACTGGAGCGCCTGTTTCTTCTGTTCGAGCTCGTCCCAGCGGGCGTACAACCCGTCGATCTTCGCCCGGAGCGTGTTCAGCTCATTCTGAAGCGCGGCGGATTCCGAACCGTGGTTCGCGAAGAAATCCGGTTCGGAGAAGATGGCCTCGATCTCGGAAACGCGCACCTCCAGCCGTTCGATCTCCGGCTCGAGCTCCGCCAGTTCGCGTTCCTCCTTGTAGGAAAGCTTTTTCGGCGGGGATTTCGGCCTCGGCGGCGGCGCGTCCTTTTTCGGGGCGGGCGCGGCCGCGGCCTGCCTCACCGAAGCGCGGTGTTCGAGATAGTAGTCGTAGTCGCCCGGTCCGGCGAAGAGATGCCCGTCCGGCTCGAACGCGATGATGTGCGTGCAGACGCGGTTCAGGAAATAACGGTCGTGGCTCACGACGGCGAGGCAGCCGGAATACCCGACGAGGGCCTCCTCCAGCACGCGCATCGACGGAAGGTCCAGGTCGTTGGTCGGTTCGTCGAGGATCAGGAAACTGCCGCCGGACTTGAGGATCTTCGCGAGCGCGATGCGGGCGCGTTCGCCGCCGGAGAGCCGGTCGATGCGGGTGTTCACGCGGTCGTCCTCGAAGAGGAACCGCCGCAGATAGCCGCGGATGGAGACGCGTTCGTCGCCGAGGTTGATGAACTCGTGCCCCTCGCCGATCTCCTCCAGCACGGTATGGTTCGGGTTCAGCTCCAGGTGTGCCTGCCCGATGTAGTTGAAGACGACGGTCGGCGCGACCTCGATTTTTCCCTTGTCGGGCGTAAGCTGCTGCGTGATGAGCTTCAATAGCGTGGTCTTGCCCGCGCCGTTCGGTCCCACGATGCCGATGCGCTGGCCGGCCTCGAACTCGAACGAGAAATCGCGGATGAGCGGTTTCCCGCCCATGGCGTGGCTTACGTTTTCGATCCGCACGACCTGGTTGCCGAGGCGGCCTGCCTTCGGGATGATGAGCTCCATGCTGCCGATGCGGTCGGGCGCGGATTGTGCGGCGGTCTCCTCGTAGCGTTTGATGCGGCCGAGATTGCGGCGGAGGCGCGCCTTCGGGGAACGCCGCACCCATTCGATCTCGCGCCGCAGGAAGCTCTGGCGTTTGTACTCCGCCTGGTCCTCGCGGTATTCGCGTGCGGCCTTCGCGGCCAGGAAATCGGCGTAGGACCCGTCGCAGGAGTAGAATTTGCCGTGGTCCAGCTCCACGATGCGTGTGGCGATGCGGTCCAGGAAACACCGGTCGTGCGTGACGAAGAGACAGGTGCCGCGGTAGTCCGCCAGGAAATCCTCCATCCACGTGATCGCGCCGATGTCGAGGTGGTTGGTCGGCTCGTCGAGCAGGAGCAGGTCGGGTTCCGCGGCGATGGCGCGCGCGAGCATGACCTTGCGGAGTTCGCCGCCGGAGAGCGCGCCGCAGAGGGAATCGCGCGGCGGCAGGTTCAGTTTCTGCGCCACGATCTCGATCTTGCGTCCGGGGTCCCAGGCGTCGTGGAGCGTGAGGATGCGTTCGAGCTTTTCCTGTTCGGAGGAACCCGGCCGCAGGGCGTCGAGCTGCCGGTGGATGTCGTTGAAGTACGCCAGTCCCTCGGCGATGGCGTCGCGGACGGAGACGTCGTGATAGCGCGTGCAGTCCTGCTCCATGCAGGTGATGCGGAGGCCGCGCGCGCATGTGATCTCGCCCGTCGCGGGCTGTTCCGTGCCCGCCACGATGCGCATGAAGGTGGATTTGCCGCTGCCATTTCTTCCGACGAGCGCGACGCGTTCGTCCGCGTGAATGGATATCTTCGCGTCGTCGAGCAGGACTTGCGTCCCGATGGCGAGGCTGATCCCTTCGCCTGTCCAGAGTACGGTGCCGGCCATGTTCCGCTCAGTTCTCGAAATCCGCCTCGATTGCGTCCCACTCGTCCTCGATGTCCTCGATGCGCTGTTCGAATGCCTCGAGTTCGGGGCCTTCCGGCAGGTCCGCCTGGTTGTTCAGCAGCGCGAGCGTGTCGATGACGGCGCGGTGGAAGTGTTTCAGGCGCGGGACGAACCGCTTGATCCGGTTTTCGTCCGCGCCGGAGAGGACGGCGCGCGTCATGGCGATGCGGGCGTTGTCGAGTTCGATCAGGCGGGCGCGGAACGGTGCTTTCGCCTCGTCTTCGCCGGGGTGGTAGATTTCGTTGCAGGCTTCCCAGTTCTCATCGAGGAAATTCAGGAACGCGACCTCCTGCGTGTCGTCGGCGAAATCGTGCTCGATGAGGCCGAGGATGGACGCGCGGTAGGAATTGAAGTCCACACCGTTCGCGATGGCGTCGAGCGTGAACGCGTAAAGCTCGATGAAGCCGATGGGGGCGTTCACGTCGGACAGGATCGCGTCCAGCGAATCAAGGTGCCCGGACGAGGCGGAGAAATCGCTCGCGGAGAGACCGGGGACCGGATCGCCGTCCCGCGGCGTGCCGTCGCGGTGTTCCCCGTGCATGACGTCGTGCTCGCCATGGCCGTCGTGATGCCCGCAGGAACAGGAACCGCCATGAGCGTGTTCATGTCCATGCTCGTGCTCATGGTCGTGTTCGTCGTGCGCCGTATGGGCATCGGCTCCGGGCTCGTTCGTTTCGTCGAGCGGCACGATCATGGTCTCGCCGTCCTGGTTGCTCAAAGTGACCTCGATCATGTTCCGGTGGAACTCGTCGAACGACACGCGCGGATGCGCGAGGAGGTCGTTTCCGTCGCAGTACGCGCGGAAGAACCCGGCGGCGAGCTGTTCGGTGATGGTGATGTAGTCGTAGTTGCGGTGCCAGACGTCGATCAGCGCCGCCTCGAACTGTTCGATCCAGTCGATCTTGTCCGCGCTGGACGCGTCAAGCTCGGCGGGCCGGTATTCGAGGGAGAATCTGCCGTGTTCGGCGTCTTCGACCGTGACGACGAGGAAGTCGCCGGGCCGGAAATTGGTCTGCATGTAGAACGCGCTCAGGTCGAATGCCGGGACTTCGAGCACGGCGTTCCGGATGTTCTTCGCGGAGCGCATCCGCAGATAGTTGTCATGGGATTCCGCCGCGAAAGCGTCGATCATGCCGCCGTGTCCGAGCAGAAGGTAGTAGGGCGCGAGCTTGCCGAAGTCGCTGCGGACAGCGGTCAGCTCGACGGGATTCTTCGCGCCGGGCGTGTAGAGCTCGAATTCATCGGAAGCGAGCTCGCACGGGTTGAACGCCTCGAAGCGGTCGCCCGGCAGCAGAATGCCGTTCGTAAGCTCGAAATCGGAAGGGGCGATCTTGAAGCGCGCGCCGTTGAAGAACTTCGTGCGGAGGGCGCAGTGCCCGTCCTGCTCGAACACGCGGTGGTCGTCCTTCAGCATGGTGCGGACGCGTTCGAGCAGGTCCTTTTCCTGTCCCGCGTCGCACGGGATGCCGTCGGCGATGGCCTGCGCGGCCTCATTGAGCTCGAAACATCCGCGCGGGCGGCCCTCCGCGTAGTCGGCCAGCGCCTTGTCGAATCGTTCATGCTGGGCGTTGTTCAGATAAAGCATGGTTCGTCCCCCTGAAAAAGAAAAGAAAAATCGTCAAAGTCAAAATGCGAACTTGGGCATTTTTGAGAGTTTGTTGAAGAGAAAATCGTTGATGGCGGCCTTCAGTTCCTCCTGCTCCCAGGTCTTGACCGTCTCAATGTCCACTGCGTCCTTCAGCTCGAAATCGCCGCTTCTGAGGCGGTTCAGCCGGTAGAGCGCCGCGCCGCATCCGAGCACGTCGCCGACGTCCGCGCAGAGGGTGCGGATGTAGGTCCCCTTGGAGCATGCGACCTCGAAATCGACGTACGGGAGGTCGAACTTCCTGAACGTGATGGAATGGATCGTGATGGGCTTCGGTTCGCGCTGGACCTCGACGCCTTTGCGCGCGAGGTCGTACAGGCGTTCACCGTTGTGCTTTACCGCGGACACCATCGGCGGCGTCTGCATGATGTCGCCCTGGAACTTCAGGAACGCCTCGCGGACCTGTTCGATCGTGAGGTTCGACGTGTCGGCCGTGCTGAGGACCGTGCCGTCCATATCCTGCGAGTCGGTGCGCGTGCCGAGGAGCGCGGTCCCCTCGTAGACCTTGTCCTCGCCGGAGAACTTCTGGCTGAACTTCGTGAACTTGCCGAACACGACGACGAGCAGACCGGTGGCGGCGGGGTCGAGCGTGCCGCAGTGGCCCACCTTCACGGCATTGAAGCGCGCGCGGAAGAACCCGACGACGTCGTGGCTGGTCCATCCTTTCGGCTTGTTGACGAGGAGGATGCCGTTCTGGGTGAAGGGCGGCAGCCTGTGGCGTTTGGGGTCATATTTCATGGTTCAATTCTTTCCTGACATGGCGGAGCAGCACCTCGGCGGCCTCCGCCTGGTTTTTTGCGAAGATCGAGCATCCGGCGGCCATTTCGTGCCCGCCGCCCTTCAGTCCGCGCGCGATACGCCCGACGGAGATTTCCGGGTCTTTCGAGCGCATGGAGACGCGGTAGATGCCGGGGTTGGACGTCGGCTTGACGAGCGCGGCGACCACCACGCCCTGAATGCCGCGTACCAGCTCGATCAGCTGTTCGGTGTTCCGCAGATTCACGTCGTACTTGTCGAGCAGTTCGCGCGGGACGGAGATCCAGGCGAACTTGCCGTCGAATGCGGTCTGAATGCCGGAGAAAAGTTCGCTTTCGAAGCGGACCATGTTCAGCGGCTTCGAGAAGTACACCTCGTTGACGATGCGCTCATGGTCGGCGCCGAGCTCCAGCAGGGCGGCGGCCGCCCGGTGCGATTTCGCGCTGGTGTTCGTGAACTTGAAGCAGCCGGTGTCGGTCACGACTCCGAGCAGCAGGAAGGTCGCGGAGAGCGGGGATATCTTCCAGCCCTGCGAGACCGCGAAGTAGTAGATCAGCTCGGCCGTCGAGCTGGATTCCGGGTCCAGACAGGTCAGCGTGCCGAACATCTCGTCGTCCGGGTGATGGTCGAACGTGATGACCGGGATGGTGACGGACGCGAATTCCGCCGGGCCGAGCTGCATCCGCTTCACCGTGGACGCGTCCGCGTTCAGAACCAGCGAGAACTTCGTGTTGATCTCCTCCGCCGTGAACTCGGCGGGCGGGAACGGCAGGAACGGACGGTAGCAGTCCGGCATCTGGGGCGCAAGAAAAAACTCTGCGCGGAATCCGTTGTCCCGCAGCAGAGTGCAGAGTCCGCACGCGGAGCCGACCGCATCGCCGTCCGGCCATTCGTGGGTGACCACGAGGACCGGGGCGGGATTGTCGCGGACGGCTTCCAGCGCGGCCGCCATGCCGGCGAAATCAGTCTCCGGCATTTTCGTCCTCCATGTGCCGGAGCAGATCGAGCACGCGGTCCCCGTCGGCGACGGAATGGTCGAGCACGAAATGCAGGACGGGCGTGTACTTGAGGACGACCTCCTTCGACATGAGCGACTGGATTTCGGATTTGCGTTCGATCAGGCGGCGGACGATGCGTGCCTCCTCCTCCTCATTTTTCGCGCCGAGGATGCTGACGTACACGGCGGCGGTCTTGAGGTTGGAGGCGCAGTCCACGCGCGTGATGGAGATGATCCGGCCCTGTTCTTCGTTGAACCCGAGCGTCTCCATGAGGTCGGCGAGCACGCGTTTGAGCAGCTCGTTGACGCGGACGAGGCGGTCGACGGATGCGACCGGGTGTTTCTTATTGTTTCGAGGCATGATGCGCCTCCTGAGCTTACAGAGTTTGTTTCTTCAGTTCGATTTCGTAGAGCTGGATGGTGTCGCCCACGTCGAAATCCGCGAAGTTGTCCAGACGGATGCCGCATTCCATGCCGGCGCGGACCTCGCGGACGTCGTCCTTGAGGTGGCGGAGGGAACGGACCTCGCCGTTGAACAGGAGTTCCTTGCCGCGGAAGACCCTGGCCTTGGCGCCGACCTTCGCGGTGCCTTTTTCGACGATGCAGCCGCAGATGTCGGACCCGTTGGAGAGGTGGTAGATCTTCTGGATACGGACGGTGGCGAGCTCCTTTTCGTGCTTTTCGGGCTCCAGACGTCCGGCCAGCGCGTCGTCGATGTCCTCCAGCAGCTCGTAGATGATGCTGTAGAGGCGGATTTCGACGTGTTCCTTCTTGGCCAGGTCGTTCACGCCGGGGTTGACGCGCACGTGGAAGCCGAGGATGATGGCGTTGGCGCTGCTGGCGAGCATCACGTCGTTTTCCGTGATGGCGCCGACGTCCGAATGGATGACCTCGATGCTGATCTTCGGGTTCGATTTCTTCTTCAGGGACTCCACGATCGC